>NZ_CP156079.1:3483537-3789544 GCF_040892545.1 Paracidovorax avenae
CATTGCTGCGCAATGCGGGCAGGGGGACGCAGCCCTCGCTGCGGGGCGGACCTTGCTCGGCTGCACTGGCCTGGGGCCGCGCCAGCCGTGTTGGCCGCGCGCCAAGCGAAGCGCTCGGCGGACCTGAACAACTCTTGAATTCGTGACCTCTATGCCAGCACCACACTCTGCCCAAAATCCACGCTACCGCGGCATCTTCCCAGTCGTTCCGACCACGTTCCACGAGGACGGCCGCCTCGATCTGGAGAGCCAGAAGCGCTGCCTGGATTTCATGATCGACGCAGGGGTCGATGGCCTGTGCATCCTGGCCAACTTCTCCGAGCAGTTCTCGCTGTCGGACGCCGAGCGGGAGATCCTCACCCGCACGTCGCTGGAGCATGTCGCGGGCCGGGTGCCGGTGATCGTCACCACCACGCACTACGGCACCCGCGTGTGCGCCGAGCGCAGCCGCGCAGCGCAGGACATGGGCGCGGCCATGGTGATGGTGATGCCGCCCTACCACGGCGCCACCTTCCGCGTGCCCGAGGCGCAGATCCACGAGTTCTATGCCCGCGTGTCCGACGCCATCGACATTCCCATCATGGTGCAGGACGCGCCCGCCAGCGGCACGGTGCTGTCCGCCCCCTTCCTCGCCCGCATGGCGCAGGAGATCGAGCACCTGGCCTACTTCAAGATCGAGACCCCCGGTGCCGCCAGCAAGCTGCGCGAACTGATCCGCCTGGGCGGCGACGCCATCGAAGGCCCGTGGGACGGCGAGGAAGCCATCACCCTGCTGGCCGACCTGGACGCGGGCGCCACGGGCGCGATGACGGGCGGCGCCTTCCCGGATGGCATCCGCCCCATCATCGAGGCCCACCGCCAGGGCGACAGGGACCAGGCCTTCGCGCTCTACCAGCGCTGGCTGCCGCTCATCAACCACGAGAACCGCCAGGGCGGCATCCTCACCGCCAAGGCGCTGATGCAGGAAGGCGGGGTGATCGCCTGCGAGGCCGGCCGCCACCCGTTCCCGCCCATGCACCCCGAGGTGCGCCGCGGCCTGATCGACATCGCGCGCCGGCTCGACCCGCTGGTGCTGCGCTGGGCCCGCTGAGCCGGCTGCCGCCATGAACGACCACGCCGCCGACCTCCAGGCCACCCGCCTCGTCGCCCTCGACTGGGGCACCACTTCCCTGCGTGCCTACCGCCTGGGCGACGGGGGCCGCGTGCTGGAGCTGCGCCACCGGCCCTGGGGCATCATGCACCTGCCGCCCGCACCCGCGGATGAGGACGCCGGCGCGGACGCTGCCTTCGAGCGCGCCCTGCAGGACGCCTGCGGCGACTGGCTGGCTGCCGCACCGCACCTTCCGCTGCTGGCCTGCGGCATGGTGGGCAGCGCCCAGGGCTGGCGCGAGGCGCGCTACCTGCACACGCCCACCTCGCTCGACGCGCTGGCGCAAGGATTGACCCGGGTGGACCGCCCCGGCGGCCAGCCCCTGCACATCGTGCCCGGCCTGCTGCAGCCCGGCGACCTGCCCAACGTGATGCGCGGCGAGGAAACCCAGGTGCTGGGCGTGCTGGCCCTGCGGCCCGCCGAAGACGCCGGCCCCTGGCTGGTCGGCCTGCCAGGCTCCCACAGCAAGTGGGTGGTGGCGTGGCGCGGCGGCATCGAGGGCTTCCACACCTTCATGACGGGAGAGGTGTTCGCCGCGCTGCGCGGCCACACCATCCTGGGCCGGACCATGGCCCCCGCGGGCGCGCAGGACGGCGACGCGCCCCATGACGCCGCCTTCGTGCGCGGGCTGAAAGTGGCAGGCGGCAGCGACGCCGGCCTGGGCCTGCTCTCGCACATCTTCAGCACCCGGACCCTGGGGCTCACGGGCGCGCTGCCCGCCAGCGCCCAGGCCGACTACCTCTCGGGCCTGCTCATCGGCCACGAGGTCGCCGCCCTCGCCCGCGTGCATCCGCCGGGCAGCGCCGCTGCGCCCGTCCAGCCGCTGCTCTGCGGCGAGCCGGACCTGTGCCGCCGCTACGCGCTGGCCCTGCGGCTGCAGGGCTTCGCCGAGCCCGCCATCGCCGCCCAGGCCACGACCACCGGGCTCTGGCAGATCGCCCGGGCCGCCGGCCTGCCGGCCGGGGGAGCGCCCCAACCCTCATCCGCGGAGAGCCTTGCAGCATGACCACCATCGACCACACCCTGTTCCATGCCCTGCAGCGCTGCGGCCTCATCGCCATCCTGCGCGGCATCCAGCCCCACGAGTCCGTGCCGATCGGCCGGGCCCTGTACGACGCGGGTTTCCGCATCATCGAAGTGCCGCTCAACTCGCCCGAGCCGCTGGCCAGCATCCGCGCGCTGCGCGATGCATTGCCCACCGACTGCGTGGTCGGTGCGGGGACGGTGCTTTCCACGCACGACTGCGCCGATGTGGCCGAGGCCGGCGGGCAGATCATCGTCATGCCCCACAGCGACGCTGCCGTGATCCGCGCCGCGCGCGCGGCCGGCCTGGCCTGCGCGCCCGGCGTGGCGACGCTGACCGAGGCCTATGCGGCGCTGGCCGCCGGTGCCAACCTGCTCAAGCTCTTCCCGGCGGAAGCGCTTCCTCCCGCCGTGCTCAAGGCCTGGCGCGCGGTGATCCCGCCCAGCGTGGCGCTGGCGCCCGTCGGCGGCATCGCGCCGGAAAGCATCGCCCCCTATGCGGCGGCAGGCGCCAGCGGCTTCGGCCTGGGCTCGGCCCTCTACCGCCCCGGCAACAGCGCGGCCGACGTGGCCCGCAAGGCCGTCGCCTTCATCCAGGCCTGGCACGACGCCTATGGCATGGCCCGCACGTGCGGACAGGGCCCGGCACCGGCCACCGCAGCGACCACCCGTTCCTCGCCCACCGCAGCCACCGTTTCCTGAAACTTCCCCTGCCATGAAGATCACCCGATTGACCACGTTCCTGGTGCCGCCACGCTGGTGCTTCCTGAAGATCGAAACCGACGAAGGCATCGACGGCTGGGGCGAGCCCGTCCTCGAAGGCCGCGCCCAGACCGTGGCCGCCGCCGTGGAAGAACTGGCCGACTACCTCGTCGGCAAGGACCCGCGCAACATCGAGGACCACTGGACGGTGCTCTACCGCGGCGGCTTCTACCGCGGCGGCGGCATCCACATGAGCGCGCTGGCCGGCATCGACCAGGCCCTTTGGGACATCAAGGGCAAGGCCCTGGGCGTGCCGGTGTCCGACCTGCTGGGCGGCAACGTGCGCGACAAAATCCGCGTCTACAGCTGGATCGGCGGCGACCGGCCGGCCGAGACCGCGCGCCAGGCCCGCGACGCGGTGGGCCGGGGCTTCACCGCGGTGAAGATGAACGGGACGGAAGAAATGCAGTTCGTGGACACCTTCGACAAGGTGGAGCGCTGCCTGCAGAACGTGGCCGCCGTGCGCGAGGCCGTGGGCCCGCACGTGGGCATCGGCGTGGATTTCCACGGGCGCGTCCACCGGCCCATGGCCAAGGTGCTCATCAAGGAACTGGAGCCCTACCGGCTGATGTTCATCGAGGAGCCCGTGCTCAGCGAGCACGACGAGGCGCTCAAGGAGATCGCGCGCATCTCTTCCACGCCCATCGCCCTGGGCGAGCGGCTGTACTCGCGCTGGGACTTCAAGCGCGTGCTGCAGGAGGGCTATGCGGACATCGTCCAGCCCGACCCGTCCCACGCCGGCGGCATCACCGAAACACGCAAGATCGCGTCCATGGCCGAGGCCTACGATGTGGCCGTGGCCCTGCACTGCCCGCTGGGGCCCATCGCGCTGGCGGCCAACCTGCAGATCGATGCGGTCTGCTACAACGCCTTCATCCAGGAGCAGAGCCTGGGCATCCACTACAACCAGGACAACGACCTGATGGACTACGTGTCCAACCCGCAGGTCTTCGCCTACCAGGACGGCATGGTGGCCATCCCGCGGGGCCCGGGCCTGGGCATCGAGGTGAACGAAGACTACGTGCGCGAGCGCGCCCGGCAGGGCCACCGCTGGCGCAACCCCGTGTGGCGCCACCGGGACGGCAGCCTCGCGGAATGGTGATGTCCGCCACGGACGGCCACCTCCCGCGCCGCCGCTAGGATCCGCCGGTCGCCACGGCCTCGCGCGCCGCGGCGCGCACCTGCCCGGCCCGCTCGGTGGCCAGCGCCAGGCGGCGCACCATCCAGGGGCCGAGATCGCCGTCGTGCGGATCGGGCCAGGTCTGCGCTTCGCCCGGGAGCGACGGCCACGCGGCATCCACCGTGGCCGCGGCGTCCTCGCCCCCTTCCAGCCGGCGGGAGATCGCCTCGGCCGTCTGCGCGAGGGACTCCTGCAGTGCCGCGCCATCCAGGCGCCCGCGCCGCAGCAGCAGCATGGTCTTGATCGCGGTGAGCTGCGCCAGCAACTGGTAGCAGCGCGCCTGCAAATGCTCCAGCGCCACCACGGGCGGCTGCACGGCCCGGGGCTCGGCCATGGCCCGCTCGGTGGCCTGCACGAGGGCCGACAGGCTGTCGTAGGCTTCGCGCCGCGCCAGCCGCCAGGCCAGTTCGGGTGCATTGTCCACCGCGTGCAGCTGGCCCAGCGCCAGCGCCTCGCGCGCGTGCCGCGCCTGCGCCCCCAGCGTGCGCTGCACCAGCGCCGGAATCTGCGAGCGCTCCCAGGAGGGCAGCACATACGAGAACGCCCAGGCGATGCCGGTGCCGATCAGCGTGTCGGCCAGGCGCTCGAGCAGGTCGAAGGCCGGGCTGATCGTCCCGCCGTGCAGCATGTGCGACTGCACCAGGCCCAGCACCGTGGCCGCCACCGCGGTGACCAGGTAGCGCCGTACCGCGAAGGCATGGGCCACGGCCTGCGCCACCGTCAGGCACAGCACCAGCTGCCACGAGGACAGGTGCGCCGCCAGCAGGGCCGCCGCCAGCACGCAGCCCAGCAGCGTGCCCGCCACGCGGCTGTTGCGGCGCTCCAGCGTCTGCGCGAGGCTGCCGCGCAGCACCACCACGATGGTGAGCAGGATCCAGTACGCGTGCGTGCCCCAGGGCAGCGCCTGCGCCACCAGGAAGCCCGCGGCGATGGCCAGCGCGGCGCGCACCGCATGGCGCAGCGGCGGCGCATCCCAGCGCCAGAGCGTGGCCAGCGGCGCCCAGGACCAGGCCGTGGGGCTGACGAACATCTGCCAGCTGGCGCGCACCACGGCCAGGTCCGGAGGGGCCTCGCCGCGCGCGAGCGCGTTCATCCGCAGGGCCTCGTCGTTGATGTGCCCGACCCGGTCCGCCAGCCCACGCGCCAACGCGTGGGGCGACGGGCCCGAGATCGCGGCGGGCGGCAATGGATCGCTCCAGCGCAGCTCCGCCAGTGCGGGCCGCGCATCGGCGAAGGGCGCGGGCCGACTTCCGCGCAGCAGCGCGTCCGCGAGCCGGGCGAACTCCGCGGCCGTGTCGAGCAGCACACCGCGCAGCGCACGCAGCACCGGCACGTGGCCCGGGTGCGCCTTGAGCGCCTCCACGTCCAGTTCGCACGCCAGCAGGTGGTCCCGCGTCTCCAGCACCTGCACCAGCATGGCTGCCAGCCGCTGCCGGGCCGGCGTGGAAGGCGCCTCCAGCACGATGTTGCGCGCGCCCTGCAGTTGCTCCGCCAGGGCTGCCTGCCGGCGCAGCAGCAGGCGGGTCAGGGCATGGGGTGCCTCCGCCGTGCCGTCATGCGGCGCGGCTTCGTCCTCCGGGCCCTGCGCGGCCGCGGTGGCGCCGGGCGCGGTGGTTCCGGATGGCGCGCTGTCGAACAACCGCGCCTGCACGCGCATGAGCGCCGCCAGCGAATAGAGCGTGTCGGCCACGATCTGCACCCGGTAGCGCGCATTGAGCAGCCGGTTCGCCACCACCGCATAGAGCACGTACAGCCCCGCGCCCAGCGCGAAATGCGCGGTGATCGCCAGTGCGGCGGGCAGCGGGTCTCCGCCCGGCGGCACGCGCGGGGCAGCGGCCATCGAAAATACCATGGAGAACATCACCGCCACGGCGATCGGGATGCCGCGCCGGCCCCAGGCCATGGCGAGGAAGGCCAGGAAGGTGCCGGGCACCAGCAGCAGCCCCAGGTGCAGCGGATCGCCATGCAGCCACTGCACCGCGAAAAACAGCGGGATGCCCAGCAGCGGCGCGGGCAGCATCTGCCAGAGCTTGCCGCGGCGCGGCCCGGGCAGGTCCGGCGGCGAGCAGACGATCACGCCCACCGACGCGGCCGCCGCCGCAGCGGCCCCCAGCCAGACATGCACGGCAACGGAGATGAGCAGCAGGCCCAGCGCCACGGAAACCCCGTTGGCCACATAGTGGCTCAGTGCCACGCGCACGGCCGCCCGCAGGCGGTGACTCGGATAAAGCCTCATATGCCGCCGAGGTTACTGCAGCGGTGCGCCCCCAGCCGCCCCGAGGGCATCCGCCGCGTGTAGCATGCGCACGGCCGGGCCGCAAAGCCCCTCCCTTCCAGCACCGGACATGTCCCGCAAGTGACTTCCTGCCTGCCGTCTTCCCTCCACTCGCCCTCCTTCTCCGCAGGCCCTGGCAGCGGATCGTCCGCAATGCGGCGACTGGCGTTATGGAGCATGCTGCTCTGCCTGGCCTCGCTGCTGGCGGGATGCGCGGGCGTCACCGTCTCGGCCGTATCGCCACGCGACTACCTCGCGCAGCGCCGCGGCGACGTGCTCACCACCGGGCAGTTGAGCGAGGCCGCTCAGGAGGTGCTGCGCGTGCTCGGCACCGACGGCGATGCCTGCGACCAGGACATGCCCGCCTGCCGGCAGATGCTCGCCGCCTCGACCGGCGTCGACGAGGAACAGCGCCTGTCCGCCCTGGCGGAACTCTGGCTGCTCGCCGCCCTGCGGGCCAGCGGCGACCGCAGGGCCGCCGGCCCCGGTGCCGACGCCCCTGCCCCCGCCAGCGAGGACCAGCAGCTGGACGCCTGGCTGGAAGCCGCCCGCCACGCCTGGGCCTACCTCTTCTTCACGCCGCGCGGCCCGGAGGCGCGCGCCTTCGAGGACCGCCAGACCCAGGTGCGCGACTACTACAACTTCGCCACCCAGCAGGCCCTGGCGGGCATGTTCCCGCGCTACCGCCGTACGGTCGCGGCCGAGGGCGGCGACCTGGCGCCCGGCAGGCGCCTGCAGTGGGGCAGCTGGCGGATACGCAGCGAGACCTCCGATCTGCGCCTGCCCAGCGGGGCCCCCGGCCCCAGCGAACTGATCGCCGCTTCCACGCTGCGGTTCTCGGGCCTGCGCAACACCTACCGCCGCGACGGCTTCGGCGCCGAGCTGGTCACCGCCACGCAGCCGGCGGGCGACGCGCCCCTGCACGGCGGCCCGCGCCGCAGCGCCCTGCAGACGGCCTCGGAAGCGGAACAGCCCTTCCGCGAGATGCCCTACCCCTCCGTCACGGCCCTGCTGCGCTTCGACGGAAGCACGCTCGGCGAGGTGCTGGAAACGCGCGATGTGCAGGTGGAACTCTACGATCCCTACCACACGGCGCAGGTCGCGCTCGCGGGGCGCCGGGTGCCGCTGGCCGGCAATTTCACGGCGGGTTACGGCCTGTGGCTCGCGCGCTCGGGGTTCGCGGTGCAGGCCATGCGCAGCCTGCTGGGCATGGAAGACGGCCTGTCGGCACCGCGCATCCACCTCATGCAGCCCTACGATCCCTCGCGGCGCACCATCGTCATGCTGCACGGCCTCGCGAGCAGCCCGGAGGCATGGATCAACGTGGCCAACGAGGTGCTGGGCGACGAGACGCTGCGCCAGAACTACCAGGTGTGGCAGGTGTACTACCCCACCAACCTGCCGCTCTGGGTGAACCGCCAGGCGATCGAGGAGGCACTGGAGCTCACCATTGCCCACTTCGACCCGGCGGGCACGGCCACCGCATCGCGCGGCATGGTGCTCGTGGGCCACAGCATGGGCGGCGTGCTCGCGCGGCTGCTGGTGTCGGACTCCGGCGACGCGCTGTGGGACACCCTGCTCGCGGAGCATCCCCTGTCCCTGGAGGACCGGCAGGCGCTGCAGCCCGAGCTGGACCCGCTCCTGCGCTTCCACGCCCTGCCCCAGGTAGGCCGGGCCATCTTCATCGCCGCGCCGCACCGCGGCACGCCGGTGGCACGGCACCGGATCACGCGCTGGCTCTCCAACCTGGTCACCCTGCCCCTGGCGACCATGGAGCGGTTCGCGGATGTCACCCGGCGGCTCTCGCACACCGAGGCGCCGGAAGGCGGCAGCAGCGTGGTGCGCCTGCCCAACAGCATCGACAACCTGAGCGACACCGATCCTTTCGTCCAGGCCGCCGCGCGCCTGCCGGTGTCACCGCGCGTTCCCTACCACTCCATCATGGGCCGCGAATCGGAAGATGGCCCGCTGTCGGCATCGACCGACGGCGTGGTGCCC
Organism: Paracidovorax avenae; assembly: GCF_040892545.1. NCBI lineage: Bacteria > Pseudomonadati > Pseudomonadota > Betaproteobacteria > Burkholderiales > Comamonadaceae > Paracidovorax > Paracidovorax avenae. The sequence goes on from NZ_CP156079.1 coordinate 3,491,926, forward strand.
TATGCCAGCGCGCACCTGGAGGGCGCCGTGTCCGAGCGCATCGTTCCTTCCGGCCACAGCGTGCAGGAGCAGCCCGCCGCCATCCTGGAGATCCGGCGCATCCTCCGGGCCCACCTGCTCCTGGCACCCGCGGGTTCCGCGGGCACGGCCCCGGGGCAGTAACCCGCCGGCCGCCCCGGCCTCAGGTGCCCAGCCGGGCGAAGGTCCCCCGCTGCAGGCGCGGCACCGCGCCCTCCGTCTGACCGCCCACCCGGAACACCGCCACGGCCGCCACCAACTGGTCGGCCTGCGAGCGCAGCGCATTCGCCGCCGCGGCGCTCTGCTCCACCAGCGCCGCGTTCTGCTGCGTGCTCTGGTCCATCTGGGTGACGGCCTCGCCCACCTGGCTCACGCCCGCGCTCTGCTCGCGGCTCGCGATGCTGATCTCCGACACCACATCCGTCACCCGGCGGATGGAGTCCACCACTTCGGCCATGGTCGTTCCCGCCCGGTCCACCAGGGCGGTGCCGCTCTGCACCTGGGCCACGCTGGCCGTGATCAGTTCCTTGATCTCCTTGGCGGCGCTGGCGCTGCGCTGCGCGAGGCTGCGCACCTCGCCCGCGACCACCGCGAAGCCGCGGCCCTGCTCACCCGCACGCGCCGCCTCCACCGCCGCGTTCAGCGCCAGGATGTTGGTCTGGAACGCGATGCCGTCGATCACGCCGATGATCTCCGCGATCTTGCTGCTGCTCCGGTCGATGCCGCGCATGGTGTCCACCACCTGCGACACCACCTCGCCGCCCCGGGCGGCGACTTCGGAGGCCGCCTGCGCGAACTGGCTGGCCTGCTGCGCGTTGTCGGCGTTCTGCCGCACGGTGGCGCCGAGTTCGTCCATGGACGCGGCAGTTTCCTCCAGCGCGCTGGCCTGCTGCTCCGTGCGTGCCGACAGGTCGTTGTTGCCCTGCGCGATTTCGGCAGATGCCATCGCCACGCTGTCGGATCCCTCCCGCACCGTGGACACCACCCGCGTCAGCGCCTGCTGCATGTCGCCCAGGGCGCCCAGCAGCGGGCTGAACTCGTCGCGGGCCGTGTCCACCACCGGCACCGTCAGGTCGCCGTCGCGCACCCGCTCGGCCACCCCGCGCGACTGCTCCACGCGGCGCTGCAGCAGGTTGGCGATGTACCAGGAAAACACCAGCAGGCCCGCGGCGATCGCCACCACCAGCAGCGACAGCTGGGTGCGGGTCTTGAAGGCCTCCTTCTGGATGGCCGCCAGCTCCGAGTGCAGCAGATCCGTCTGGCGCTGGCGCTCCTTGGACAGCCAGGCCAGCAGGCGGTTGCGCGTGGGAATCGTCTCGCCCACCAGCACCTCGAACGCCTCGTCCTTGCGTCCCTCCGCCACCAGGCGGAGATTGCGGTCCGCGATGGGCTTGAACTCCTGCTCCAGCTTCTGCCAGACCTTGGTGAAATCCTCGCGCGCCTGGGGATCCTTCACCTCTGCCAGGAAGGCTGCGTCGTTCTCCGCGATGCGCTTGTACTTGGTGTCTATGTCGGCCATCGTTTCCTTCAGGGCCTCCGGCGAGCGCACCAGCATGGCATGCCGGATCTGCAGGGAAATCTGGGTGATGCTCAGCTCCGTGCTCGCGATGCGCGTGAGCTGCGGAACGCGCGTTCCGCCCGTCGCCGCAGCGAGTTGTCCCACGTTGCTCAGCTGCGTCCAGGCCAGCCAGGCCGCCGCGCCGAGCGCGCATATCAGGAGAATGGACACGGCATAGAGTTGCCGGGCAATGCCGTAACGGGAGAGGACAGTCATCGTCGAGCCTTTTATGTAGTTGCCTCCCGCCGGTGCATGATCGCGGGATGAACAAAATGATATAAACAACCCGCAAAAACAGGAAATTGCTTTTATCAATTTCGTGACCTGGATCACGTCTTCTGCTCGGAATTACTCCGTATTCCCCAGGACGGAAAATACAGGTTGTGTGATGCGGAACGCGCCCGGGCACGCGCCGGCGCCCGCCGTCCATCCACCCGTTCAGTCGCCCAGGCGGGAGCGCAGGGCCTTCCAGGATGCCTGCGCGGCTTCCATGCGGCCGTCCCGGGCGGCCAGTTCCACCTCGCGCGCCAGGGCACCGTCGTCGGTCCGGCCGAGGGTGCGCAGCACGCTCGCCAGGCTATGGCAGAGCCGGCGCAGCGCCGCGAGATCCAGAGACTGCAGGGCCCGGTCTCCCTCGGCGGCATCACGGTCGAACTGCAGCAGGCAGGCATCGCGGTACGCACGGAAGAGGACGGCGTCACCGCCGAAATACTCCTGGATGGCCGCGTCCTCCGCATCCGGCGCGCCACCTTCCCGCACACCGCGGACCTGCTGCGTGGACAGCGCGACCACGGCAGAGCCGGGAGACGCCTGCGGATCCGCCAGCGCTTCCCGCACGCACTGCTCGAGGGCCGCCACCGCCACGGGCTTGTCCAGCGCACGCCATGCACCGCTCGCGGCCAGCTCCTGCCGGACGGCATGGTCCAGGCCGGCGCTGAGCACCACGATGCGCGCCCCGGCTGCCAGGGCGGGCTCGGCCTGCAAGCTGCGCAGCAGGCCCATGCCCGACTCCCCGGGCAGCATCAGGTCGGTGATGATCAGCGCGGCACGGTGGCCCCGCAGCCATGCCAGCGCGGACTCGACGCAGGGGCAGACCTCCACCGCCACCGGCAGGATCTCCAGCGCCATGGACACGAAACGCGCGACCGAGGGATCGTCCTCCACCAGCAGCACGACAGGTTGGTCCATGGCCGGGCTGCCTTTCCTCGCGGCCTTCAGCCCCGGGCCGCGAGGCTGGCCCGCAGGGCGTCCGGCAACTGCGCCACCATGGCGGGCTTGTGGATCACCGGCAGGCCCTGCAGGGCGAAGGCATAGGGCTCGCGCTCGGCCTCGGAGAGCGATGTCACCACGATGAGCTGCACGCGGGAGAACTGCACGTGCGACCGCAGGCTGGTGATGAGCGCCGCGCCGTCCAGGCCCGGCAGCAGGATGTCCACGATCAGCACGTCCGGCTCCAGCTTGCCGCACATGGCCAGGCCGGCGATGCCGTCGCTGGCGATGTGCAGGGACACGTCCGGGAACTGCTGGTCCAGCAGCAGCCGGATCAGGTTCTGGTAGTGCACGGAATCCTCGATGAGCAGCACCTTGGGTCGGCCGGCGGACGTGCTGCGTGCCGTGGCCGTCGCGCCCGGGGCGCTGCCGCGGCCCACTTCCCGGGAGCGCAGCCAGCGCTCCACCGAGTCGCGCGAAATGCGGCGGTGGCCCCCTGGCGTCTTCCAGGCCTCCAGCTCGCCCCGGTCCACCATGAGCTGGATGGAGCGCACCGCCATGCCTAGCAATTTGGCGGTTTCGAGGGTTGTGTAGTGGTCGTTCTGAGCGTCGTCGGAATTCGGCATAGGCGGCATTGTGCCTTTATGCGGGACACAGGTTGTATCCAGTATGTGTCGCGTGCAACGCACCGGGCTTGCAAAGAGCAAATCTAATAAATATGATTCATGCTTTGCAACGGGACTCCGCGCCCCCCCATGAAGACCGTACTCATCGTCGACGACCATGCGGAGATCCGCCGCCTCCTGCGCATGACGCTGGAGAATCAGGACGTGGCGCTGCACGAGGCAGCCAGCGGCGAGGCTGCCCTGGCGGTGGCGCGGGCGGAACGGCCCGACCTCGTCCTGCTGGACGTGATGATGCCCGGCGCGCTGGACGGGATAGAGGTCTGCCGGCGCATCCGGGCCGATCCGGGCCTCTCGCATACCCACGTGATCATGCTGAGCGCGCTCGATGGCCTGCACGACCAGGCTGCGGGCCTGGAAGCAGGCGCCAGCGCGTTCATCTCCAAGCCTTTCAGCCCCGCGCGCGTCGTCGATACGATGCAGCGCCTCGATGCCGCCCGGGCGGTTCCGGCGGGCGGCTGATGCAGCGGCCACGGCAGGACCGACAACCGCTGCCGCACACCCGCGCGGCGGCCCTGCTGCTGGTTGCGGCCCTGGCTGCGGCGTCCCCGGCCCTGCTCGCCGGCCCCGTGGCCGAACGGGTGCAGGCGCGCGGCTCGGTGCGGGTCTGCATCTGGCCGAGCTACCAGGGGGTGACCTACCGCGACCCCCGAACGCGTGCGCTCAGCGGCATGGACATCGACCTGTCCCGGCACTTCGCCCGGGAACTGGGCGTGCAGGTGGATTACGTCGATTCGTCCATGGACAGCATCGTGGGCGACCTGGTGGACGAACGCTGCGACATCGCCATGTTCGCGCTGGGCATCATGCTGCCCCGTCTCCAGCAACTGCAGTTCAGCCAGCCCTACCTGCGAAGCAGCGTGCTTGCCGTCACCACCAAGGGCAGCTCCGTGGTGCGCCAGTGGTCCGACCTCGACCGCCCCGGCATCGCGGTCGCGGTGCAGAGCGGAGCCGCCATCCAGCTCCAGGCGGAGCAGCAATTCAAGCATGCGCGCATCGTCCCGGTGCGGCTGCCCGACACCCGCGAGCGCGAACTGCTCTCGGGCCGGGTGGATGCCTTCATGACCACCAGCGTCTATGCCCGCCAGCTCGCCCTGCGGGCGGACTGGGTGCAGATCGTCGCCCCGCCGCACCCCTCCTTCACCATTCCGGCGGGCTACGCGGTGCGCCCGGGCGACGCGGAGTGGCTGGCCACGGTGGACGCATTCGTCGTGCGCATCAAGCGCGACGGCCGGCTGCGCGAGGCGACCGGGCGCCATGGCCTGGGCGGAATGGCGGAGCCCTGATGCGCCATTCGTTCCTGCCGCGCGCACTCCATTCGCTGGCGCGGCACCTGTCGCCGTGGCCCGCCGGCACCCCCGTGCTGATCGCCGGCCTCGCCGCCGCGGCAGGGGCGGTGGCGAGCGCCCTCGTGGTGAGCATCGGCGACCTGCATGGCACGCTGGCTACCAGCGAGGGCCAGGCCCGCCTGCTCGCCCGGGTGCTGGAAGACCAGACGACGCGCACGTTCGATTCGGCCGAGATGGTGCTGGCGACCCTGGCGCACGCGCAGGCCACCGAGACCCATGGCGGTGCCGAGGGCCGCGCCGAGGCCGGCCGGGCCATGCGGCAGGCGCTCACCGCCCTGCCCTTCATCCGCAGCGTTTCGCTGGTGAACGAGCATGGTCGGGTGCTGGCGAGCACCGACTCCGCCGCCACCGGCATGGACATCGACCGCAAGCGCCTGGGGCCATGGCAGGAAGCGGGCGGCCAGTACATCGGTCCGCGGCTGCCCGGACGCGGGCTGGAGAGCCTGCAGCGCGGGATGACTCCGCCCCCCGCCCCGCCGGGCCTGGCCTTCGTGCCGCTGCTGCACGGATTCCGCGACAACACGGGGGCGCCGATGATGCTGGTGGCGCTGGTCAACCCGGACGCGCTCTCCAACTTCCAGTACCTGGCACTCGAATCGCTCAGCTACGACGCGGTGATCGCCACGGACGACGGGCGCCTGCTCGCCTCCTCCATCCCCCTGCCCGCCCCCGGCGCCCGGGACATTGCCTCGCTGCCGGTGTTCACGCGCCTGCTGCCCCTGAGCGAGCACGGCAGCTACATGGGCCCGGGCGTGCAGGGCCCCGAACGCGTCGTGGCCTACCGCGCCTCCCGCAGCAAGCCGCTGGTGGTCATCGTGGAAGAGCCCGAGCACGAGGTCTTCATGCGCTGGCTGCGCGAGTCCTACCCCTTCCTGGCCATGGAACTGGGACTGGTGGCGCTGGCGCTGGCGCTCACCTGGATCGCCTGGCGCAGCCTCCGCGCCCGCGAGGCGGCCCGGGCCGCGGTGGACGCCGCGCAGGACCGCATCGCGCGCAGCGAGCGCGACCTGGCGCTGCTGCTGCGCAGCGTGCAGGAACTGATCTTCCGCACCGACCGCAATGGCGTGCTCACCTATGTGAATGCCCGCTGGAGCGCGCTCTGGGGGGAGCCGCAGACCTCGGTGATCGGACGGCGGCTGCAGGATCTGGTGGACCCGGAGGGCCAGGAGCGGGTGGCCGCCATGCTGGATCCGGGCTCCCAGGCCGCGCTGCGCACGCGCCAGCTGCGCGTGCGCTCGCCCCACGGCGACGAACGCGTGCTCGATGTGGCCGCGGTGCCGCTGCGCGCCGCAGACGGCCAGGTGCTCGCCTTCGCCGGCAGCGCCGTGGACGTGACCGAGCGCGAGCGGGCCGACCAGCGCCTGCGCGCGCAGCTGGCCTTCCAGAACCTGCTGCTGGAGACCAGTCCCCAGCCGATGCTGCTGACCGACCTGGCGCACCGCGTCGTGCTCGTGAACCGCGCCTGGGAGCAGGCGATGGGCTGCACGCGGGAGCGCATCGTGGGGGAACGCCGGGCCCTCTACCCGGGCGAGGAAGAGGACAACGCCGCGCTTTCGTCCGGCGGCGGCACTACGCTGGAGCGCGACCTGCCCTACGGCGACGGCACGCGGCGCGCCACGCGCGTGCTCAAGGCCGCCGTGCACGGGGACCACGGCGACGTCACGGGCGTGCTCAGCATCCTGGTGGACATCAGCGAATTCCGCGAGGCCGAGCGCGCCACCCGCGAAGCGCACGACACCGCCGAGGAAGCGGCCCGCACGCGTTCCCAGTTCGTGGCCAACATGAGCCATGAACTGCGCACGCCGCTGCAGGCCATCATCGGCTTCGCGGAGCTGGGCTCGGCGCGCAGCCAGGACGAACGCCTGGGCGCGATGTTCACCGACATCCACGCCGCCGGCCAGCGCATGCTGGCGCTGGTGAACGATTTGCTCGACGTGGCCAAGATCGAGAGCGACATCGGCACCATCCACCTGGAGCGCACCGACCTGCGCGGCCACATCCGCACCGTGGCGCGCGAACTCGGCCCCCTGGTCGCGTCGCGCCGGCAGGATCTGCGGATCGACCTGCCGCTGCAGCCCCTGGTGGCCCGGGCGGACCCCCGGCGCGTCCAGCAGGTCGTGCGCAACGTGCTGGCCAACGCCATCAAGTTTTCTCCGGACGGTTCGTGCATCCAGCTGCGCGCCGGCATGGATGCGGGCGACACCATCTGCATCGAAGTGCAGGACCAGGGCCCCGGCATCCCCCCCGCCGAGCTGGAACGCATCTTCGACGCCTTCGCCCAGTCGAGCTTCACGCGCAACCGGTCCGGCGGCACGGGGCTGGGCCTGGCCATCTGCCGCAAGATCGTCGAGGCGCTGGATGGCCGCATCCACGCGCGCAACGTGGAAGGCGGCGCCGTCTTCCGCATCGAGCTTCCCGTCCGCGGGCCGGCGGACACCCTGCCCGCGCCCCTCTGAACGCCCCCCGCGAAGTCGGTTATGGTGGAGCGCCACTTACTTCCACCGAGATCCACATCCCATGAAAGCCACCTGGAACGGCGTGGTCGTCGCCGAAAGCGACGACACGGTCCTCGTCGAGGGCAACCACTACTTCCCCGAAAGCGCGCTCAAGGCGGAATACTTCACCTTCAGCAACCACCGCACCACCTGCCCCTGGAAAGGCCAGGCTGCCTACCGTTCGCTGCTGGTGAACGGCGAACTGAATCCGGATGCCGCCTGGACCTACCCCGACCCGCATCCCGAGGCCGAGCAGATCCGCGGCCGCTTCGCCTTCTGGAAGGGCGTGAAGGTCGAGGCCTGAGCGTTCCGCGGTTATCCCTGCCCGCACTGGACAATCATGTGGATAACCCGGGAACGACGCTGTACGGCGATCGCAAGTGCTTGATTTTCCTTGCAAACCCACGCGCTGCCCAAATTTTGTGCAATCCGCTTCCGGCCTGCGCCCGGTTATCCCGCACCGCATGGGACAACAATGTGGATAACACGGGAGCAGCGCTGTATGGCGATTGCAAGTGATTGATTCACAAGGGATTGATTCCCGTTGCCCAAAAAATGTGCAGTGGGAAACCCGCAGGCAGGCCGCCCGCCGGGCTCCTGAAACCATAGCTGCCCACCCCATGGCGCCGCGATCCGCCACCGATTCCATCCTGCCCCGCCAACCCGGCGGTTCCTTCCCATGACGTCTCCCGCCCCCACGCCACCGTTCTTCATCGCCCGCGTCGGCAACGACGGCACGCAATGCGATGCCTGGCCCGAGCAGACCCTGCTGCAATCCATGGAACAGGGCGGCATCGACTGGCCGAGCTCCTGCCGCAACGGTACCTGCCGCACCTGCATCGGCATGCTTTCCGAAGGCACCGTGCGCTACGCCATCGAGTGGCCGGGCCTCTCGCGCGAGGAAAAGGCCGAGGGCTGCGTACTGCCCTGCGTGGCCTACCCCACCAGCGACGTGCACCTGGAGACCTCCGCGGTCTGAGCCTGTCCACGGGCCGACCCACGTGACCCGAGGCGCCCGCCCCCTTGCGGAGCGGCGCCCACCTTCGCCAGAATGGTCCCACCCTGCGGGGAATAAAAGAGGGAGAGAGGACCATGAACGACACCATCGAGGCGGCGCGCCGGCAAGGCGCCCGCGGCGCTGGCGCGCCCACGCGCGCCGACATCCTGCGCGAGTGCGCCGAAGCCGATGCCCTCTGGGCCGCCGCGCCGGGCCGCAACCTCGTGCTGCTCTTCGACGGCACGGGCAACATCCTGGGCAACGAGCAGGACACCAACGTCGTGAAACTGCTGCGCATGCTGGACAAGGGCGCTGCCGCGCCGGGCGGCGGCCCCGGGCAGCTCGTGTACTACGACCCGGGCGTCGGCACCGCCAACCTGTTTCCACCGGCCAACGTCGCTGCCCGGCTGCGGCAGGCCGGCGACCGGCTCTCGGGCCTGGCGCTCGGCAGCGGCGTGTTCCACAACATCGCGGGCGCCTACGAATTCCTCGCCCGCAACTACCAGGCCGGGGACCGCATCTACCTGCTGGGCTTTTCCCGGGGGGCGTTCACCGCGCGCGCCGTGGCCGGCATGGTCAACATGTACGGGCTCGTCCATTCGGAAGGCCTGCCCCTGCTGGAGAGCCTGGTGCGCACCTACTTCGCGCCGCCGCAGCGCCGCAACCCGTCGGGCTCGCGCGATCGCGAGGACTTCGCGCGCGACGTGATCGAGAACTTCTCCCTGGGCCGCATGCCCCTGGTGCATTTCGTGGGCGTCTGGGACACCGTCGAATCCATCGGCATCGGGCTGCTGGGCGGGCTGAAGATCACCAACTCGGCCGGCTTCGCCTGCAAGCGCTTCGCCCATGTCCGGCATGCGATGTCGCTGCACGAGTCGCGCATGCCCTACACGCCCCGGCGCTACGACGATCCGTATTTCTCCGACCGCGAGCACATGCACCGCAGCTTCGCGCAGCGCTGGTTCCGCGGCGTGCACAGCGACGTGGGCGGCTCCTATGCCCGGGACGGCCTGTCGCGCACCACGCTGCGCTGGATGGCCGACGAGGCCTTCGCGCAGGGCCTGCGGCTGGACCGCAGCCAGCTGCAGCCCGGCGACCCGCACACGCCCATGCACGACCAGGCCTACGACTGCCCGTACTGGGTCTGGGCCGGGCTGGACGCACGCGAACGCGAGCCCGACGACACCATCGACGCCAGCGCCCTGCCCATCGCGGCCGCGGTGCCCGCGGAGCACATGCCCCGCACCCAGCCCTGGCGCACCGCGGGATGGGTGCTGCCGGTGGTGGTCGCGCTGCTGCTCGCTGCCACCACCCTGGCCGGGCGCGGCGCCTGCGCGCTGGACGGCGCCCCGGGCTGGATGCGCGCCATGCCGTCCCTGACCCAGCTCACCGCGGCCTGGCAGGCGGCCGCGGGCGCGCCCTGCAGCCCCGCCGCGCTGCGCGAGACGCTGGCCTGGGACTGCGCCTTCGTGCTGGCCTACACCCTGTGGCTGCCCTATCCGGTGGGCTGGGCCCTGCGCCGCCTCGTGGCGCGCGCGGTGCCGCGCGGGTGCCGGCTCGCATGGCTGCCGCGCCACGCCCACTGGTTCATGGGCCTGCTGGCGGCCACGGACCTGGCGGAGAACTACACGCTGCTGCACGTGGCCGGGGCGCCATGGGGCACTGCCGCCGCCGTCTTCTGCGCCGCCAAGCTCGCCTGCCTGGCGCTGCTGGCGGCCGTGCTGTGCCAGGGTGCGCTGGCAGGCCCGGAACGCGCGCGCCGGGACTCCGCCGCGGGGGCAGGCCGCCTGCACTAAAATCTCCCCTTTCCCGGCGGCGCGGTCCGGCCGCCGCGGACCACCGAAAGCCCGCCCCCATGAACACCCCCCTCCCCCCCGCGTCCATCTCGCCCGTCGAAGACATCGTGGCGGAGATGCGCGCCGGGCGCATCGTCATCCTCGTGGACGAGGAAGACCGCGAGAACGAAGGCGACCTGGTCCTGGCTGCCGACCACGTCACCCCCGAAGCGATCAACTTCATGGCGCGTTTCGGCCGCGGCCTCATCTGCCTCACCCTCACCCGCGAGCGCTGCGAGCTGCTGCGCCTGCCGCCCATGGTGGCGCGCAACGGCACCAAGATGGGCACGGCCTTCACGGCCTCCATCGAGGCCGCCGAGGGCGTGACCACCGGCATCTCCGCCGCCGACCGCGCCCGCACCGTGCAGGCCGCCGTGGCACGGGATGCCAAGGCCTCCGACCTGGTGCAGCCCGGCCACATCTTCCCGCTGCAGGCGGTCGATGGCGGCGTGCTCATGCGCGCCGGCCACACCGAGGCCGGCTGCGACCTGGCCGCCATGGCCGGCTGCAGCCCGTCCGCCGTGATCTGCGAGGTCATGAAGGACGACGGCACCATGGCCCGCCTGCCCGACCTGCAGCTTTTCGCCGCCGAACACGGCCTGAAGATCGGCACCATCGCCGACCTCATCGAATACCGCAGCCGCAACGAAACGCTGGTGCAGAAGGTGGGCACCCGCCCGCTGCAGACGGCGGCCGGCGAATTCATCGCCCATGCCTTCCGCGACGGCCCCAGCCAGTCCGTCCACATCGCGCTGGTGCGCGGCACCTGGGGCGAGCACGACAGCGTCCCCGTGCGCGTGCACGAGCCCCTGTCCGTGCTGGACGCGCTGGAGGTCGGCCGCGACATGCACTCCTGGGACCTGGACGCCAGCCTGCGCCACATCGCACAGCACGGCAGCGGCGTCGCCGTGCTGCTGAACTGCGGCGAGAGCGCCGAGCAGCTGCTGTCCCAGTTCGACGGCACGGCCCGCGCATCGCATGCGCCGGAGCGCGGCCGCATGGACCTGCGTACCTACGGCGTGGGCGCGCAGATCCTGCGCGAATGCGGCGTCACGCGCATGCAGCTCATGGGCCAGCAGCGCCGCCTGCCCAGCATGACCGGCTACGGCCTCGAGATCACCGGATACATCCCCAAGGAATAAGCAACACCATGTTTGGCGCAGACAAAGGAACCGCGGACAGGCTCGACGGCAGGAAACTGCAGATCGGCATCGTGCAGGCCCGTTTCAACGAGGGCATCACCGAGGCCCTGGCGGCCGCATGCCGCGAAGAACTGCTCGCCCTGGGCGTGCAGGAAAAGAACATCCGCCACGTGCGCGTGCCCGGCGCCCTCGAGGTGCCCCTGGCGCTGCAGGCCCTGGCCGAGCAGGACGAATACGACGCGCTCATCGCGCTGGGCTGCATCATTCGCGGCGAGACCTACCACTTCGAGCTGGTGGCCAACGAGTCCGGTGCCGGCGTGACGCGCGTCTCGCTCGATACCCAGACCCCGATCGCCAATGCCATCCTGACCACCGAGAACCTGGAGCAGGCCGTCGCCCGCCAGACCGAGAAGGGCCGCGACGCGGCGCGCGTCGCCGTGGAAATGGCGAACCTGCTGGAGGAGCTGTCTTGAGCGACGATTCCGCCTCCACCCCGGCGCCCGGCGGCGCCAAGCGCCCGCCGCGGCAGGCGCGCACCGGCACCACCTCCACGGGCGCGCGCAAGGCCGCGTCCAAGTCGGCGCGCAGCCGCTCGCGCGCCTTCGCGCTGCAGGCCCTCTACCAGCACATCGTGGGCCGCAACGAGGCCACGGCGATCGACGTGTTCACGCGCGACCTCTCCGGCTTCCACAAGGCCGATGCGGCGCACTACGACGCCCTGCTGCACGGCTGCATCGAGAACGCCGACGCGCTGGACGCGCTCATCGCGCCGAAGCTCGACCGCACGCTGGAAGAAATCTCCCCCATCGAGCACGCGACCATGTGGATCGGCGTGTACGAGTTCCAGCATTGCCTGGACGTGCCGTGGCGCGTGGTCATCAACGAGTGCGTCGAACTGGCCAAGGAGTTCGGCGGCACCGACGGCCACAAGTACGTGAACGGGGTGCTCAACGGCCTCGCGCCCACGCTGAGGGCGGCCGAGGTCGCCGCCGACCGCGCGCCCGGCGCCGCGGCGGACCGCACGGACTGAGCCCGGGCCGCGCGCCCCGCCCCTTTCGCCCGCCCCCGCTGCCGCCCGTCTCCCCCGGGAGCGGCACGGCCCCCCTGCCCCCCCTCCGGACACCCCTCCCCATGAAGTTCTCCCGGCGCGCCGAGCGCATCGAACCCTTTTACGTGATGGAGATCGCCAAGGCCGCGCAGGCCCTGGCCCGCGAGGTGGCCGGCGGCCCGGAGCCGATGATCTTCCTGAACATCGGAGAGCCCGACTTCACCGCCCCGCCGCTGGTGCGCGAGGCCGCCGACCGCGCCCTGCGCAGCGGCGCCACGCAGTACACCAACGCCCTCGGCCTGGACGCGCTGCGCGAACGCATCAGCGGCTGGTACGCCGAGCGCTTCGGCGTGGCGGTGCCCGCGCGCCGCATCGTGGTCACGGCGGGCGCCTCCGGCGCCCTGCAGCTCGCCTGCCTGGCACTCATCGAGCAGGGTGACGAGGTGCTCATGCCGGACCCGAGCTATCCGTGCAACCGCCATTTCGTGAGCGCGGCGGACGGCCGCGCGGTGCTCGTGCCCTCCACCGCCGGGGAGCGCTTCCAGCTCAGCGCCGACAAGGTCGCCGCGCACTGGGGCCCGAAGACCCGCGGCGTGCTGCTGGCCTCGCCCTCCAACCCCACGGGCACGTCGATCGCGCCCGATGAACTGCGCCGCATCCACGCCGCCGTGCAGGCACGCGACGGCTTCACCCTCATCGACGAGATCTACCTCGGCCTCTCCTACGAGGAGGCCTTCGGGCACACCGCGCTCGCGATCGGCGAGGACATCGTCAGCATCAACAGCTTCAGCAAGTACTTCAACATGACGGGCTGGCGCCTGGGCTGGATGGTCGTGCCCGAGGCCATGGTCCCGGTCGTGGAGCGGCTGGCGCAGAACCTCTTCATCTGCCCGAGCACCGTGGCGCAGCATGCCGCGCTGGCCTGCTTCGAGCCGGACAGCATCGCCGAATACGAGCGCCGCCGCGCGGAGTTCAAGGCCCGCCGCGACTACTTCATTCCCGCGCTCGAATCCCTGGGCCTGTCCGTGCCCGTGCGGCCGGACGGCGCGTTCTATGCCTGGGCCGACTGCACCGCCGCCGCCCGGCGCCTGGGCGTGGAAGGCAGCTGGGATTTCGCCCACGAGGTCATGCGCCGCGCCCACCTCGCCCTCACGCCCGGGCGCGATTTCGGCAGCCATGCGCCGGAAACCTTCGTGCGCTTTTCCACGGCCAACTCCATGGCGCAGCTGCAGGAAGCCGTGGCGCGGCTGTCCCGGCTGCTGGCCTGACACGCGGCGCCAGGCACTCCCCATGAGCTTCGAATGGCCCGTGCGCATCTACTGGGAAGACACGGATGCCGGCGGCATCGTCTTCTACGCCAACTACCTGCGCTTCTTCGAGCGCGCCCGCACCGAATGGCTGCGCTCGCTGGGCGTGGAGCAGCAAAGGCTGCGGGAACTCGCGGGAGGCATGTTTGTCGTAACCGACGCGCGCGTGCGCTATTTGCGCCCCGCGCGGCTGGACGATGAACTGATTGTTACGGCCGCGCTCGAGGAAAGTGGAAGGGCATCACTGACAATACGCCAGCGAGCGCTCCTGAAATCGGAGCACGTGACAGAATCGGAGCCTTCGCCCCTGTGCGAGGGCACCGTTCGCATCGGGTGGGTCGACGCCGCGACGCTGCGCCCCGCCCGGATTCCCGGCCACCTTCTGGAACAACTCTCATCATCATGAATTCGCAAGACATGTCCATCCTGCACCTGGTGCTCAACGCCAGCTGGGTGGTGCAACTCGTCATGGCGCTGCTGATCGGCGTGTCCATCGCCAGCTGGGCCGCCATCTTCCGCAAGCTGTTCGCGCTCAAGCGCGTCCGGTCGCTCAACGACGAGTTCGAGCGCGAGTTCTGGTCGGGCACCAGCCTGAACGACCTCTACGCCAGCGCCGCGCAGAACGCCAAGAACGCCGGCCCCATGGAGCGGATCTTCGCCAGCGGCATGCGCGAATTCCACAAGCTGCGCGAGCGCCGCATCACCGACCCCGGCACCCTGCTCGACGGCGCCCGCCGCGCCATGCGCGCGAGCTTCCAGCGCGAGATGGACGTGGTGGAATCGAGCCTGTCCTTCCTGGGCTCGGTCGCCTCGGTGAGCCCCTACGTCGGCCTGTTCGGCACCGTCTGGGGCATCATGCACGCCTTCACCGGCTTCGCGGGCATGGAGCAGGTCACCCTCGCCACGGTGGCGCCCGGCATCGCCGAGGCCCTGGTGGCCACGGCCATCGGCCTGTTCGCCGCCATTCCCGCCGTGGTGGCCTACAACCGATTCGCGCGCGACATCGACCGCGTGGCCATCCACCAGGAAACCTTCATCGAGGAATTCTCGAACATCCTGCAGCGCAACCTGGGCGCGGCCCCGTCCTCCGCCTCGGGCCACTGACCCGCCACGCACGCGAAGGAGCCTCCCATGCCCACCATGGCCTCGCGCGGCGGCAGCCGCCGCCGCTCGATGAACGAGATCAACATGGTCCCCTTCATCGACGTGATGCTGGTGCTGCTCATCATCTTCATGGTGACCGCGCCCATGCTCACCCCCAGCCGGATCGACGTGCCCACCGTCGGCAAGGGCGCCAAGGCGCCCAAGGCCTTCGGCCAGGTCATCGTCCAGAAGGACGGCAGCCTGCAGCTCAAGACGGGCGACCTCGAGCGCCCCGTGACGCTCAAGGAACTCGGCGCCGCCGCCAAGGCGTGGCAGGCCACGCAGGAAGAAGGCACGCCGGTGCTGGTCACCGCCGACCGGAACGTGACCTACGACTCCGTGGTCAAGGCCATGGACGCGCTGCAGCGCGCGGGCGTGCAGCGCGTGGGCCTCACCGTCAAGTCGGGCGGCTGACGCCCGGCACCTCTCCGCCCCCGCCGCCGATCCCCGGAGCCGCTCCCGAACGCGATGCACGCCCACAACGACCGAGACCAGTTCGCCCCCACGCGTCCGCCGGGACGCCTGCGCGCCATCGCGCTCGCCGTCCTGGTCCATGCCGCGCTCATCGGCGCCCTGACCTGGGGCGTGAACTGGAAGACCAGCGCCGACCAGCCCGCCATCGAGGCCGAGATCTGGTCCGCCCTGCCACAGCAGGCCGCACCGGCCGCGGTCGCCCCGCCACCCCCGCCCCAGCCGGCGCCGCAGCCCACGCCCCCGGCCCCGCCACCGCCCGCACCGGCCCCGCCGCCGCCACCACCGCCGCCGAAGGCCGCGCCCGATCCGCGGGAAGCCGACATCGCCATCGAGCGCGAGAAAAAGCGCCTCGAGCAGGAGAAGAAGGAACGCCAGCTGCAGGCCGAACAGGACCGGCGCGAACGCGAGCGCAAGGAGCAGGCCGAGCAGGACAAGAAGGAACGCCAGCAGAAGGAAAAGGCGCAGCGCGAGAAGGAACTGCAGCAACAGCGCGAGAAAGAGCAGCGCGAGAAGGATCGCCGCGAGCAGCAGGAGAAGCTCGAAAAGCAGCAGGCCGAGAAGGAACGGCAGGAGCAGTTGCAGAAGAAGCAGGCGGAAGACAAGCGCAAGGCGGATGAGAAGCGCAAGGCCGACGCCGCGGACGCCAAGCGCCTGGAAGCGCTGCGCCAGGAGAACCTGCGCCGCATGCAGGGCCTGGCGGGTGCCACCGGTGGCGAAACCGCCACCGGCAACGCCCAGCGCAGTTCCGGCCCGTCGGGCAGCTATGGCGGCAAGGTCGCGGCCAAGGTGCGCCCGAACATCGTCTATCCGGACGCCATCTCCGACAACCTTTACACCCTAGTGGAAGTGCGGGCCTCGCCCGACGGCACCATCGTGGGCATCCGCGTCACCAAGTCCAGCGGCAACAAGTCCTGGGACGACGCCGTGGTCCGTGCGCTCGAGAAGACCGACACCCTGCCGCGCGACGTGGACGGCCGCGTACCCTCCTCGCTGGTCATCGGCTTCAGGCCCAAGGACTGACCCGCGGGCGCCGTCCTGGCCGGGCGGATCGCGAACCTGCGGGGTTACGGGCCTGCGGACCAGCGCCTCCGGGCAGGCCGGTGCAGGCCCCGGGCCGGCTCAGTGGGCTGTCGCAGCGCTCCGGGCGCCCGCCCGCGCCAAGGCGGAATGGCGTCCGCCCCGCGCCACCGCCTCCATGGCCGGCACGGCATCCTGGTCGGTCAGGGTGCGCAGGAACGCCACCACATCGCCGATCTCGGACTCGGTCAGCCGGGGCGCCTCGCCGGGCTGGCGGTCGAACGGCGCTTCCCGGTTGACGTTGCCGGCATATTCGGCGGGCAGGTCGTCGTAGCGCGGATGCGCGCCGCGTGCGCGCGCCGGATAGGGATACCAGCGTGCCGGGTCGGTGTCGCGCGTGGCGTAGAAGCGCACCGCCTCTTCCAGGCTGTGGAAGACCCCGTTGTGGAAAAAAGCCTGCCGCACCGCCACGTTGCGCAGGCTGGGCGTGCGGAACGCGCCGCAGAGCGCCGCGCGCTCCTTCGCGTCCGTCCCGGCCGGCAGCGTGGCGCAGGTGCCCAGGTCGTGGAATGACGGGTCCCGGTTGGCCGGCAGCGCGCGGTTGCGCGGCACGCCGATCGCGATATGCCCGAAATCCGAGAAGGCGGGGAATGCCCCGTTGTTGGGGCTGACCTCGCTCAGGTGGCAGGACGCGCAGTTGCCCTTCTTCGCGTCGTTGAAGAGCGCGAGCCCGCGCATCTCGCGCGCCGACAGCGCCGCCTTGCCGCGCAGGTAGTCGTCGTACCGGCTGCTGTAGGGGTAGAAGCGGGCCGGATCCTGCTGGAACATCTCCAGCGCCAGCGTGGCCCACTGGAAGCCCCGGGCGTCGTCGTCGAGCGCGTCGGCGCCGAAGGTCTCGCGGAACTGCGCCGCATAGGGCGCCCGCCGCAGCCGCTCCACCACCGCCGCGGGGCCGGCATTGGCCATCTCGTGCGGCGCCAGCAGCGGGATCGCCGCCTGCTCGTGCAGCGTGCCCGCGCGGCCGTCCCAGGTGTGGCCGCCCGATGCGCCCTGGTCCACGCTTTCGTCGAAATCGTCGTCGAAGCGGTGCATCGTGAAGGGAGGCACGTTCTGCTGGTAGCGCAGGGACGGCGCCGCCCGCACGCCCAGGGCCGCACCGTCGGCGCCGCCGGGCTGCACCGCGAGGCCGTTGGGCGGCCCGAACGCGTGCGCCGGATCATGGCAGCTCGCGCAGGACACGCGGCCCGATGCCGACAGCCCCTTGTCGAAGAACATGGCCTGCCCCACGGCCTGCATGCGCGCGAAGTCCGGCTGCGCCGCCATCTGCAACCGGTTCGCATCGGGCGGCATGGCGCCGGCCGGCGCCGCGGGCCGGGCATCGGCCGGAGCCACGCCCGATGCGGCGGCGCGCCCCATCCACAACCCCACGCCGAGCAGCACGCCCGCAGCGCCCAGCAGGCAGGCAGGGCCGCTCCATCGAAGAAAAAACCGGGAGGCCAAAAACACGCGCACAGGAGCAGTCATGGGTCGGGAAGAAAAGCCGGAAAAACGCGGCGCGCCAGCATGCGCCCCGGCCATGTCAGCTTCATGACGGCCATCTGTCATGCCCCGGACACAGCCGCGTTACCACAATGCGCCTCGCATAAAACCATTCACAACAGCGCACTACCATGAAACCCACTCTTCGCCTCCTCCCCCTGGCCGCCGCCGCGGCCACCCTGCTGTGCGCCTGCGGCGGCAGCGACGGCTCTTCCACCGACAGCCTGCTGCAGCAGCGCATCCAGAACGTCGTGGTGATCTACGCGGAAAACCGCGGCTTCGACAACCTCTACGGGCTCTATCCCGGTGCCGACGGCATCCCCGGCGTGAACCCGTCCGCCTCCGGCAGCTATATGCCCCAGGTGGACCGCGACGCGGCGGGCACCGTGCTCGCCAGGCTGCCCAAGGTCTGGGGCGGCGTCACCGCGTCAGGCCAGGCCGTCACCGTGCCGGAAGGCAGCACGGCCAGCCAGGACAACCGCCCCTTCCAGATCGACGCCACGTCCGGCTTCCAGACGACCGGCGTGCAGGTCGGGCCGAACGTGATCACCCGCGATCTCTACCACCGCTTCTTCGAGAACCAGATGCAGATCAACGGCGGCCGCAACGACAAGTTCGCCGCCTGGGCCGATTCGGGCGGCCTCACCATGGGCTACTACGACGGCAGCAACATGCAGCTGTGGAAGCTGGCCCAGAAATACGTGCTGGCCGACAACTTCTTCATGGGCGCCTTCGGCGGCTCCTTCCTGAACCACCAGTACCTGGTGTGCGCCTGCGCACCGGAATACCCCAATGCCGACACCTCCGCCGCCAAGGGCTCGATCTCGGCCGTGGACCAGGACGCCGCCGGCAACTTCCTGCCGCGCCTCACGGTGGCGGCCAACTCGCCCGCGTCCGCCATCTCCGGCCCGCCGGTGTTCGTGAACAGCAGCAACATCGCCCCGAAGAACTACGCCGGCGACGGCAAGTTCTACGCGATCAACACGATGCAGCCGCCCTACCAGCCCAGCTCCAACGCCCCGGCCAGCGGCGCGAGCAACCTGACCGCGGATCCGGCCAAGGCCACCACGCTGCCCCCGCAGACCGCCACCACCATCGCCGACCTGCTCGACAGGAAGAACGTCGACTGGGCCTGGTATGCGGGCGGCTACAACGCGACGCTGGCGTCGGCCACCACGGACCGCGCCTTCGCCCGGCCCGCGCCGAACTTCCAGTTCCACCACCAGCCGTTCAACTACTACGCGAAGTTCGATCCGACCCAGTCCGCCACCGCGGCCTACCGCGCGCAGCACCTGAAGGATTTCGACGCGCAGTTCCTGCAGGACGCCGCCGCCGGCAAGCTGCCGGCCGTGACCTTCTACAAGCCGCAGGGCAACCTCAACCAGCACCCGGGCTATGCCAGCGTGGCCGACGGCGACGCGCACATCGCCAGCGTGATCGCCCAGCTGCAGGCCAGCCCGCAATGGAAGAACATGCTGATCGTCGTGGCCTACGACGAGAACGGCGGCTTCTGGGACCACAAGGCCGTCCCCAAGGGCGACCTCTGGGGCCCGGGCACGCGGATCCCGGCGCTGATCATCTCGCCCTGGGCCAAGCACGGCGTGGTGGACCACACGCAGTACGACACGGCATCCATCCTGCGCTTCATCACGCGCCGCTGGGGCCTGGACACCCTGCCGGGCCTGGCGCAGCGCGATGCCGCCCTGGTCAAGAACGGCGGCCAGCCGATGGGCGACCTGACGTCGGCCCTGGACCTGACGCAGATCCTGCAGTAACGCGCGCCCCCGCAGCGTCCGGCCCTGCCGGCCGGCCTGCGGCACTGCCCGCTGTACTGCTCCCAAAGGACAAAGCCCGCATGACGCGGGCTTTTCCTTTCGCGCTTCTCCCCGTGTGGCGGCACGCCCTGCGGCGCGCCGATCCTCTCAAAGGTTCATTCGCGGCGCTCGATCAGGCGGTTGATGCGCAGCGCCAGCAGCGTGCAGACCACGCCGGACAGCAGGTACACGCTGACCGCGACCAGGCCGAACTTGGCCGACAGGCCCAGGGCGACCAGCGGCGCGAACGCGGCGCCGACGAGCCAGGCCAGGTCGGCGGAGAGCGCGGCGCCCGTGTAGCGGAAGCGCGGAGAGAAATTGGCCGTCACCGTGCCGGAAGCCTGGCCGTACGACAGGCCCAGCAGCACGAAGCCCACCAGGATGAAGATGTTGTTGCCCACCGTGCCGCTGCTGAGCAGCCACGGCGTGACCAGGCTGAACACCCCGATCAGGCAGGCCATGGCGCCCAGGGTGTTGCGGCGGCCCACCCGGTCGGCCAGCCGGCCGGAGATGGCGATGGCGATGGCCGCACAGAAGGCGCCCGCGATCTGCACCCCCAGCACGTGGGTGATCGACTGCTCGGAATACATCGAGATCCAGGACAGCGGGAAGACCGTGACCACGTGGAAGAGCGCGAAGCTGGCCAGCGCGGCGAAGGCGCCCAGGAACACGTTGCGGCCTTCGCTGCGCATGAGTTCCAGCACGCCCACGGGAGCCAGTTCGCGCTGCTGCAGCATCTCGGTATAGGACTGCCCGACGATCAGGCGCAGGCGGGCGAAGAGCGCCACCACGTTGATCGCGAAGGCGACGAAGAACGGGAAGCGCCAGCCCCAGTCGAGGAACTCCTGCACCGACAGGTTGCTGTAGAGATAGGCGAACAGGCTGGCCGCGAGCGCGAAGCCGACCGGCGCGCCCAGCTGTCCGATCATGGCGAACCAGCCGCGCCGCTCCGGCGGGGCGGACATGGCCAGCAGGGACGGCAGTCCGTCCCAGGTGCCGCCCAGCGCCAGGCCCTGGCCCAGGCGCAGCACGACCAGGGCGATGATTGCGATGTGGCCCACGCTGTTGTAGCTCGGCAGGAAGGCCATGCCCGCGGTGGAGGCGCCCAGCAGGAACAGGGCGAGCGTGAGCTTGGTGCCGCGCCCCCAGCGCCGCTGCACCGCCATCGAGATGGCCGTGCCGACGGGACGCGCGACGAAGGCCAGCGCGAAGATCGCGAAGGCCATCAGCGTGCCGTCCAGGCGCGTCATGAAGGGAAAGACGAACGACGGGAACACCAGTACGCAGGCGATCCCGAAGACGAAGAAGTCGAAATACTCGGACGACCGCCCGATGATCACGCCGACCGCGATCTCGCTGGGCGTGGCTTCTTCATGGGTGTCCGCATGGGACAGGGATTCCTCGTGGTGGAAATTCCCGGCGGGGTAAGGGGAAGCAGCAAGCCCACTCATATGAACGCTCCTCGATTCATGCTGAACACGGCTTCCGTTCTACACCCCGGCCGTGGCCCCTACAAGGCGACTTTTCCCTGAAGACGGGTCGGACAAACCCTTACACGAACCATGGTTTTGCGCTCGTCGGTCTGCAACCCGCGCCAGCCCGTGCTGGCGGGCCGTACTTTGACCTTGGACAAAATGTCCAATCGACAGAGCCTTCCAAAGTATTACATTTGGCCCGTCCTGTAATCCGCGTTTGCCCTAAACGCGCTTTTCGTTACGCCCCCCAAAAGCATGCTGAAAACCATGAAACTCCGCGGGCCCGCATGGCTCGGCGCGGCCGCCCTGGCTGCAAGCCTCGCCGGCTGCAGCAAGGCCGTCGTCCTCAATCCAGCGGGTGACGTCGCCGCGCAGCAAGGCCAGCTGGTCGTCACCGCCACGCTGCTGATGCTGATCATCATCGTCCCGGTGATCCTGCTCACCTTCCTGTTCGCCTGGAAGTACCGCCAGTCGAACACCGAGGCCGAGTACGACCCCGACTGGCACCACTCCACCACGCTGGAACTGGTGATCTGGACCGTGCCGCTGATGATCATCATTGCCCTGGGGGCGCTGACCTGGATCAGCACCCACAAGCTGGACCCGTACCGCCCCCTGGACCGCATCGACGCGGCCCGCGCGCTGCCCGCCAGCGTCAAGCCGCTGGAGATCCAGGTGGTGGCCATGGACTGGAAGTGGGCCTTCTTCTACCCCGAGCAGGGCATCGCCACGGTGAACGAGGTCGCTGCACCCGTGGACCGCCCCATCGTCTTCAAGCTGACGTCCACGTCCACGATGAACGCGTTCTACGTTCCCGACCTGGCCGGCATGATCTACACCATGCCCGGCATGCAGACCGAGCTGAACGCCATCATCAACAAGGCGGGCGTGTACCACGGCTTCTCGTCGCACTACAGCGGCCCGGGCTTCTCCGGCATGACGTTCAAGTTCCACGGCCTGAGCGACGGCGACTTCGACAAGTGGGTCGCCGATGCCAAGGGTTCCGGGAAGGCGCTGGACAGCAAGACCTACCTCGCCCTCGCCAAGCCCAGCGAGCGCAACCCCGTGGAGCGCTTCGCCTCCGTGGAAGCCGGGCTCTACGAGAAGGTGCTCAACCGCTGCGTCGAGGACGGCAAGATGTGCATGCACCACATGATGGCCATCGATGCCAACGGCGGCGAGGCCTACCTCAAGGCCGCCGGCCTGAACCTGCCCCAGGACGTGTGCACGGCCGAGAACTCCGCGCGCGTGATCGCCTCCCTGGAAACGACGCGCGAGACCGCGAACGCCACCACCCCGCAATGACCCTGCAGGGCCGTTGACGCGCAGGCGGCGCCGGCCCCCACCAGAAGAAACCCGATATGTCCTCCGAACAAATTACCGCGTCCCACTGGGCCCTGGGACGGCTCACCTGGGACTCCGTGCCGATGGCGCACGAACCCATCGTGCTGTGGACCTTCATCGCCGTGATGCTGGGCGGCCTCGCCGTCTTCGCCGCGGTCACGCGCTTCCGCCTGTGGGGCCCGCTGTGGCGCGACTGGATCTGCAGCATCGACCACAAGAAGATCGGGATCATGTACATGATCCTCGGCATCGTGATGCTGCTGCGCGGCTTCGCCGACGCGGTGATGATGCGCCTGCAGCAGGCCATCGCCTTCGGCGACAACATGGGCTACCTGCCTCCGCACCACTACGACCAGATCTTCACCGCCCACGGCGTGATCATGATCTTCTTCGTGGCGATGCCGCTGGTCACCGGCCTGATGAACTACGTCGTGCCGCTGCAGATCGGCGCGCGCGACGTGGCCTTCCCGTTCCTGAACAACTTCAGCTTCTGGATGACCACCGCCGGTGCCATCCTGGTGATGATCTCGCTGTTCCTGGGCGAGTTCTCCACCTCCGGCTGGCTGGCCCTGTCCAACCTGGGGGCGCAGAACCCGGGGACCGGGCTGGACTACTACATATGGGCGCTGCAGGTCGCCGGGGTGGGCACGACGCTCTCGGGCATCAACCTGATCGTGACGATCATCAAGATGCGCGCGCCCGGCATGAACCTGATGAAGATGCCCATCTTCACCTGGACGTCCCTGTGCACGAACGCCCTGATCGTGGCCTCCTTCCCGGTGCTGACGGCCGCCCTGGTGCTGATGTCGCTGGACCGCTACGTCGGCACGAACTTCTTCACGAACGACTTCGGCGGCAACCCGATGCTGTACGTGAACCTGATCTGGATCTGGGGCCACCCCGAGGTGTACATCCTGGTGCTGCCCGCGTTCGGCATCTTCTCCGAAGTGGTCGCCACGTTCTGCCGCAAGCGCCTGTTCGGCTACACCTCCATGGTCTATGCCACGGTGGTGATCACCATCCTGTCGTACCTGGTCTGGCTGCACCACTTCTTCACGATGGGCTCCGGCGCCAGCGTGAACACGTTCTTCGGCATCACGACGATGATCATCTCGATCCCCACGGGCGCGAAGATCTTCAACTGGCTGTTCACCATGTACAAGGGCCGCATCCGCTTCGAGCTGCCCATGATGTGGACCGTGGCGTTCATGGCCACCTTCGCCATCGGCGGCATGACCGGCGTGCTGCTGGCCGTGCCCCCGGCCGACTTCGTGCTGCACAACAGCCTGTTCCTGATCGCCCACTTCCACAACGTGATCATCGGCGGCGTGCTGTTCGGCCTGTTCGCCGGCATCAACTACTGGTTCCCCAAGGCCTTCGGCTACAAGCTCGACCGCACCTGGGGCCTGCGCTCCTTCTGGCTGTGGGTGGTGGGCTTCTGGGTGGCGTTCGCGCCCCTGTACATCCTGGGCCTGATGGGCGTGACGCGCCGCGTCAACCACTTCGAGGATCCTTCCCTGCAGGTCTGGTTCGTGATCGCCGCCGCCGGCGCGGGCCTCATCGCCCTGGGCATCGGCTGCTTCCTGATGCAGCTCGTGGTGAGCTACCTCAAGCGCGACCAGCTGCGCGACTTCACGGGCGACCCGTGGGATGCCCGCACGCTGGAATGGGCCACCTCCTCGCCCCCGCCCCAGTACAACTTCGCCTTCACGCCCCGCGTGCACGAGATCGATGCCTGGTGGGACATGAAGAAGCATGGCTACAAGCGCCCCCTGGCCGGCTTCCAGCCGATCCACATGCCGGCCAACACCGGCGCGGGCGCCGTCATCTCCGCGTTCTCGCTGGTGCTCGGCTTCGCCCTGATCTGGCACATGTGGCTGCTCGCGGGCGTGTCGTTCGCCGGCATCGTGCTGGCCGCGATCATCCACACGTTCAACTACAAGCGCGACTTCTACATCCCTGCCGATGAAGTCAACACGACCGAAGAAGCCCGCACACTCCAACTCGCCCGCTCCCATGTCTGATATCCGTTACCAAGCCGGCGCCGCAGGCGCCCTGGCTTCCCGCGACTACCACCTCGCGGAGGAGCCCCATCCAGAGAACGGCACCGCGCTGGGCTTCTGGCTCTACCTGATGAGCGACTGCCTCATCTTCGCCGCGCTGTTCGCCACCTACGGCGTGCTGGGCCGCAGCTACGCCGCCGGCCCGACCGGCGCGCAGCTGTTCGACCTCTCGCTGGTGGCCATCAACACGGCCTTCCTGCTGCTGTCGTCCATCACCTTCGGCTTCGCCATGCTGCAGAAGCAGAAGGGCAACGTGGGCGGCACGCTGGGCTGGCTGGCGGTCACGGGCCTGTTCGGCCTGTGCTTCCTGGGCCTGGAACTCTATGAGTTCCACCACCTGATCCATGAAGGCGCGGGTCCGCAGCGCAGCGCCTTCCTGTCGGCCTTCTTCACGCTGGTGGGCACCCACGGGCTGCACGTCACCTTCGGCCTCATCTGGCTGGTGGTGCTGATGATCCAGATCAGCAAGCACGGCCTGATCCACGAGAACAAGCGCCGCCTGATGTGCCTGTCGATGTTCTGGCACTTCCTGGACGTGGTCTGGATCGGCGTCTTCACCTTTGTGTACCTGATGGGGGTGCTGTAAACATGAGCGCACAGAATTCGCACGCACACGCACATGCCCACGCCGGGCACGACGACCACCACCACGACGACGGCCCGCACAGCACCTTCTCGGGCTACATGGTCGGCTTCGTGCTGTCGATCATCCTCACGGCCATCCCGTTCTGGCTCGTCATGGCCAAGGTGATCTCCGACCGCAACACGGCCGTGCTGGTGCTCGGCGCCTTCGCCGTGGTGCAGATCCTGGTCCACATGGTCTGCTTCCTGCACATGAACGGCAAGGTGGAAGGCGGCTGGACCATGCTGTCCACCATCTTCACCGTGGTGTTCGTGGCCATCGCCATCGCGGGCACGCTGTGGGTGATGTTCCACATGAACACCAACATGATGCCGGAGCACAACATGCCCGCATCCACGGCGCCCCTGCCCCCGCCGGTGAACAACACGCCCTGACGACCCGGTGGCGCAAGGCAATACGGAGGCCGGCACGCGCCGGCGCTCCCCCCTCCTGAAGGCGATGCTCATCCTGGTGGGCATCGCCTTGTTTTTGGGCTTCCTGGCCCTGGGCACCTGGCAGGTGCAGCGCCGGGCCTGGAAGCTGGCGCTGATCGAGCGCGTGGACCATCGCGTGCATGCCGCGCCCGTACCCGTGCCACCGCCCGCGCAATGGCCGCAGGTGGACGCCCCCGGCTACGAATACCTGCCCGTCGCGGCCACGGGCCGCTGGCTCTCCGACCAGACCGTGCTCGCCCAGGCCACCACCGACCTCGGCTCGGGCTTCTGGGTGATGACGCCGCTGCAGCAGCCCGACGGCACGCAGGTGCTGGTCAACCGCGGCTTCGTGCCGCAGGACCAGCGTGCGCGCTGGCTGCCGGGCGGCGAAGCACTGGCCGCGGCGGACGCGGGCGGCGCGCAGGCGTCCGTGCAGGGCCTGCTGCGCATGAGCGAGCCGGGCGGCAGCCTGCTGCGCGCCAACGACCCTGCCGCCCAGCGCTGGTACTCGCGCGACGTCGCGGCCATCGCTGCGGACCGGAAGCTGCCGCGCGCCGCGCCGTTCTTCATCGACGCCGGCCTGCCCGCGCAGCGGCCGCCGCAGGCGATCGGGGAGGGAGCGGCTGCCAGCGCCGGCCCCTGGCCCCGCGCCGGCATGACCGTGATCCGCTTCCCCAACAGCCATCTGGTGTACGCGATCACGTGGTACGGACTGGCCCTGATGGTTGTCGGTGCAGGCTGGTATGTGGCACGCTACGAGTTTCGTCCGCGCGCAGCCGACCGTGCCCACCACCCCTCCGACCGCTCCACACACTGATCCCGGCCCGGGCGCCACGTCCTCCGCGGCGCCCGGCGCGAAGCCGCCCCCGGCCGGACCGGCCACGCCTTCGGTGCGCAACGCCCGCTACGCGAACGCCGCAGCGGGGCTCAAGAACCTGCACCAGCTGATCCAGTTGCGCTGGGTGGCCGCCATCGGGCAGGTGTTCACCATCGAGGTCGCCTACTACAGCCTCGGGCTGTCGCTGCCGGTGCGCGAGATGCTCATGGTCGTGGGCTGCCTGGTGCTCTTCAACCTCGTCAGCCTGGTGCGCTGGCGCACCGGGCACGGCGTGCGGAACGTGGAGCTTTTCCTCGCGCTGCTGATCGACGTGGCCGTGCTCACGGTGCAGCTCTACCTGAGCGGCGGCACCGGCAATCCGTTCGTCTTCCTCTACCTGCTGCAGATCGCGGTCGGCGCGGTGCTGCTGCGCGGCGGATACATCTGGTCGATCGTGGCGATCACCACCGGCTGCTTCGCGGCGCTGTCGCGCTTCAACCTGCCGCTGCCCCTGCCCGCGGACCTGCACCGGGGACTGTCCAGCCCCTACCTGCTGGGCCTGCTGGTGTGCTTCCTGCTCAACGCGATCCTGGTCGTCATCTTCATCACCCGCATCGAGCGCAACCTGCGCCAGCGCGACGCGCGGCTCTCGGCGGCGCGCCAGCGGGCCCTGGAAGAGGAACACATCGTCCGCATGGGCCTGCTGGCCTCGGGCGCGGCCCACGAGCTCGGCACGCCGCTGTCCACCATGGCCGTCATCCTGGGCGACTGGCGGCACGACGAGCGGCTTGCCGCCGACCGCATGCTGCAGGACGAGATCGCGGAAATGCAGGTCCAGGTGCAGCGCTGCAAGAGCATCGTGAGCGGCATCCTGCTGTCGGCCGGCGAGGCGCGCGGCGAGGCGTCCGCGCAGACCACGGTGCGCACCTTCGTGGATGCGCTCGCGCGGGACTGGCGGGCCACGCGCGCCATCGCCGCGTTCGACTACGACAACCGCTTCGGCGCCGACACGCCCATGGTGTCGGACACCATGCTGCAGCAGATGGTTTTCAATGTGTTGGACAATGCGCGGGACGCCTCGCCCGGCTGGGTGGGGATGGCCGTCGAACGCGACGCCGACCTGCTGCGCATCACCGTGACCGATGCCGGCCCAGGGTTCGACCCGGCCATCCTGTCGCGGCTCGGCAAGCCCTACCAGTCGAGCAAGGGCCGAGCGGGGGGCGGGCTGGGCCTGTTCCTCGCCATGAACGTGGCGCGCACCCTCGGCGGCAGCGTCACGGCCCGCAACCTGCCGGAGCGCGGCGCCGAGGTCAGCATCCGGCTGCCGCTGTCGGCGGTCGCGCTGCCACCCACCGGACTCACACACCATGGACGATGAACGCCTGCTGCTGATCGTGGAGGACGACGAAGCCCTCGCCAGGACCCTGGCGCGCTCCTTCGAGCGCCGCGGCTACCGCGTGCTGCATGCCGACAGCCTGGCCGGCGTGGAAGACCTGCTGCTCCTGCATGCGCCCGGCTACGCGGTCGTGGACCTCAAGCTCAAGGGCGAGGCCTCGGGCCTGGCCTGCGTGCAGAAGCTGCATGCCCGCAACCCCGCCATGCGCATCGTGGTGCTGACCGGCTTCGCGAGCATCGCCACGGCAGTGGAGGCCGTGAAGCTCGGCGCGTGCCATTACCTCGCCAAGCCCTCCAACACGGACGACATCGAAACCGCCTTCGGCCTTTCCGAAGGCAACACCGAGGTGGAACTCACCAACCGGTCCAGCTCCATCAAGACCCTGGAGTGGGAGCGCATCCACGAGGTGCTGGCGGAGACGGACTTCAACATCTCCGAGGCCGCGCGCCGGCTCGGCATGCACCGCCGCACGCTCACCCGCAAGCTCGGCAAGCAGCGGGTGTGACGTGGCCTGGCCGGCTAGCCGAACAGCATCCCCAGGCCCAGCGCCAGCAGCCCCGCCATCAGGCAGCGGCGGAAGGTCTCCGGCGACAGGTGCCTGCGCAGACGGTTGCCGAGGGCCATTCCGGCGAGCGCCGGAGCGAGCAGCAGCACCGAACCCGCCAGCATGCCGGCCGGCAGCCGGGCCTGCGACGCCAGGCCCGCGCCCAGCGCGAGCGTGGACACGGTGAAGCACAGCCCCATCGCCCGCACCAGCGCGTCGCGCTGCAGCCCCAGCGCCTGCAGGTAGGGAACGGCCGGCACCACGAACACGCCCGTCGCCGCGGTGACGGCGCCCGTGACGGCCCCCACGGCGAACCCCAGCCCGTGGGAGTCCTTGCCGGAAATGGACGGCAGTCGCGCCCCTGACAGCGACCAGCCCGCATAGGCGATGAGTGCAGCCCCCAGTGCCATGCGCGCGCCCGCGCCCTGGGGCGGGCCCAGCCACCAGGCGCCCAGCCAGGTGCCGGCGCAGATGCCGGCCTGCAGCCCGGCATGCCGACGCAGCAGCCCGGGCACTTCGCGCCAGGCCCCCATCTGCCAGACATTCGTCGCGAGCGAGGGCACCACCAGCAGCGCCGCGGCCTGCGCGGGGGGCATCCAGAGCGCGAGCAGCGCCATGGACACGGTGGGCAGGCCGAGCCCGACCACGCCCTTCACCAGGCCCGCCAGGACGAACACCAGCGCCGCCGCCAGCGCATCCGGCGCCCATGCCTGCATCCATCCCGTGTCCGCCATGCTCCGCTCCTGTTGTCACCGCCGATCCACGCCATGGCCCGTGGCGCGGCGCTCGCCGGAGCCACCGTGCCAGGTCCCGGTCCAGGCACCTGCAGCGATTCTGGAAGCGGCCGCCACCGGGCACCATGCGGATGTTCCGTCGCCAGCCTTCGGATTCTCCGGAGCCAGATCGCCACCTGTGGTAGCGTGCCGCATGCGCTTCGACCTGACGGACCTGCGGCTTTTCCTCCACGTGCACGAGGCCGGCACCATCACGGCGGGCGCGGAGCGGGCGCACCTGGCGCTGGCCTCGGCCAGCGAGCGCCTGCTCGCGATGGAGCAGGCGCTCGGCGCGCCGCTGCTGGTGCGCGGCCGGCGCGGGGTGCAGGCCACCCCGGCCGGACAGACGCTGGCGCACCACGCACGCATCGTGCTGCAGCAGATGGAGCAGTTGCGCGGCGAACTCGGCGCGCACGGCAGCGGCCTGGCCGGGCACGTACGGCTGCTCTGCAACACCTCCGCCATGAGCGAGCACCTGCCCGCTCCGCTGGCGGCCTTCCTGGCGGCACATCCGCGCATCGCGGTGGATGCGCAGGAGCGCTCCAGCGACGGCGTGGCCGATGGCGTGCGCGACGGCCTGTGCGACATCGGCATCGCCTCGCACTCCACCGACCTGCAGGGCCTCGCGGTCCTGCCTTTCGCGGCCGACCCGCTGGACCTGGTGGTGCCCCGCGGCCACCCGCTGGCCGGCCGCTCCCGCATCGCGCTGGCGGAAGCGGCGCACGAGGACTTCGCCGGCCTGCCGGACGACAGCGCGCTGCAGGCCCATCTCGCCCGCCAGGCGCGGCGCCAGGGCCAGCGGCTGCGCTACCGCGCGCGCCTGCAGCACGTCGATGCCGTATGCCGCCTCGTGGGGCTGGGGGCGGGCCTCGTGGCCATCGTGCCGCGCGCGGCGGCGGTGCGCCTGGCCCGGTCCACCGGCATACGGCGCGTGGCGCTGTCCGACGCCTGGGCCGCCCGGGAACTGGTGCTGTGCGTGCGCGCGGACGAAGGCGCAGGCCCGGGCGCCCTGCCGCGGCATGCCCGCGCCCTGCTGGACCACCTCGCCGGGTGGCGCGGGGCCGGAGGCTGAGGCCAAAGCCTGCGCCAGGTCAAGGTGCGTACCGCGGCCGGGCGCCACAATCGCGCGCTTCGTCGCGCCCTGCCCTGCCCCGCCCACTGCCCCATGACGCTCCGCCCGCCCGAACTGCTGCTGCCCGCCGGCTCCCTCGACAGGATGCGCACGGCCTACGATTTCGGCGCCGACGCCGTCTATGCGGGCCAGCCGCGCTATTCCCTGCGGGCGCGCAACAACGAGTTCCGGCTCGAACAGATCGGCCAGGGCATCGGCGAGGCGCATGCGCGCGGCCGCAAATTCTTCGTGACCAGCAACCTGCTGCCGCACGACGACAAGGTGCGCACCTACCTGCGCGACATCGAGCCGGTGATCGCGCTGGGGCCCGACGCGCTCATCATGGCCGACCCGGGCCTCATCATGCTGGTGCGCGAGCGCTGGCCCGGCATTCCCATCCACCTGTCGGTGCAGGCCAACACGGTGAACGCGATGGCCGTGAAGTTCTGGCAGCGCATGGGCCTGGCGCGCATCATCCTCTCGCGCGAACTGAGCCTGGACGAGATCGAGGGCATACGACAGCAGTGCCCGGACATCGAGCTGGAAGTGTTCGTGCACGGCGCACTGTGCATCGCCTACTCCGGCCGCTGCCTGCTCTCGGGCTACTTCAACCGGCGCGATGCCAACCAGGGCACCTGCACCAATGCCTGCCGCTGGAGCTATGCGGCATCGCCGGGCACGGACGCCACCGACAGCGGCGAGATCCGGCCGCTGCCGCTGGACGGCGGCTTCGATCCGCAGGCGGAGCAGGCACGTGCCGACGGCGCCTTCGCGGCCTGCGGCGGCGCACCCCGCCATCCGCTGGCCGACCACGCCTACCTGCTGGAAGAAAAGGAACGCCCCGGCGAACTGCTGCCGGTGATGGAAGACGAGCACGGCACCTATATCCTCAACAGCCGCGACCTGCGCGCTGTGGAGCACGTGCGCCGCCTCGTGGCCATCGGCGTGGATTCCCTCAAGATCGAGGGCCGCACCAAGAGCCGCTACTACGTGGCGCGCACCGCACAGGTGTACCGCCGCGCCATCGACGACGCGGTGGCCGGCCGGCCCTTCGACCCGGCGTTGCTGTCCGAACTCGACGGGCTGGCCCACCGTGGCTACACGGCCGGCTTCCTGCAGCGCCGGCCGGCGCAGGACCTGCAGAACTATGGCACGGGCAGCTCGCAGCCCGTGCGCAGCCTGTTCGTGGGCGAGGTGCTGGCCTGCGGCGACGGCTGGGCCGAGGTGGAAACGAAGAACCGCTTCGCGGTGGGCGACCGGCTGGAAATCATCCATCCTGCCGGCAACCGCACGGTCCGCCTGGAACGCATGCAGGCGGCCGCGAGCGGCGAGCCGCTGCACGTGGCCGCGGGCAGCCCGCTGCGCGTGCGCATCCCGCTGGAAGGCCCGGCGGAAGGCGCGATGCTCGCGCGCATCCTCGATCCGGCCACCGCGGAGCCCGCGCAGGCACGGCCCTGACGGCACGCGCAGGCAGTGTCAGGCCGCACGCGGCTGCCCTGCCGCGAAGCCGGCCGGGTCCTGGTGGCGCAGCCCCATCCACTGCAGGTCCCCCAGCACCAGCGCGAAAGCGCCCTGGGCCATGAGCCAGGCGACGCCGTAACCCGGCAGATCCCACGGCCCGGCGAAGGCCAGGGCGACGCAGCCCACGGCCCAGCCCAGGTTGCCGATGGCCAGCAGGAGGACCAGCGCCCGCGGCATGGCGGGCCGGGTTGCGATGACCGCGGCAACCGCTGCGTAGGCCAGCAGGAACCATCCGGTCGCGGACAGCAGCGCGGCAGGCAGGCCGGTGGCGACGCCGAGCGGCCCGGCGGCGGCGCACTGCACCGCACCGGTTGCCGCGCACCCGGCGGCATCCGCCCAGAGGACGCGGGGAAGGAAACGGGGCGAGGCGAAGAGGGAGAGAGGCATGGAAGGCTCCTTGCGTGGTGGATGGGGACGGGGCACGGACCCGTTCCGTACCCTGGGACCGCATGGTCGGCCCCCCTTTGCGGTCGGTCCATGACCCGGGAGGTCATGGACTGCCCGCGCTGCGCCGATACGATTCCCACCATGACCTCCGCCCTTCAAGCCGGCCACCACCACCGGCTCGCGCATCCCTCCCCGGTCCCCGGCACGCATTCGCCCTTCGGGGACCACCTGCGCCACTGGCGCCGGCAGCGCCGCCTGAGCCAGCAGGACCTGGCGCTGGAGGCCGAGGTATCCACGCGCCACCTGAGCTGCGTGGAAACGGGCCGCGCCGCGCCCAGCCGCGACATGGTGCTGCGGCTGGCCGAGCGCCTGGCCGTGCCCCTGCGCGAACGCAACGCCCTGCTGGTCGCCGCCGGCTTCGCGCCCATGTACGCGGCGCGGGGGCTGGACCACCCCGACATGCGCGCCGCGCGCGAGGCCGTCGATCTGGTGCTGCGCGGCCATGAGCCCTACCCGGCACTCGCCGTGGACCGCCACTGGAACATGGTCGCCGCCAATGCGGTGGTGCCGCTGCTGCTGCAGGGGGTGGCGGACCACCTGCTGGCACCGCCCGTGAACGTGCTCCGGTTGTCGCTGCACCCCCAAGGCCTGGGGCCGCGCCTGGCCAATGCCGCCGCCTGGAAGGCACACCTGCTGCACCGCCTGGACCAGCAGATCGAAACACACGGCGACGCGCCGCTGCAGGCACTGCGGGACGAACTCGCCGGCTACCCCGTACAGGACTGCCCGCCGGAGAGCGATACGCCGGCATTCACCGGCCCGGGTGCCGGCATCGCCCTGCCGCTGCGCCTGCGCACCGCCGCCGGCATCCTCTCCTTCATCACCACGATCACCGTGTTCGGCACGCCGGTGGACGTGACGCTGCAGGAACTCGCCGTGGAGTCGTTCTTCCCGGCGGACGACGCCACGCGCGAGGCGCTGGCGCGCCTGGCTGCCGGGGCCTGACCGGAAGTCCGGTCAGGGGGCTGCGGACACCGGCACCGCCTCCGGCAGCGGCGCCGCATCCTCCAGCATCTGCCGCTCGAACGCGCGCAGCCGCTTGTGGATGGAGATCTGCTCCACCACCGTGCTCCAGTTCTGCACCAGGAACTGGAAGGATTCCAGCACCCGGTCGAAGGCCCGCGAGATCTGCTGCATCACGCCCAGCGTGATCACGCCGGCGATCAGCGTGGGCCCCAGGGCCACCAGCGGCACCAGCACGCTCACCTGCAGGTACGACCACTTCACCACGTCGAAGTACAGGTAGTTGAAGAACAGGCGGAAATAGTTGCGGCGCACGTCGGCGAACAGCGCGGCGGCCGTGGGCGGCGCGGCGCGCGCGTGGTCGTCCTCGCCCAGCACCAGTTCCTTGCGGTAGGCGGCCTCCACGCGCTGGTTGTGGAATTCCAGCCCCGGCAGGCGCACCCCCACCACGGCCAGCAGCAAGGTGCCGCCCAGGGACCAGAACAGCGCCACCCAGACCAGCGAATGCGGCACGGCGCCGATCACCGGCAGCCCCGTCAGCTTGTCCGACAGCACCCAGAGCACCGGAACGAAGGCGCCCAGCGTCATCAGGCTGCGCAGGAACGTCAGGCCCAGGCCCTCCATGGTGGTGGCGAAGCGCATCGTGTCTTCCTGCACCCGCTGCGCCGCGCCCTCGATGTGGCGCAACCGGGGCCAGGCGGCCATGTAGTGCTCGTTCATCGCCTGCCGCCAGCGGAAGATGTAGTGCTTGCAGAAGAAGTCCACCACCACCGCCGTGGTCACGTAAACCATGGCGATGCGCGAGAAGGTGGAGAGCTGCCCCCAGAACTGCCCCGCCGTGATGCTCCCGGGCTGGCCCAGCGATTTCTGGATCAGGTCGTAGAAGCTGCCGAACCAGTCGTTGATCTGCACGTCGAGCTCGACGCGGTACCAGGTCGCCAGCAGGATGAAGACGGAGCCGGCGATCGACCAGGCCCACCACCGGCGGGAGAGAAAGAAGGACTTGAACATGGCGGTGCGCGTTGTCGTGGTTCTTGGGCGTCGGACGCCGCCCGGACTGTAAATGTTCCGTGGCGGGCCGGCCGCTTCAGCCCTGCCTAAGGAAGGTGGAGAGGCCAGCGGAAACGAACAAAGAAAAAGGCCCCGGGGATCGCTCCCCGGGGCCTTCGCAGTGCGGTACTTCAGGCCGCCACGGACTTGGCGGCGTCCGCGTATTCCTCGATCTGGTCGAAGTTCATGTAGCGATACACGCTGGCCTTGTCGGCATCGATCACGCCCATTTCCTTGAGGTACTCCTCCTTGGTGGGCAGCTTGCCGATGCGCGACGCGATGGCGGCGAGCTCGGCCGAGCCCAGGAACACGTTGGTGTTCTTGCCCAGGCGGTTCGGGAAGTTGCGGGTGGAGGTGGAGATCACCGTCGCGCCCTCGCGCACCTGCGCCTGGTTGCCCATGCACAGCGAGCAGCCCGGCATTTCGGTGCGGGCACCGGCCGTGCCGAAGGCGGCGTAGTGGCCTTCCTTGATCAGCTCGTTCTGGTCCATCTTGGTGGGCGGCGCGACCCACAGCTTGACGGGGATGTCGCGCTGGCCGCCCAGCAGCTTGGCGGCCGCGCGGAAGTGGCCGATGTTGGTCATGCACGAGCCGATGAAGGCCTCGTCGATCTTGGTGCCGGCCACTTCCGAGAGGAACTTGGCGTCGTCCGGATCGTTCGGGCAGCAGACGATCGGCTCGGTGATGTCGGCCAGGTCGATCTCGATCACGGCAGCGTACTCGGCGTCCTTGTCGGCTTCCAGCAGCTCGGGGTTGGCCAGCCAGGCCTCGACCTTCTCGATGCGGCGCTTGAGGGTGCGCGCATCGGCGTAGCCGTCGGCGATCATGTTCTTCATCAGCACGACGTTGCTGGTGAGGTATTCCTTGATCGGCTCGGGGTTGAGCTTGATCGTGCAGCCGGCGGCCGAGCGCTCCGCGGAAGCGTCCGACAGTTCGAAGGCCTGTTCCACCTTCAGGTCCGGCAGGCCCTCGATCTCGAGGATCTTGCCCGAGAAGATGTTCTTCTTGCCGGCCTTGGCCACCGTCAGCAGGCCCTGCTTGATGGCATACAGCGGAATGGCATGCACCAGGTCGCGCAGCGTCACGCCGGGCTGCAGTTCGCCCTTGAAGCGCACCAGCACGGATTCGGGCATGTCCAGCGGCATCACGCCGGTGGCGGCGCCGAAGGCCACCAGGCCGGAACCCGCGGGGAACGAGATGCCGATCGGGAAGCGGGTGTGCGAATCACCGCCGGTGCCCACGGTGTCGGGCAGCAGCAGGCGGTTCAGCCAGCTGTGGATCACGCCGTCGCCGGGGCGCAGGGCCACGCCGCCGCGGTTGCTGATGAAGGCGGGCAGCTCGCGGTGCGTCTTCACGTCCACGGGCTTCGGATAGGCGGCCGTGTGGCAGAAGGACTGCATCACCATGTCGGCCGAGAAGCCCAGGCAGGCCAGGTCCTTCAGCTCGTCGCGGGTCATGGGGCCGGTGGTGTCCTGGCTGCCCACGGTGGTCATCTTGGGTTCGCAGTAGGTGCCGGGGCGCACGCCCTGGCCTTCCGGCAGGCCGACGGCGCGGCCGACCATCTTCTGCGCCAGCGTGAAGCCGGCCTTGGTCTCGGCGGGGGCCTGGGGCAGGCGGAACGCGGTGGACGCGGGCAGGCCCAGGAACTCGCGCGCCTTGGAGGTCAGCGAGCGGCCGATGATCAGGTTGATGCGGCCGCCGGCGCGCACTTCGTCGAGCAGCACGTCGCTCTTGAGCTGGAACTCGGCGACGGTCTCGCCATTGCGCACCAGCTTGCCTTCATAGGGCAGCACGTCGATCACGTCGCCCATTTCCAGCTTCGAGACATCGACCTCGATCGGCAGCGAGCCGGAGTCTTCCTGCGTGTTGAAGAAGATGGGCGCGATCTTGCCGCCCAGCGTCACGCCGCCGAAACGCTTGTTCGGCACGTAGGGAATGTCGGCGCCCGTGGCCCAGATCACGCTGTTGGTGGCCGACTTGCGCGAAGAGCCCGTGCCGACCACGTCGCCCACGTAGGCCACGAGGTGGCCCTTCTTCTTCAGGTCTTCGATGAACTGCATCGGGCCGCGCTTGCCGTCTTCCTCGGGCTTGAAAGCCGCGTCGGGACGGGTGTTCTTCAGCATGGCCAGGTAGTGCAGCGGGATGTCCGGGCGGCTCCAGGCGTCGGGTGCGGGCGAGAGGTCGTCGGTGTTGGTCTCGCCGGGCACCTTGAAGACGGTGACGGTGATCTTCTTCTCGACTTCGGGGCGGGTGGTGAACCACTCGGCATCGGCCCACGACTGCATGACTTCCTTGGCCTTGGCGTTGCCGGCCTTGGCCTTGTCGGCCACGTCGTTGAAGAAGTCGAACATCAGCAGCGTCTTCTTCAGCGCTTCTGCAGCCACGCCCGCCACTTCGGCGTCGTCCAGCAGTTCGATCAGCGGATGGACGTTGTAGCCGCCCACCATGGTGCCCAGCAGCTCGGTGGCCTGTGCCTTGGAGATCAGGCCCACCTTCACGTCGCCGTGCGCCACGGCGGCCAGGAAGCTGGCCTTGACCTTGGCGGCATCGTCCACGCCCGGGGGCACACGGTGCGTGAGCAGGTCCAGCAGGAAGGCGTCCTCGCCGGCGGGCGGGTTCTTGATCAGCTCGATCAGTTCGGCGACCTGCTTCGCGTCGAGCGGCAGGGGCGGGATGCCCAGGGCGGCGCGCTCGGCCACATGGTCACGGTAGGCTTTCAACATGGTGTTCTCCGGTGGGTTCGATCGTTGGATTTTTGGGGCAAAGCCGGTCCTGCGGGCGCCGCGAGCGGCGCCCGTCCATCGCAGGCCAGGACGCCGCAGCGCTTACTTGGCGGGCGCTTCGGCAGCGGGTGCAGCCGCCGGAGCGGCCGCAGCGGCCGGTGCCGGAGCGGGCGCATCCAGCAGGCTCGGCTGCGGGTTCTTGCGGATGGTCTCGCTGACGGCGACCTGCTGCGGGCTCATGCATTCGTCGGCCAGGCGCTGGCCCAGCTTCTGGTTCATGAGCATGGACTTGTTGGAGATCTGGATCCAGACCGCGCCGGCCTTCTGGTCTTCCAGGCGCACCGCGCCGGTGCTCGTGGCCACGGGCGTCATGCGGTAGTGGAAGTTCTTGCCGGCGACCTCGAAGTACCCGGGCGACTTGGGATCGGCCTCGATGTTGACCGAGGCACCCAGTTCGCAGGGAATGTGGCCGGTGTGCACGCGCTGGGCGATCTCGAGTTCCGCGGGGCTGAGGGCGGCCTCGGCGGCGATCAGGCCCGAGGCCACCTGGTTGGTGGCGCTCTTGAGCTGGGCGCGGCTGCTCTGCGGATGCGCCTTGGCCACGTGCACGGGCTTCTTGGCGTCCTTGGCGGGGGCAGCCTTCGCGCTCTGGGTGGACTTGGCGGCAGGCTTCTTCGCCTCCTTGGAGTCCTTGGCGGGGGCGGCTTTCGCAGCAGCCTTGGGTGCGGGCTTGGCCGGAGCCGGGGCGGCATCCTGCGCCATCACCAGGACGGGGCTCAGCAGCATCAGGGCGGAAGCGACGAGTTGTTTCATGGAAGCTCCAGCAAGGGAGAGAGGTCGTGGGAACGGGGTCGTGGAGGGCAGCCGGTGCGTCAGGCGACCGCTGCCGCGGTGGAATCGAACCAGCCGCGCGCCTCTGGAGGCAGCTCGCGGCCGGTCTGGTGTGCACGCTCCAGCACCTGCCAGAAATAGCGGTAGCTGGCGCGGTCGTGCAGAACGCCGTCCACGCTGATGGGAGCCCATGCGGCGTGCTCGGCGGCGGAAAGGATGGTGGCGGCCTGGGCGATCTCGTCCCGGGCCGGCGCGAAGGCCTCCAGAATGGGACGGATCTGGGCCGGGTGGATGCTCCACATGCGGGTGTAGCCGAACTCGCGCGCGGCGCGGCCGGCCGCGGCGCGCAGTGCGGCAGCATCGCTGAATTCGGTCACCACGCAGTGCGAGGGCACCTTCCCGTGGGCATGGCAGGCGGCCGCGATCTCGAGCTTGGCGCGCACCACCAGCGGATGTTCGAACTGGCCCTGCACGCCCATCGCCCGCGCGGGGATCGCCCCGCCGTGCGCGGACACGAAGTCCATGAGGCCGAAGCTGATCGACTCCACGCGCGGATGGGCCGCGATCTCGAAGGCGTGGTGCACGGCCGCGGGCGACTCGATGAGCACGTGCAGCAGCAGCGCGGTGGCGCCCGCGGCATTCACGGCCCGCTCGGCGCGCAGCACGTCGTCCACGGTTTCGACCTTCGGCACCATGAGATGGGAAAGCCGGTGCCCGGCCTCCCCCGCGATGGTGGCGACGTCGTGCGCGAAGGCGGGATGGTCCACCGTGTGCACCCGGGCCGCCACGCGGGCCCCGGGCTGCGCATCGCGCGCCAGCGCAGCGACCAGTTCGGCATGGGCGCGCTCCTGGCCGGCAGGTGCGCCGTCCTCGCAGTCGAGCGTCACGTCGAACACGCAGCGGCCGAACTCGGCCGCCATCTCGGCCTGCAACTGCAGGCTCTTGCGCATCCGCACCTCGACGCCGCTGTAGTGGTCGCACACCGGCAGCCGCGCGGCCGCGGCCTGGGCGCCGAGCAGCACCTGGGCGGGATGCAGCCTGGAGGGAGCAGCCACCGCGGAGTTCATGCGGAGCGCCGCGCCACGATGAACATGCGCGGGAAGGCGAGCAGGCGCTGCCCGTCGGCACGCACGGGATAGGCGGCATCGATGCCGCGCTCGTATGCGGCCAGGAAGCCGGCGCGCTGCGATTCGGGCAGCGGATCGACGAAGGGCTTGAGGCCGGTACCGCTCACCCATTCGACGATCGCGGCGGCCGAGGCCATGGGATGCTGATAGACCGTGTGCCACACGTCCACGCTCTGGGCGATGGGCGCCAGCAGGTCGTAATAGTCGGCGATGCCCAGGATGCGCGTGCGCACCGCGGCCGCGTCGCCGATGGCGTCGCGCCAGGGCGCCTGGCCGGCCACCTCGCGCATGGTGCGGTGCGAGGGCTCCTGACGGTTGTCCGGCATCTGGATGGCCAGCACGCCGCCCGGCGCGAGCGCGGCGAACAGCCTGGGAATGAGGGATTCGTGCCCGCCCACCCATTGCAGGGAGGCGTTGGCATAGAGCAGGTCGGGCGCGTCGCCCTCTTGCGGCGCCCAGGCGGCGATGTCGGCCTCCAGGAATTCCGCCGCGGGCAGGCGCTCGCGGGCGCTCTGCAGCATGGCGGCGGAGGTATCGATGCCGGTCACGCGCGCCCCGGGGAAGCGCGCGGCCAGCAGTTCGGTGGAATTGCCCGGGCCGCAGCCCAGGTCCACCACATGGGAGGCAGCCGACAGCGGCACCCGTGCGAGCAGTTCACGGGCCGGACGCGTGCGCTCGTCCTCGAAGCGTCGGTAGAGCGCGGGATTCCAGTCGTTCATGGCGTCGCGGTAGAGGTGCAGCCGTCGGGCGGGCCCGCCTTACAGCAGGTGCTTCACGCCGTCCTGTTCGCCTTGCAGCTCGGCCAGCGTCTTGTTGATGCGCTCCTGGCTGAACGCGTCGATCTCCAGGCCCTCGACGATCTTGTACTCGCCGTTCTCGGTGATGACCGGGAAGCCGAACACGATGCCTTCGGGAATGCCGTACTCGCCCCTGGACGGAACGCCCATCGTGACCCACTTGCCGTTCGAGCCCAGGGCCCAGTCGCGCATGTGGTCGATGGCGGCATTGGCGGCCGAGGCGGCGGAGGACAGGCCGCGCGCCTCGATGATGGCGGCGCCGCGCTTGCCCACCGTGGGCAGGAACACGTCGGCGTTCCAGACCTGGTCGTTGATGGCGTCCTTGACGCTCTTGCCGCCGATGGTGGCGAAACGGTAATCGGCATACATCGTGGGCGAGTGGTTGCCCCACACCGTCAGCTTCTCGATCTCGCCGACCTTGCCGCCCGTCTTGGCAGCGATCTGGCTGGCGGCGCGGTTGTGGTCCAGGCGCAGCATGGCGGTGAAGTTCTTGGCCGGCAGGTCGGGAGCCGACTTCATCGCGATGTAGGCGTTGGTGTTGGCGGGGTTGCCCACCACGAGCACCTTCACGTTGCGCGAGGCGACGGCGTTCAGGGCCTTGCCCTGGGCCGTGAAGATCTGGGCGTTGGCGGCCAGCAGGTCGGCGCGCTCCATGCCGGGGCCACGCGGACGGGCACCCACCAGCAGGGCGTAGTCGGTGTCCTTGAAGGCGGTCATCGGGTCGCTGTGGGCTTCCATGCCGGCCAGCAGCGGGAACGCGCAGTCCTCGAGTTCCA
Organism: Paracidovorax avenae; assembly: GCF_040892545.1. Classification (NCBI taxonomy): domain Bacteria; kingdom Pseudomonadati; phylum Pseudomonadota; class Betaproteobacteria; order Burkholderiales; family Comamonadaceae; genus Paracidovorax; species Paracidovorax avenae. Next base: position 3,532,368 of record NZ_CP156079.1, read on the forward strand.
TCATCACGCCCTTGAGCGCCTTCTGGGCCTTCTCGTCGGGAATCTCCAGCAGTTGCAGGATGACGGGCTGGTCCTTGCCGAGCATTTCGCCGGAGGCGATGCGGAACAGCAGTGCGTAACCAATTTGACCGGCTGCACCGGTGACGGCGACGCGGACGGGCTTCTTGCTCATGAGGGGAACTCCAGATGATGGGATGGAACGGGTGTCGGTGCAGGGGCACCAGCGCCAGTCGATCCAAGCAGCCAGGGTCCTGCAGAACAGCTCCCGAGTGTACCGCCGATTTCCGGCGAGGGTCAATTTGTCTTATGTCTTATATAAGATATGATGCGGACCGCCGCACACGGCGCCCGAGCCCCACGAACCGCATGTCCACCCCACCGGCAGCCACCCCCGACAGCCCCGCCCCGACGGCCGGCGGCACGGGTGCGCCGACGCCGGCCTTCAGTCCGCTCTACCAGCAGATCAAGGGGCTCATCCTGCAGAGCCTGCAGCAGGGCGAATGGAAGCCCGGCGAGGCCATCCCCAGCGAAATGGAACTGGCGGCCCGCTTCCGCGTGAGCCAGGGCACGGTGCGCAAGGCGATCGACGAACTGGCGGCCGAGAACCTCGTGATGCGCCGCCAGGGCAAGGGCACCTTCGTCGCCACCCATGCCGAGCGCCATGTGCAATACCGTTTCCTGAAGCTGCAGCCCGACGTGGGCGACCCGGACGCCGAAGGCCCGGCCCAGCGCCGCATCGTGGAATGCCGGCGCACGCGTGCCAGTGCCGACGTGGCGCGCGCCCTGGCGCTGCGCGGCGGGGACGCCGTGGTCATGGCCCGGCGCATCCTCTCGTTCGCGGGCGTGCCCACCATCCTGGAGGACATCTGGCTGCCCGGCCAGACCTTCAAGGGCCTCACGGCCGAACGGCTGGCCGACTATCCCGGCCCCACCTATGCGATGTTCGAACTCGATTTCGGCGTGCGCATGGTGCGTGCCGACGAGAAGATCCGCGCGGTGCTGCCCGACGCGGCGCAGGCCGGGCTGCTGGGCGTTCCCGCCGGCACGCCGCTGCTGAGCGTGGAGCGCACCGCCTATACCTACAACGATGTTCCGATGGAGTTACGCCGAGGGCTCTACCGGACCGACACGCACCACTACCACAATGCCCTGCAGTGAACCGGCAGTCCTCCCTGTGCGTACAGCCGCGGGATGGAAATCGTAGTACCCACAAACTCCGCCTTGTTGCATTGCAATAGAATTTTGGGCGTTTCGCCTGCGCGAAATTACAAAGCAGTTACATCCACGAAAGCACCGCCATGACCGAGATCGCCAAAAAGCGGCCTGAATTCCGCAACATCAACGCCCTCACGGACCTGCCCACGTACCGCCTGCCGGCCGCGGGATGGGTGTCGATCCTGCACCGCATCAGCGGCGTGATCATGCTGCTGCTGCTGCCGTTCGTGCTGTGGATGTTCGACACCTCGGTGTCCTCGGAGATCTCGTTCGGCAAGTTCACCTCGGCGTTCACCGCGGGCCTGGGCTTCGTGCCCGGCTGGTTCATCAAGCTCGTGGTGCTGGCGCTGATCTGGGCCTACCTGCACCACTTCACCGCCGGCCTGCGCCACCTCTGGATGGATGTGAGCCACGACGCCGTGAACAAGCATTTCGGCAGCATGTCGGCCAAGGTCACGCTGGCGATCAGCCTCGGCCTGACGGTGATCCTCGGCGCCAAGCTCTTCGGCCTGTACTGAGCACCGGCCAGCGCACCGCCCTCCCCCTTCCACGATTCCCAAGGATTTCCCCATGTCCGTGAACTATGGCTCCAAGCGCACCGTCGTCGGTGCCCACTACGGCACGCGCGACTGGCTCAGCCAGCGCGTCACCGCGGCCCTGATGGCCGTCTTCACCCTCGTCGTGCTGGCGCAGCTGGTGCTCACCAAGGGCCCGATCGGCTACGACCGCTGGGCCGGCATCTTCGCCGCGCAGTGGATGAAGGTCCTCACCTTCTCCGTCATCGTCGGCCTGGCATGGCATGCCTGGGTGGGCATGCGCGACGTCTGGATGGACTACGTCAAGCCCGTCGGCCTGCGCCTCGCGCTGCAGGCGCTCACGATCTTCTGGCTCGTCGGCTGTGCCGGCTGGGGCATCCAGATCCTCTGGCGCCTCTGATCCGATTCCCCCGCGACTGAAAGAGCACACAACAATGAGCTACACCAAAGCGAACATCACCACGCGCAAGTTCGACGTCGTCATCGTCGGCGCGGGCGGCTCCGGCATGCGTGCCGCGCTGGAACTCTCCCGCGCGGGCCTGAACGTGGCCTCGCTCTCCAAGGTCTTCCCCACCCGCTCGCACACCGTGGCGGCGCAGGGCGGCGTGTCGGCCTCGCTCGGCAACATGAGCGAGGACAACTGGCACTACCACTTCTACGACACCATCAAGGGCTCCGACTGGCTGGGCGACCAGGACGCCATCGAGTTCATGTGCCGCGAAGCCCCCAAGGTGGTGTACGAGCTGGAACACTTCGGCATGCCCTTCGACCGCAACCCGGACGGCACCATCTACCAGCGCCCCTTCGGCGGCCACACGGCCAACTACGGCGAGAAGCCCGTGCAGCGCGCGTGCGCCGCGGCCGACCGCACCGGCCACGCCATGCTGCACACGCTCTACCAGCAGAACGTGAAGGCCAAGACGAACTTCTTCGTCGAGTGGATGGCCCTGGACCTGATCCGCGACGCCTCCGGCGACGTGGTCGGCGTGACGGCCCTCGAACTGGAAACCGGCGAGCTCTACCAGCTCCAGGCCAAGGCCGTGCTGCTGGCCACCGGCGGCGCGGGCCGCATCTTCGCGGCATCGACCAACGCCTTCATCAACACCGGCGACGGCCTGGGCATGGCGGCGCGCGCCGGCATCCCGCTGCAGGACATGGAGTTCTGGCAGTTCCACCCCACCGGCGTGGCCGGCGCGGGCGTGCTGCTGACCGAGGGCTGCCGCGGTGAAGGCGCCATCCTGCTCAACAGCAACGGCGAACGCTTCATGGAGCGCTACGCGCCCACCCTGAAGGACCTGGCGCCGCGCGACTTCGTCTCGCGCTCGATGGACCAGGAGATCAAGGAAGGCCGCGGCTGCGGTCCCAACAAGGACTACGTGCTGCTCAAGCTCGACCACCTGGGCGCGGAGACCATCCACAAGCGCCTGCCCTCGGTGTACGAGATCGGCGTCAACTTCGCCAACGTGGACATCACGAAGGAACCGATCCCTGTCGTGCCCACCATCCACTACCAGATGGGCGGCATCCCGACCAACATCAACGGCCAGGTCGTGATCCAGAACGGCGACGTGCACAACCAGGTGGTGAACGGCCTGTACGCCGTGGGCGAATGCTCCTGCGTGTCCGTGCACGGCGCGAACCGCCTGGGCACGAACTCGCTGCTCGACCTGCTGGTCTTCGGCAAGTCCGCCGGCCGCCACATCGTCGAGATGGTCAAGAACAGCGGCGAGCACAAGCCGCTGCCGGCCGACAGCGCCGACCGCACGCTGGCCCGCCTCAACCAGCTGCAGGAATCCAGCCAGGGCATCTATGCCCAGGACATCGCCAACGACATCCGTGCATCGATGCAGCAGCACGCCGGCGTGTTCCGCACGCAGGAAGGCATGGACGAAGGCGTCGTGAAGATCAACGCGATCCGCGAGCGCGTGGGCGCGATCACGCTGAAGGACAAGTCCAAGGTGTGGAACACGGCGCGCATGGAAGCGCTGGAAGTGGACAACCTCATCGAGGTCGCCCAGGCGACGATGGTCTCGGCCGCTGCGCGCAAGGAATGCCGCGGCGCGCACACGGTCTATGACTACGAGCACCCCGCCGACCACCCCGACTTCCCGCTGGGCCGCAACGACAAGGAATGGATGAAGCACACGCTGTGGCACAGCGAGAGCAACAGCCTCACCTACAAGCCCGTGAACCTCCAGCCCCTGACCGTGGACAGCGTGCCGCCCAAGGTCCGCACGTTCTGATACGCCCACGAGAACCCACGAGACACCACCATGAAGCGCACCTTTCAAATCTACCGCTACGACCCGGACAAGGACGCCAAGCCCTACATGCAGACCGTCGAGATCGAGCTCGACGGCCATGAGCGCATGCTGCTGGACGCACTGATCAAGCTCAAGGCGCAGGATCCGTCCATCTCGTTCCGCCGCTCCTGCCGCGAAGGCGTCTGCGGCTCCGACGCGATGAACATCAACGGCAAGAACGGCCTGGCGTGCCTCACCAACATGAGCACGCTCAAGGGCACGATCGTGCTCAAGCCGCTGCCGGGCCTGCCCGTGATCCGCGACCTGATCGTGGACATGACGCAGTTCTTCAAGCAGTACCACTCGATCAAGCCCTACCTCATCACGGAAGGCATCGCGCCCGAGCGCGAGCGCCTGCAGTCCCCCGAGGAACGCGACGAGCTCAACGGCCTGTACGAGTGCATCCTGTGCGCGAGCTGCTCGACCAGTTGCCCCAGCTTCTGGTGGAACCCCGACAAGTTCGTGGGCCCCGCCGGCCTGCTGCAGGCCTACCGCTTCATCGCCGACAGCCGCGACGAAGCCACGGGCGCGCGCCTGGACAACCTGGAAGACCCCTACCGCCTCTTCCGCTGCCACACCATCATGAACTGCGTGGACGTGTGCCCCAAGGGCCTCAACCCCACGAAGGCCATCGGCAAGATCAAGGAACTGATGGTGCGCCGCGCCGTCTGACTTTGCACATGCCGGAAGACCTGCTCGACGACCGCGAAGTCGCCAAGCTCCGGTGGCGCAGCCGCCGGGGCCTGGTCGAGAACGACCTCTTCATCGAGCAGTTCTTCGCGACCCATGGCTCCCGCCTGACACATCGCCAGGCGCAGGGCATCGCCACCCTGATGGACCTCTCCGACAACGACCTGCTGGACCTGCTGCTGCGGCGCAAGGAACCCTCCGGCGAGCTCGATACCGGAGACGTCAGGGAGGTGCTCGAACTGCTGCGCCGCCGCGCGCCGGCAACTCCACCGCTTGCGGGCTAACTACGAAGGAAACTCAATGAAACTGGCAGACAACAAAGCAACGCTCTCGTTCAGCAATGGCAGCCCGAGCGTGGAATTGCCCGTGTACCACGGCAGCGTGGGTCCGGACGTGGTGGACATCCGCAAGCTCTACGCCCAGACGGGCATGTTCACGTACGACCCGGGCTTCCTGTCCACGGCCGCATGCCAGTCGTCGATCACCTACATCGACGGCGACAAGGGTGAACTGCTCTACCGCGGCTATCCCATCGAACAGCTGGCCACGAACTGCGACTACCTCGAGACCTGCTACCTGCTGCTGAAGGGCGAGCTGCCGAACGCCGCCCAGAAGCAGGAGTTCAGCGACAGCGTGACCAAGCACACGATGGTCAACGAGCAGATGCAGTTCTTCCTGCGCGGCTTCCGCCGCGACGCGCACCCGATGGCCGTGCTCACGGGCCTGGTGGGCGCCCTGTCGGCCTTCTACCACGACAGCACGGACATCAACAATCCGCAGCACCGCGAGATCTCGGCCATCCGCCTGATCGCCAAGATGCCGACGCTGGTCGCCATGGCCTACAAGTACGGCGTGGGCCAGCCCTACATGTACCCGCAGAACCACCTGAGCTATGCCGGCAACTTCCTGCGCATGATGTTCGGCACGCCCTGCGAGGAGTACAAGGTCAACCCCGTGCTCGAGCGCGCGCTGGACCGCATCTTCATCCTGCACGCAGACCACGAGCAGAACGCCTCCACCTCCACGGTCCGCCTGTGCGGCTCGTCGGGCACCAACCCGTTCGCCGCCATCGCGGCCGGCGTGGCCTGCCTCTGGGGTCCCGCCCACGGCGGCGCCAACGAAGCGGCCCTGAACATGCTGCACGACATCCAGGCCCAGGGCGGCGTGGAGAAGATCGGCGAGTTCATCAAGCAGGTCAAGGACAAGAACTCCGGCGTCAAGCTCATGGGCTTCGGCCACCGCGTGTACAAGAACTACGACCCGCGCGCCAAGCTCATGCAGGAAACCTGCAACGAGGTGCTGGCCGAGCTGGGCCTGGAGAAGGACCCGCTGTTCGCCCTGGCGAAGGAACTGGAAAAGATCGCCCTGGAAGACGACTACTTCGTGCAGCGCAAGCTCTACCCGAACGTGGACTTCTACTCCGGCATCGTGCAGCGTGCCATCGGCATCCCCGTGAACCTGTTCACCGGCATCTTCGCCCTGGCCCGCACCGTGGGCTGGATCGCCCAGCTCAACGAGATGATCGGCGACCCCGAGTACAAGATCGGCCGTCCGCGCCAGCTGTTCGTGGGCGCCGAGCCCCGCACGGTGAAGCCGATCGCGCAGCGCTGACAGGTTGCCAGGGCGCGGTCACATGGTGGCCGTGCTGGCAACAGGACAAACCGCCGCAGGAGGATGGCCTCCGCGGCGGTTTTTTCATTGTTCGCCCTGATGGGAATGCCCACGGTTGCCGCTGCGTCGCCGCATGCGGCCATGCAGCCTGTATCCCACCCATCCGCCGAGCATGAAGGCGAGGCAGCACACGCCCAGCGAGATCATGATGAGATCCCCGATGTCGTTGTCGCTCCTGATGTAGCGCGGGCCATACCACGCGGCAAAAACGTGGAACATGCCGAAGTACGCGGCGGCGGCGAATAACGAGCCCCAAAAAATAGCCCACAAAATCTTCATGGGACGTTCCAGAAACGCACCTCTTCTGCCTTGAGATAGTCTGACCAATACCCCTCCAGCGAGATTCCCCAGTGGATCCGAAACCACGAACTCAGCGCAGTCATCCTCGATCCGTTCCATAGGTCAATGTGGTCTTCCTGCCTGCCCGGGCCCCAATAATTTCTGAAGAACAGAATACCTGTTCTTCCATGGATTGACTTGAAAAGATCCGTGCCGGTTTGCGGGTTTTCAATCTGCTTTCCGACGAATCGGACAGATCGGCCAGGAAGCCTTGATGCGGCCGTGTCAAGCCATGAAGCCAACTCCTCAGCTCGCAGCGGATATCTGGTAACCCCCTGCTGCCAAGACCGGACACCTTTGAAGGTGGAGAGGTCGCAGCCAGCCCGAATAAGGGCGGCAGACAGATTGACAGCGCATTGGTTCTCATAGGTTGCGACAGGGAGCAAAGGCTTTTCCCTTGTCACGCCGGGATGGCTCCTCCAAATTTCCTGAAACCCCGCCATTCACGCATCTCCCATCTGGAGGCGGCATCCTAGCGGGCCAGCAGGAAAGACCGATCAACAATGCGCAATGATTTTCATAACGGAAATTCATTCAGGTCCGGAACATAAAACGCCCCTACTGATCCGTCGCCAGCCGAGAAAACAGCTGCAGATCGATCGGCCGCCCCTCCTTCATCTCATACCCCCGCCGCACTCCCTCACGCATGAACCCCAGCCTCGCCAGCAGCGCGGCGCTGGCGTGGTTCTCCATGTCCACATCGGCCCCGATCCGGTGGATGCCCAGCCGGTCGAAGGCATGGCGGATGGCTGCGGCAACGGCCTCGCGGGCCAGGCCCCTGCCCCAGTACGCCGGCAGCAGCCAGTAGCCGATCTCGGCCCGGCGGTGTTCCCGGTCGATGTCGTTGAAGCCGCAGGCGCCGATCAGGCGCTCCGGGGCCCCGCCCAGGCAGATGCACCACCATTGCCCGGAGGCCTCCTGCTGGATGCGGCCATACCAGCGGAGCTGCTCGCGGGTGGCCTCCAGGCTGGCATAGCGCACGCCGTAGTGTTCGATCACGCGCGGATCGCTCAGGCCCTCGAAGATGCCGGGCAGGTCGCTCTCGCGGAAGGGGCGCAGCAGGCAGCGGGCGGTGCGTAGCTCGGTATCGGGGAATGCAGTCAGGGCGGTGAGATGCATGGTCGGAATTCAGTCGCCGAAGCGCTCCCGGTAGGCCTGGGGCGGGATGCCCAGGTGCCGCAGGAACAGGTGCCGCAGCGCCTGCTCCGAGCCCAGCCCGACGCGCGCGGCCACGGTCTTGAGCGGCAGGGCGGCGTCGGATTCGAGCAGCCGGCGCGCGGCCTCCAGCCGGGCCGACTCCACGAAGGCCGAGGGGCTGCGCCCCGTCTCCTGCGCGAACACGCGGCGGAAGTGGCGCTCGCTCATCGCGGCGCGCCCGGCCAGCACCTGCAGGGTGAGCGGCCCGGACAGGTGCTCCAGCGCCCAGGCCTGCACTTCCTGCATGCCGCGGTGGGTGGTCGCCTGGCTGGCGAGCTGCACGCTGAACTGCGACTGACCGCCGGGCCGCTTGAGGTACATGACCATGTCGCGCGCCACTTCCAGCGCGAGCGCATGGCCGTAGTCCTCCTCCACCAGGGCAAGCGCGAGGTCGATGCCCGCGGTGACGCCGGCGGAGGTCCAGAGGTGGCCGTCGCGCACGTAGATCGCGTCGGGATCGACCGCCACGGCAGGATGCAGTTCCTGCAGCCGGGCGGCCACGCTCCAGTGGGTCGCGGCCCGGCGCCCGTCGAGCAGGCCCGCGGCGGCCAGGAAGAAGCTGCCTGAGCACAGGGCCACCATGCGGCGCACGCGCGTAGCCGCAGCGCGTGCCCATGCCACGATCTCCGGGGCGTCGGCCAGGGCCGCCTCGATGTGGCGCGCGCCGACCAGCAGGGCCGTGTCCGGCATTGCCCCGCGCACTGCATCGCCGCCGGTGCACAGCAGCTCGGTGGCGTCCAGGGCCATCAGCGTGTCGGAGCGCACGGGACCGCGCGCCCGGGCCGCCACCGATACGGCGTAGCCGGGCGGGCGGCCGCGCCGCGCGAGGTGCACGTTCGCATAGTCGAACACCGAGAGCGGCCCCACGGCCTCCAGCGCCTTGAAGCCCGGATAGACGACGATGTGGACGGACAGGGGCTGGGCTGTGTGCATGCGGTGGGCAAGGGGGGGGTCATCGGACAAAGCGGGCCGGTCACCGGACATCGGCGGGCCCGCGCTGGCCAGGCCTGCCCGGCTTGCTCTATAAAGCGGGATTGTTTTTCGCTCGCGCGGCCCGGCCGGCCGGGGCATGCGCGGATTGTCCCCGATCGACGCGCCACCCCCCGGGGCCGGCCACCCGCCCTCCTCTCCTTTCCGAAAGCATCTCCCATGAAAACCAAAGCAGCCGTCGCCTGGAAATCCGGCGAACCCCTGACCATCGAGACCGTGGACCTGCAAGGCCCGAAGTTCGGCGAGGTGCTGGTGGAAATCAAGGCCACGGGCATCTGCCACACCGATTACTACACCCTCTCGGGCGCCGACCCGGAAGGCATCTTCCCCGCCATCCTGGGCCACGAGGGCGCGGGCGTGGTGGTGGACGTGGGCCCGGGCGTCACCTCGCTCAAGAAGGGCGACCACGTGATCCCGCTCTACACGCCCGAGTGCCGGCAGTGCAAGTTCTGCCTCTCGCGCAAGACCAACCTGTGCCAGCTGATCCGCGGCACGCAGGGCAAGGGCCTGATGCCCGACGCCACCAGCCGCTTCAGCCTCGACGGCCAGCCGATCTTCCATTACATGGGCACCAGCACCTTCAGCAACTACACGGTGGCGCCGGAGATCTCGCTGGCCAGGATCCGCGACGACGCGCCCTTCGACAAGGTCTGTTACATCGGTTGCGGTGTGACCACCGGCATCGGCGCGGTGCTGTTCACGGCCAAGGTGGAGGCCGGCGCGAACGTGGTGGTGTTCGGCCTGGGCGGCATCGGCCTGAACGTGATCCAGGGCGCGAAGATGGTGGGCGCGGACAAGATCATCGGCGTGGACATCAACCCCGCCCGCCAGGAGATGGCCCGCCAGTTCGGCATGACGCACTTCATCAACCCGAACGAGGTGGAGAACGTGGTGGATGCCATCGTGCAATTGACCGACGGCGGCGCCGATTACTCCTTCGAGTGCATCGGCAACACCAAGGTGATGCGCCAGGCGCTGGAGTGCACTCACAAGGGCTGGGGCCAGAGCATCATCATCGGCGTGGCCGAGGCCGGCGCGGAGATCAGCACCCGCCCGTTCCAGCTCGTCACGGGCCGGCAGTGGAAGGGCTCGGCCTTCGGCGGTGCGCGCGGCCGCACCGACGTGCCGAAGATCGTGGACTGGTACATGGAAGGCAAGATCGACATCGACAGCCTCATCACCCACACGATGCCCCTGGAGGACATCAACAAGGGCTTCGACCTGATGAAGCGGGGCGAGTCGATTCGCGGCGTCGTCGTTTACTGATCCAATAGCGCCTGCCGGGCCGGTGCCGCCCGGCATGCGACTCCGATCCACAGCCATGACCTACCAACCCATTGAACCTCCCGACGACGTGAAGGCCGCGCTGGAAGCGGCCGCGCGCAGGCCCCGCGCCGCCCAGGTGCCCGGCCTGGAACTGCTGGGCGAGCACGCCTGCTTCGGCGGCTCCCAGCGTTTCTACCGGCATTCCTCCGTGGAAATCGGCCTCCCGATGAAGTTCGGGGTGTACCTGCCTCCCGCGGCGCTGCGCGAACCCGGGCGGAAGGTGCCCACGCTGATGTACCTCGCCGGGCTGACCTGCACCGAGGAAACCTTCATGATCAAGGCGGGCGCCCAGCGCTTCGCCGCCGAGCGGGGCATCGCCCTCATCTCGCCCGATACCAGCCCGCGCGGCCCGCAGGCCGAGGCCTTCGAAGGCGCCAATACCGAGTGGGACTTCGGCATCGGTGCCGGCTTCTACCTCGATGCCACGGAGGAGCCGTGGCAGCGCCACTGGCGCATGGAAAGCTACCTCATCGAGGAGCTGATCCCTCTGCTGGAGCGGGTGCTGCCGATCGACACGGCGCGCCTGGGCGTCATGGGCCACTCCATGGGCGGCCACGGCGCGATCACGCTGGCCCTGCGCCACCGCGGCGTGTTCCGCTCCCTGTCGGCCATCGCGCCGATCTGCGCGGCCTCCCAGTGCGCCTGGGGCGACAAGGCCTTCCGCCGCTACTTCGGCGTGTCCTGCAAGACCTGGCAGGCGCACGACGCCACCGTGCTGATGCAGCGCCAACCCGCCGCGCCCTACCCGGACGGCATCCTGGTGGACCAGGGCATGGCGGATGCCTTCCTTGCAGAGCAGCTGCACCCCCACGTGTTCGAAGCGGCATGCGCGCTGGTCAAGCAGCCGCTCACCCTGCGCCGGCACGCGGACTACGACCATGGCTACTACTTCGTCCAGTCGGTGATCGGCGACCACATCGCCCACCACGCAGACCGGCTGGGCTGAGGCCCAGCCCTTTCCATCCCGGGATCAACTCGACCATTCGGGAAAATCCTGCCTGCCATCTTTTCAGATGGCGGAACAATGTCGCCTTGATGACAGCGGCCGGTCGGTCCGCAGGCGGCAAGCAGGAGAGATTGGATGACAGCACACGACCCCGCGGGGCCTGCAGGCCCTGCACGGGGCCGCAGGGCAGCGGATGCCCCTGGCGGCGCGCCACGGTGGCGAAGCCGGGCAGTCCTCGGGCCCGTTAATGCTGTCTTAAGCCGCAGTTTTCACACTGCTGCCATGCTCCCGTCGTACGTGCTCCCGTTCCGCCTCCCTTCCGCCGCGTCCGGCCGTCCCCTGGCCCGCGCATCCGCCGAAGGCCTTCACCCCATGGCAGTGCTGCTGATCGCCTGCCTCTGGATCGGGACGGTCTGCAATCTCCCGCTCTGGAGCGAGGTGATGCGCCTGCCGGGCGCCCACACCCTGCGCGGCGGTGTGTTTTTCCTGGCCTTCATGGTGGCGGTGTCGTTCGCCACGGCGGCCGTGCTCTCGGTCCTGGCCTGGGGCAAGGCGCTCAAGCCCGTGCTCTCGCTGGCCGTGCTGGCCGCTGCGGCTGGCGCCTATTTCATGGGCACCTACGGCATCGTGATCGATCCCGGCATGATCACCAACGTGGTCCAGACGGATGCGCACGAGGCGGCCGACCTGGTCACCTGGAAACTGCCGCTGTCGATGCTGGCCATGGCCGGGCCGCCGCTGGTGTGGCTGGCGCGGATCCGGGTGCGCCCGCTGGGCTGGCGCCGCCGGGCGGTGCACCAGGCGGCCTTCATGCTGGGTGCGCTGGCCGTCGCGGCGGCCTGCATCCTCGCGGTCTTCCAGGACTTCTCGTCCACCATGCGCAACCACACGCGCATGCGCTACCTGATCAATCCGCTCAACAGCGTCTATGCCGTCGGCAGCCTCGCGGCCAAGCCGCTGCGCCACAGCCGGGGCCCGCTGCAGCCCCTGGGCCGCGACGCCCGGCTGGGCGCGAGCTACGGAGGGCAGGCCAGGCCCCCGCTGCTGGTGCTGGTGCTGGGCGAGACCGGCCGCAGCGGCAACTTCGGCCTCAACGGCTACGCGCGCGACACGACGCCCGAGCTGTCGGCCCGCAAGGACATTGCCAGCGCCACCGATGCCTGGTCCTGCGGCACCAGCACGGCGGCGTCCGTACCCTGCATGTACGCGCACCTGGGCAAGGAAGCCTACGAAAAACGCAGCGCGGACTATGAAACCCTGATGGACGTGCTGCAGCATGCCGGACTGGCCGTGCTGTGGGTGGACAACCAGTCCGGCTGCAAGGGCGTGTGCGACCGCGTTCCCACGGTCAGCACCTCTGCCACGCCGACCGACCCGACGTGGTGCGCGGACGGCAAGGAATGCCTGGACGACGTCATGCTGCAGGGACTGGACGCGCGCATCGCCGCCCTGCCCGCCGAGCAGCGCGCGCGCGGCGTGGTGGTGGTGATGCACCAGATGGGCAGCCACGGGCCGGCCTATACCAGGCGCTCGCTGCCTTCGCAAAAGAAATTCCTGCCCGAGTGCAAGACCTCCGCGCTGCAGGAGTGCACGCGCGAACAGGTGGTGAATGCCTACGACAACAGCATCGTCTCCACGGACCATTTCCTGAACAGCACCATCAACTGGCTGGAGGCTCGCTCGGCCAGCGCCGAGACGGCCATGGTGTATGTGGCGGACCATGGAGAGTCCCTGGGCGAGAACGGCATCTACCTGCATGGCATGCCCTACTCCATCGCGCCCGACGTGCAAAAGCACGTGCCGTGGATCACCTGGCTGTCGCCCGCCATGCAGCAGCGCACCGGCATCACCACCGCCTGCCTGCAGAAGGACCTGCGCAGCCGCCGCATCACGCACGACAACTATTTCCACTCGGTGCTCGGGCTGATGGACGTGCAGACCGGCGCCTACCAGCCGGCGCAGGACATGTACGCGGCTTGCCGCGTGGCGGCACGGGGCTGAAAAGCGGCCCCGTGCTGGCGCACTGCCGGGATGCGTGCGGCCACAATGCCGCCCATGAACCTGCGCTTCGTCGAGGCCTTCCACTGGGCTGTTTCGCTCAAGAGCATCACGCGGGCTGCTGAAAAGCTGCACATCACCCAATCCGCGCTGTCGAGCCGCATCGCCTCGCTCGAAGCAGAGCTGGGCGTGGTGCTGCTGGACCGGCGCGAGCGCCAGTTCCGGCTCACGGCCGCGGGCCAGCGTTTCCAGCGGCTGGCCGTGCAATTGCTGGCGCTGCAGCGGCGAGTGAAGGACGAGCTGGGCGGCAGCCGGAATGCACCGGCGGTACTGCGCATCGGCGCCATCGAATCGGTGGTGCACAGCTGGCTGACCGGCTGGCTGAAGGACGTGCGCAAGAGCCGGCCGGGGTTCGAGCTGGAGCTCACCGTGGACACCTCCGCGGTACTGGCGGACCAGGTGCGGCGCGGCGCGCAGGATCTCGTCTTCACCGGGATACCCGTGGCGGACAACGGCGTCCGCACCCTTTCGATGGCGCCGATGGAGATGGTGTTCGTGGGCCACAAGGCGCTGCATACCGAGCGCCACTACGATCTCGCGCGGCTCGCGCAGCACGACCTGCTGACTTTTTTGCGCGGCTCCCAGCCCCACCAGACGCTCATGAAGCTCTTCCAGGAGGCCGCGCTGCCCGTGCCGAGGGTGCATGCCGTCTCGTCCATTTCCGCCATGCTGCAGCTCGTGGAAGGCGAGTTCGGCATCGCATTGCTGCCGCGCGCGGTGACCCGGCACCTGTCGGGGCGCATGCCGCTGCGCGTCCTGCCCAGCGATTGCGTGCTCACGCCCCTGCCCGTCCATGCCTGCTTTCGCGAGGATCCCGGCTCGGACATCGCCGAAACGGTGCTCGGTTCGGCGCAGGGCTATGCCACGCGCACCATGGTGGCGCGGCGGCGGAAGCCGGCGGCCTGAATGCCTCGCGGCGGTGCAGCGCCCCTGGGGTAAGCCCCGATGGCGGCCGAGCGGTTTTGACCGTAATGGAAATTCAAATGTTTCCATCGATTTTTCCGATGGAGACAACGCGAGATTTTGCGTTGGATCGACCTGGGGGCGGCTTCGACAATGCGCCGCATTGCAATAGTGTTACCCCATGAAACAACTCACCCTGCGGCAGAAGCTCTGGCTTCCCCTCGTCCTGGCCCTGCTGGGCCTGTTCGCCCTCACCTTCGTGAACGCCTGGCAGACGCGTTCGCTCCAGTACGAAGCACGTCGCGCCGCCCTGGCCGACATCACCGACATGGCACTGTCCGTCGTCGGCGACTACGACAGGCAGGCCGGGGCCGGGAAAATGACGCCGGAGGAAGCACGCCGCGCGGCAAGGGAGCGCGTGGCAGCGCAGCGTTACGGCAAGGACGGCTACGTGACGATCGTCGGTGCCGACTCCGTCATGGTGATGCACCCGATCAAGCCCGAACTCGACGGCAGGAACATGCTGTCCTTCAAGGATGCCAAGGGCACGCCGCTGTATGTCGATATCGCGGCCGCCGGCAGTTCGGCGCAGGGGCGCGGCTTCCTCGAGTACTGGTGGCCACGGCCCGGCAGCGACGCCCCCAGCCCCAAGATCGGCTATGCGGTGCGCTTCAAGCCGTGGAACTGGGACCTGGTGGCCGGCGACTACGTGGATGACATCGAGCAGACCTTCCGCAGCACGCTCTACCGCGCCCTGGGGGTGCTTGCCCTGCTCGGCATCTGCATTTCGGTGATCACGGGCTTCGTCGTGCGCGACATCGAGCGTTCGGTGGGCGGCGAGCCCGCCGCTGCGGCGCAGGCCGCACTGCGCATGGCCGAGGGCGACCTGCAGGCCCACATCGCCCTGCGGCGCGGCGACGACCGCAGCCTGATGCATGCCATCGGCTTCATGCGCGACCGGCTCGGGCACATCCTGCAGCGCATCCAGCAGGCCACGGGCACGATCGACCACGCCGCCGCGGAGATCGCGCAGGGCAATGCCGACCTGTCACGCCGCACGGAGCAGCAGGCCTCCTCGCTGCAGCAGACGGCCTCCAGCATGGAGGAGCTCACCGCCACGGTGCGGCAGAACGCCGACAACGCCCGGCAGGCCGCGCAGTACGTGTCGGCCACGGCGCAGACGGCGGCCCAGGGCGGCGAAGCCGTGGGCAAGGTGGTGGAAAGCATGCGGGCCATCAACGCCAGTTCGGGCAGGATCAGCGAGATCATCGGCGTGATCGACGGCATCGCGTTCCAGACCAACATCCTGGCGCTGAACGCGGCGGTGGAGGCAGCCCGCGCGGGCGAGCAGGGCCGCGGCTTCGCGGTGGTGGCGGGCGAGGTGCGCAGCCTGGCGCAGCGTTCCGCATCGGCGGCCCGCGAGATCAAGGCCCTCATCAGCGAATCGGTGGCCGAGGTGCGCAGCGGCTCCGACCTGGTCGAACAGGCGGGCCGCACCATGGGCGACGTGGTGGACTCGGTGCAGCGCATCTCGGGCCTCATGGAGGGCATCGCCGCGGCCAATGCGCAGCAGACTGCCGGCATCGAGGAAGTGAACCGCGCCGTGACCCAGATGGACGAAATGACCCAGCAGAACGCCGCCATGGTGGAGGAAGCCAGTGCAGCCACGTCGGCCATGGCCGCCCAGGTGGCGGTGCTGCGCGATGCGCTCGCCGTGTTCCGCCTGCAGGGCAGCGATCTGCCGCAGCTGGATGCCGGCCGGGGGCATCCGCTGCCGGCCCTGCCGTCCTGAGCGCGCACGGGGCCGCGCGGGCATCTTCCGTCAGTCGAGCTGCCCCTGGCAAAGATACTTGGTGTGCAGGTAGTCGTCCAGGCCGTGGGTGGAGCCCTCGCGGCCGTAGCCGGACTCCTTCACGCCGCCGAAGGGCGCGGCCTCCGCCGCCAGGGCACCTTCGTTGATGCCCACGATGCCCGTCTCCAGCAGGCCCGCCACGCGCCAGATCCGCCGCACGTCGCGGCTGTAGAAATACGCGGCCAGCCCGAAGGGCGTGTCGTTGGCCGCGGCGATCACCTCGGCCTCATCGTGGAACACGGTCAGCGGCGCCACCGGCCCGAAGGTCTCCTCGCAGGCGCAGGCCATGGTGGCATCCGCGCCCGTGAGCACCGTGGGCGCGTAGTAGTGCTCGCCCAGCTCCGCCAGCCGCCGGCCGCCCGTGAGCACCTTCGCGCCCCGGGCCACGGCGTCCTGCACGTGGCGTTCGATCTTCTCGACCGCGCGCTCGTTGATCATCGGGCCGATCTGCGAGGCTGCGTCGCTGGCCGGCCCCACTTTGAGCCCCGCCACCCGCGCCGCGAGCTTGCCCGCGAACGCCTCGTGCACGGCCGCGTGCACGTACACCCGGTTGGGGCTCACGCAGGTCTGTCCGCCGTTGCGGAATTTCGCGGCCATGAAGCCGTCCACCGCCGCATCCACGTCGGCATCTTCGAACACGATGAAGGGCGCGTTGCCGCCCAGCTCCAGCGAGAGCTTCTTGAGCGTGTCCGCGCTGCGGCGCGCCAGGTGCTTGCCCACGGGCGTGGAGCCCGTGAAGGTGATCTTGCGCACGCGCGGATCATCGAGCCAGGCATCGACCACCTCGGGCGTCTGCACACGCGAGGCGGTGACGATGTTGAGCACGCCGGCGGGAATGCCTGCTTCCTCGGCCAGCGCCACGAGCGCGAGCGAGGTGAGGGGCGTGTCCTCCGCGGGCTTGCAGACCACGGTGCAGCCGGCCGCCAGGGCCGGGGCGATCTTGCGCGCGATCATCGCGGCGGGGAAGTTCCACGGGGTGATGGCGGCCACCACGCCCACGGGCTCCCTGAGGGCGAACATGCGCCGGCCGGGCACGGGCGCGGGAATGATCTCGCCGTTCATGCGCGTGGCCTCCTCGCCGAACCACTCGATGTAGCTGGCGGCGTAGGCGACCTCGCCCCGGCCCTCGGCCAGGGGCTTGCCCTGCTCCAGGGAGATGAGCGCGCCCAGCGCGTCCTGGCGGGCCATGACGAGGTCGTTCCAGCGCTTGATGAGGGCCGCGCGCTGCTTGGCCGGCACCGTGCGCCAGGTGGCGAAGGCGGCATGGGCGGCGTCGGCGGCGGCGCGGGCGTCCCGGGCGCTGCCGTCGGGCACGTCGGCAATGGTGGCACCGGTGGCCGGATCGGTGACGGCGAAGGTGGCGCCGCTGGCGGCGGCCTGCCAGCGGCCGGCGATGCACAGCTGGCTGCGCACCAGCGGCAGGGCTGCGGCGGAGAGTGCGGAGGTGGCGGAGGGGGTTGAAGCGGAAGAGGTCATGGTGCGGGAAAAGGCAGCCGTTGCACGGCCGGGTCAATCGTTCGTCGGCAGGAGGGGCGTCGGTCTCATGGCCGGATCAGGCCGCAGCGGAAATGGCGGCGGCGATGGCCTGCCCCACCTCGGTGGTGCTGGCATTGCCGCCCAGGTCCGGCGTGCGCGGCCCGTCCTCGATCACCTGCTCGATGGCCGCCACGATCGCATCGTGCGCCTGCCGCCCCGCGCCCTGGCCCTGCGTGAGGAAGTCCAGCATCAGCGCCCCCGACCAGACCATCGCGATCGGGTTGGCGATGTTCTTGCCATAGATGTCCGGTGCCGAGCCGTGCACCGGCTCGAACAGGCTGGGGAACGTGCGCTCCGGGTTCAGGTTCGCCGACGGCGCCAGCCCGATCGTGCCCGTCGTCGCCGGCCCCAGGTCCGACAGGATGTCGCCGAACAGGTTCGTCGCCGCCACCACGTCGAAGCGCCCCGGCTGCAGCACGAAGCGCGCCGTCAGGATGTCGATGTGCTGCTTGTCCAGCGTGATCTCCGGGTAGCCCCTGGCCACATCGTCGGCCCGCTTGTCCCACCACGGCATGCTGATGGCGATGCCGTTGCTCTTGGTGGCCAGCGTCACGTGCTTCTTCGTGCGGCTCTGCGCGAGGTCGAACGCGAACTTCAGCAGCCGCTCGGCACCCTTGCGCGAATACACCGACTCCTGGATCACGATCTCCCGGTCCGTGCCCTCGTACATGATGCCGCCCAGCGAGGTGTATTCGCCCTCGGTGTTCTCGCGCACCACGTAGTAGTCGATGTCACCGGGCTTCCTGCCCGCCAGCGGGCACGGCACGCCCTCGAACAGGCGCACGGGCCGCAGGTTGATGTACTGGTCGAACTCGCGGCGGAACTTCAGCAGCGAGCCCCACAGCGAGACGTGGTCGGGCACGGTGGCCGGCCAGCCCACGGCGCCGAAGAAGAGCGCATCCATGCCCTTGAGCTGCTCTTTCCAGTCGTCGGGCATCATCTGCCCGTGCGCGAGGTAGTAGTCGCAGCTGGCCCAATCGAAGGTGTGCAGCTCCAGCGCGAAGCCGAAGCGCTCGGCCGCCGCCTGGATCGCACGCAGCCCCTCGGGCATGACTTCCTTGCCGATGCCGTCTCCGGGCAGCACCGCGATGCGGAAAATGGTCTCCATGGTCTTCCTCGGTTCGTTGGGTTATGCGGCCTGCGCCGCATGGGGGCGGCCGGGGGCCGCCCCGTCCTGCTCCTCGAGCCAGCCCTGGCGCAGTTCAGGCACGGAGCGGGCGAGCAGTTCGTAGTACGGGTGGTGGGGGCCGCGGTCGAAATCCGCGCGCGCCACCTGGTCCAGCTTGCAGCCGTGCTGCATCACGACGATCTCGTCGCACACTGCGCGCACCGTGTGCAGGTCGTGGCTGATGAAGAGATAGGAAACGCCCAGCTCCCGGCGCAGTTCCGCCATGAGATCGAGCACCGCGGCGCCCACCACGGTATCGAGCGCGGAGGTGACTTCGTCGCAGAGGATGAGGTCCGGGTCGGCCGCGAGCGCGCGGGCGAGGTTGACGCGCTGCTTCTGCCCGCCCGAGAGGCCGCCGGGCAGGCGATCCGCCACGGCGTGCGGCAGCTTGACGAGGTCCAGCAGCTGGCGGATGCGCTGCTGCAGCGCCGGCCCGCGCAGGCCCTTGTAGAACTCCAGCGGCCGCGCCAGGATGCGCCCGATGGTGTGCGACGGATTCAGCGCCGTATCGGCCATCTGGAACACGATCTGGATGCGGCGCAGTTCCTCGCGCTCGCGCTGCGCCAGTGTGGGCTTGAGTTCGCGCCCGTTGAACACCACGGAGCCGGCATGCGCGGGGATCAGGCCCGCAATGGCGCGCGCGAGCGTGGTCTTGCCCGAGCCGGACTCGCCGATCACGCCGATGGCCTGGCCGCGGCGCACGACAAGGCTCACGTCGTCCAGGATCAGCGAGGCCGGCCGGCCCTGCGCATCCTTCGGGCCATAGCCGGCCGACAGGTGGCGCACGTCCAGCAGCACGGCGCCCTCCTTGCCCGCACCGCCCTCGCGCGCCGCGGGCCGCGCAGCCGCCAGCAGGCTGCGGGTGTAGGGATGCTCGGGCGCCTCCAGGATGCGCGGGGTCGGATTGAGCTCCTGCATCTGCCCGCCGCGCAGCACCAGGATGTGGTCGGCCATCTGCGCCACCACGGCCAAGTCGTGGCTGACGTACACGGCCGTGGCGCGGCGCTCGCGCACCACGCGCCGGAACGCGCGCAGCACCTCGATCTGCGTGGTCACGTCCAGCGCCGTGGTGGGCTCGTCGAGGATGACCAGGTCCGGGTCGGTGATGAGCGCCATCGCGGCCATGATGCGCTGCAGCTGGCCGCCGGACACCTGGTGCGGATAGCGGCTGCCGATGGTGTCGGGATCGGGCAGCGCCAGTTCCCGGAAGAGCTGCACGGCCTTCGCCTCGGCCTCGGCACGCGACAGGGTGCCGTGGATGCGCGCGGGCTCCACCACCTGGTCCATCAGGGTGCGCGACGGGTTGAACGAAGCCGCGGCGCTCTGCGCGATGTAGGCCACGGTGCGCCCCCGCAGCGCACGCTGGCCGGCCGCGGAAAGGCCGAGCACGTCCACATCGCCGATGCGCACGCTGCCGCCGGAGATGCGGCAGCCCTCGCGCGCATGGCCCATGAGGGCCAGCGCGGTGGTCGTCTTGCCCGAGCCGGATTCGCCGATCAACGCGAGCACCTCGCCCGGCGCGATCGAGAAGCTGACGCGGTCCACCAGCGTCTGGCCGCCCGCGGTGATGTGCAGGTCCTGCACGGTGACGGATGCTCCCATCAGCGGGCTCCTCGTTCGCGGGCGGCGCGGCCCGGCAGGTTGTCGATGACGAGATTGACGGCGATGGTCAGGCTCGCGATGGCGATGGCCGGGGCGATCACGGCGGCCCCGCCCTCGGGCAGCGCACCTATGTTCTCGCGCACCAGCGATCCCCAGTCCGCCTCGGGCGGCTGTATGCCTAAGCCCAGGAAGCTCAGGCTGGCGAGCAGGAGCACCACGTAGACGAAGCGCAGGCCCAGGTCGGCGAGCATGGGCCCCAGGATGTTGGGCAGGATCTCGCGCAGCATCACGTAGAGCGTGCCCTCCCCGCGCGTGCGGGCCACGACCACGTAGTCGAGTGCATTGATGTTCACCGCCAGCGATCGCGCGATGCGGTAGGCGCCCGGAACGTAGATGATGGCGGCGGTGGCCACCAGCATGGCCACCGACGAGCCGAAGCCGGCGACCATGATGAGCGCGAACATCTTGCTCGGGATGGCCGTGAGCGTATCGAGCACGCGGCTCAGCACCGCGTCGAGCTTGCCGCCCACGGCCGCGGCGAGCAGCGCGAGCACCGTGCCGGTGCCGCTGGCCAGCAGCGTCGCCAGCAGCGCCACGCCGACGGTGTAGCGGGCGCCGTTCACGACGCGCGCCAGCATGTCCCGGCCGAGATAGTCCGTGCCCAGCCAGTGCGCCGCGCCGATGGGCGCGAACACGTCGGTCCCGCCGCCGGATGCCGTGGGCGTGCCGCCCAGCAACCAGGGACCGACCAGCGCGGCCAGCATCCAGAACAGCAGCACGGCCAGTGCCAGCAACCCCAGCGGGCCGAGGCCGGCGAGCCAGCGCAGCGCGCGGTGCAGGCCGCCACGCCGGGCCGCGGGCGCTGCGGGCGCGCCGGACGGAGGAGAAACGGTATCCATCGGTGGAGCTCCTTGGTCGGAATGCGCCGTGTCAGCGGTGGCGCAGGCGCGGGTTGGCGACGATGCCGCACAGGTCGGCCAGCGTGACGAGGATCAGGTAGCCCGCGCAGAAGATCATGGCGCAGGCCTGCACCAGCGGCATGTCCCGCTGGGTCACGCCATCGACCATGAGCTTGGCGATGCCCGGGTAGTTGAAGATGGTCTCGATGATGATCACGCCGCCCAGCAGGTACGACAGGGACAGCGCCACCGCATTGGCGATGGGCCCCACCGCGTTGGGCAGCGCATGCGCCATCACGGTGCGCAGCGGCGAGGCACCCTTCAGCCGGACCATCTCGATGTAGGGGGCCTGCAGCTGGTCGCTGACGGCCGCGCGGGTCATGCGCATCATCTGCGCCACGATCACGCAGCACAGGCTGAGCACCGGCATCGCGAAGGCTCTCAGCATCTGGCCCACGGACTCGATGTCGTTCACATAGGACAGGGCGGGCAGCCAGCGCAGCTGCACCGCGAACACCAGCACCGCGAGGGTGGCGACCAGGAACTCCGGCACGGACACCACCGCCACCGCCCCGGTGGAGACCACCCGGTCGAACCACGATCCCCGCCATACCGCACAGGCGATGCCGAGCGCCAGCGCGATGGGCACCGAGAATAGCGCCGTCACTGCCGCGAGCAGCAGCGAATTGGGCAGCCGGCTCGCGATCAGTTCGCCCACCGGCATCTGCGTGGTGGCCGACATGCCCAGGTCGCCGCGGACCGCCCCGCCCAGCCAGCGCACGTAGCGCAGGGGCGCAGGCACGTCCAGCCCCATCTGGGACCGCAGCGCGGCCAGCGCCTCGGGCGTGGCGTCCTGCCCGAGCTGCTCCTGCGCGGCATCGCCGGGCAGCACGGCCGTGATGGCGAACACGACAGCCGACACCGCGAGCAGCGACAGCAGCGCGAGCAGCACGCGCTGCGCCAGGAGCTTGAGAATCACACGGTTCATGAAGGGTCCGTATCAGTTGTCCATGGCGCTGCGTGCCGCCCACTTGGCCTGAAACTGGCGCGGCCCAAGCCAGCGGCAGCCGAGCAAGGGTCGCCCCGCAGCGAGGGCTGCGCCCCCCTGCCCGCCTTGCACGGCAAGGCGAGAGCGGGGGGAAGCGGCGCAGCCGCTCAGGGGGGTGTTCCTGTCTTCTAGGCCTCGAGCCACACATGCTCCGCGAATGCATAGCCCATCAAGCCCCCCAGCGGGATGGGCGAGAGCCCCTTGAGCTTGGAGCTGTGGCCGTCGATGCTGGCGAGGAACAGCGGGATGCCGATGCCTGCATCCTGGTGGATCATGGTCTGCATGTCGGCATACATCTGCTTGCGCTTGGCCTGGTCGGTCTCGGCGCGCGCGGCCACCAGCAGCTGGTCGAATTGCGGGCTCTTCCAGCGCGACTCGTTCCATGCCGCGTCGGACTTGAAGAACTGCGTGAGCAGCGTGTCCGCGCTGGGGCGCGGGTTCACGTTGCCGAAGCCCACGGGGTTGGTGAGCCAGTGGTTGGACCAGTAGCCGTCGGCCGGCATGCGCTTGACATCCAGGTCCAGGCCGATGCGCTGGCCCGACTGCTGCAGCAGCAGCGCGATCTCGGTGGAATACATCGCCGCGGGCGAAGTGACCATCGGGATCTTGCCCGTCACGCCCGACTTCTGCAGGTGGAACTTGGCCTTGTCCAGATCGAAGGTGCGCTGCGGCAGGCCCGCGAAGTAGAAGCGGTTGGTCGGATCGACAGGCTGGTCGTTGCCCAGCACCGCGTAGTCGAGCGCGATGGTCTTCTTCATCTGCTCGCGGTCGAACAGGTGCTTCATCGCCAGGACGAAGTCCGGATTCGCGCCCGGGCCCATGTCCTTGCGCAGGATGAGGTCGGAATACTGACCCGACTGCGTGGTGAAGATCGCGTAGCCCGGCGTGCCCTTGACGCGGGCCACGGCCCGGGGGTTCACCGAAGCGACGAGGTCCATGCCGCCGGACAGCAGCGCGTTCACGCGCGCCGTCTCGTCGCCGATGCCGACGAACTCGATCTCGTCCAGGTAGGGCTTGCCGGGCTTCCAGTAGGCATCGTTGCGCACCACCAGGGAGCGCACGCCCGGCTTGAACTCCTTGAGCTTGTACGGCCCGGTGCCGATGCCGGCGTTGAAGTCCGTGGTGCCGTTCTTGACGATGTGGAAGTGGAAGGTGCCCAGGATCACGGGCAGGTCGGCATTGGGCTGCGTCAGCACCACCGTCACTTCGCCGGGGCCGGAAGCCTTCACGCTGTCGATCTGCTCGGCAAGCACCTTGGCCTTGGACGCCGTGGCCGGATCCTTGTGGCGCATGAGCGAGAACACCACGTCTTCGGGCTCCAGGGCCTTGCCGTCATGGAAGACCACGCCCTTGCGCAGCTTGAACACCCAGGTCTTCGCGTCGGCCGTGGAATGCGACTCGGCCAGCGCCGGCTGCGGCGTGAGGCTGCCGTCCAGCGAGAACAGCCCGTTGTAGAGCATGTTGCCGCGCGAATAGTCGGTCTGGTTGGACTGCTTGGCCGGGTCCAGCGTATCGGTGGCGGCCGCGGTGGCGCCCGCCACGCGGATGCGCCCTCCCCGCCGCGGTGTCTGCGCGTGCGCACTGGCGGCCATGGTGGCGAGGCCGCCCGCCAGGGACGCCTGCATGCCCCCCGCGAGGAACATGGCCAGCACATCGCGACGCGATGCACCGCGTGCCAGCGACTGCATCACGCGCTGGCTCTCTGCGGGGCCGACGAGGCGGTCGAACTCGGGGATTTTGTCGCTCATGGTGGACTCCTTGTGGGACCTGGAAAAAGGGAAGGAAGGGACGGTGGAAAAAAACGGAGCGGTGGCCGCGGCATCAGCCGAGCCGGTCCTTGAGGCGGTAATAGAGCCCAACGGCCGGCAGGAACCAGGGCGGGCCGAAGTGCCCGGGAATGGCCGGCCATTCGCGGCCACGCCATGGATTGGCGGCCGCATTGCCGGCCATCACCTCGGCCATGCATTGCCCCATGTGGACGGACATCTGCGTGCCATGCCCGCTGTAGCCCATCGAATGGAAGACGCCGTCGCGCTCGCCGGCATGGGGCAGGCGGTCCTGCGTCATGTCCACGAGCCCGCCCCAGCAGTGGTCGATGCGCACCTGCCCGAGCTGCGGAAAGGTCCCGGCGAGCCCCTGCCGCAGGATCTCGCCGCTGGCCGCATCCTGCTGGGGGCTGGAGACCGCGAACTTCGCCCGCCCGCCGAACACCAGGCGGTGGTCGGCCGTGAGGCGGAAGTAATGGTGGATGTTGGCGATGGTCACGTAGGTGCGGCGGCCGGCCAGCAGGGCCTGCGCGCGCTCCGCGCCCAGCGGCTCCGTCACCACGATGAAGCTGCCGATCGGCACGATGCGCCGGCGCAGCCAGCCGAACGTGCCGTAGCCGCCATGGCGCGAGGCGCCGGTGGCCAGCAGCACCTGCTTCGCCTCGACCGGGCCGCGGGCCGTGTGCAGCCGGTGGGCCTGGCCCTGCAGCCGCTCAAGGCGGTCCACTCGGGTGCCCAGGTGGATCTGTGCACCGTGGCGCACCGCTGCGCGGGCCAGGCCCAGGGCGAAACGCCCCATGTGCATCTGGCCGCTGCGCTTGTAGAGCAGGCCGCCGACGAAGCGGTCGCTCTGCACTTCCGCAGCGACGCGGGCCGCGTCGAGCACCTCGACATCGGTGTCCACGCCGTCGGCGACGAGCCTCTCTGCGCTGCGCCGCAGCGCGTCCAGGTGCTGCGGCCGGGTGGCGAGCTTGAGCTTGCCGTGCCGCAGGAAGTCGCAATCGATGGCCTCCTCGCGCACCAGCCGCGCCACCGTGTCCACCGCGGCATCGTAGGCGTGGTACCAGGCGCGCGCCTGTTCCACGCCGACGCGGGCGGCCACGTCCGCATAGTCCACGGCCAGCCCGTTGTTCACGTGGCCGCCATTGCGGCCCGAGGCCTCAGGCGCCACGGTCGCTCCCGCCTCCAGCACTGCCACGCTGGCGCCCTGCCGTGCCAGCGCATGCGCCGCGGACAGCCCCGTGAAGCCCGCGCCCACGATGGCCACGTCCACCCGCGCAGGCAGGCCGGGCGTGGGCACCGCCAGGGGCGGCAGCGAATCGAGCCAGTAGGAGTCGAGCTTCATGGAAGGGCTGCGGAAGGTTGTGGGCGGAACATCAGGCCGGGCGCGCGGAATGCACCGGATCAGAGACCGACGACGCCGGCCAGGCCGCCGATGTCCTGGATCTCGGTGTAGCGGTAGGCCGGATTGCCGGGGCCATGGCCGCGGTTCACGAACACCTTGTTCACGATGCCGATGTCGTCGGCCGACATCAGGTCGTAGCGCAGGCTGGAGGACACGTGCAGCACGTCCTCGGGATTGCAGCCCAGCGAATCGAACATGAACTCGAACGCCTTCAGGCGCGGCTTGTAGGCCTGGGCCATCTGCGCGGTATACACGCGGTGGAACGGCGCGCCCAGCATGTCCACGTTGCGGTGGATCTGGTCGTCCGAAGCATTGGAGAGGATCACGAGCGGAATCTCCGTCGCCACCTTGGCGAGGCCCGCGGGCACGTCGGCATGCGGGCCCCAGGTCGGCACGGCGTCATAGTAGCGCTGGGCCTCGTGGTCGAAATACTGGAGGTTCCACTTCTTGCACAAACGGCGGATCGCGTTCTTCAGCACCTGCTCGTACGGCTGCCAGTCGCCCAGCACCTCGTCGAAACGGTAGGCCGTGAAATCGGCGACGAACTGCTCCATGCGGTCGGCAGGCACGCGGTCGGCGAACATCTCGCGGGCCATCTCCCCCATGCGGAAACGCGTGAGCGTGCCGTAGCAGTCGAAGGTGATGTACTTGGGACGGAAAGTCATGGTCTCGGTTTCCTGAGGTTCTCTCGGGGTTCTGCCGGTCACCGACCGGGGCGGGCCGCCGGGTGCCTGTGCGCCCTGTGCGACGTTTTCATTACGAAGTGATTGAAGCACGCGGCTTCGCGGCCGTCGTTGGGAATTGCGGGGGTGGCACGCGAGAAAGTTGCGGTTTGCGGGGGCCCCGGCGGCATGCTGTGCGGCGCGCACCGCTTGCGTGCGAGCCTGCACCGTTGGTGCACCGCAGCAGGCGCGCGAGGCACGCTTTTGAAGCACGGAACCCCGTCTGCGCCATGCCGCGGCCACGCGCGGGCGGCCCGGCACAGGGGCGAACGCGTGGCGGTGCAGGAGAAACCGTGAAGGAGCATGGTGCGCAGGATCCCGTGGAAAAAAGCACCGCTTGCCGATGGGCCGCGGTGATGGGTGATCCTAGGTAACAACCCCTGGCATTTGTGTCCGTTGGCGGGGGCCGCGCCGCAGCGAATTGCAAAACCACCCCACCGCGCAGACGAAGCTTGCAAGTTGCGGGCAAACCCCTAGCGCGCTATGGCACGGCGCGCGGATGTCGTCCAAGATAGGACCACCGTGCACGGGCCGCACCCCTCTTTCGCCCACCAAAGGACTTCGCCGATGCTTTCCACCCCCTCGCTCGCCGCCGGCACCGTCGCCGACGATGGCGTGCTGATCCGCCCCATGACCGAGGCCGACCTCGCCCAGGCGCATGCGCTGTCGGCAGAACTGCGCTGGCCGCACCGTCCCAGCGACTGGGCACAGATGTTCGCGCACGCGCAGGGCCTGGTGGCCGAGCGCGACGGGCAGATCGTCGCCACCGCGCAGCGCTGGCTCTGGGGCGACCGGCATGCCTGCATCGGCCTGGTGATCGTCACCCCGGCATGCCAGGGCCGGCGCATCGGCCACCGCCTCATGAACGCACTGCTCGAAGGGATGGAAGACCGCACCGTGCTGCTGCACGCCACGGCCGAAGGCCGGGGACTCTACGAGCGCCTGGGCTTCATCCGCACCGGCGAGATCCGCCAGCACCAGGGCACGGCCCTGCCCACGCCGCTGATCGCGCTCGAGCCGGGCTGGCGCCTGCGCCCCGCCGGCCTCAACGAGGCCGAGGCCCTGCGGCGCCTGGACGCCGAGGCGCGCGGCATGCCGCGCGACGCGCTGGTCGACGACCTCGCGGCCACGGCCGAAGCCTGCGTCGTGCTGGTGGACCAGGACGCCACGCCCCGCGGTTTCGCCATGCTGCGCCGCTTCGGCCGCGGCCACGCCATCGGCCCCGTGGTGGCGCCGGACGCCCAGGGCGCCAAGGCCCTCATCGCCCATCTGGCGGGCCTGAATGCGGGCCACTTCACGCGCATCGACATCGACTGGGCGAGCGGGCTCGCCGAATGGCTGGAAAGCATCGGCCTGCTGCGCGTGGACGCACCCACCACCATGGTGCGGGGCGCCCCGCTGGAGTTGCCGCCCGAGGGCGGTGCGCACCTCTTCGCCATCATCACGCAGGCTGTCGGCTGATGGTGTTCCTCTACAAATCCGATCCCGTGCGCGGCCGCCAGTGGGCCGAAGTGTTCGCCGCCGAGGCGCCCGATATCGAGTTCCGCATCTGGCCCGACGCGGGCGATCCGGAGCAGGTGCGCTTTCTCGCAGCCTGGGAACCGCCGCCGGACATCGCCACGCGCTTTCCCCGCCTGCAGGTGCTGTTTTCCTCGGGCGCCGGCGTGGACCAGTTCGATTTGTCCGCGCTGCCGCCGCAGCTGCCCGTGGTCCGCATGGTGGAGCCGGGCATCGTGCGCGGCATGGTGGAATACGTCTGCCACGCCGTGCTCGACCTGCACCGCGACATGCCGCAATACCGGCGCCAGCAGCAGAGGGCCGAATGGAAGCCGCTGCCGGTGCGCACCGCCGCGGAGCGCCGCGTGGGCGTGCTGGGCCTGGGATCGCTGGGCCAGACCGTGCTCGCACAGCTCGCGGGCTTCGGGTTCGCCTGCGCGGGCTGGAGCCGCTCGCGCCACGCCGTGCCCGGCGTGCAGTGCTTCGCGGGCGAGGACGAACTGCCCGCCTTCCTCGCGCGCACCGACATCCTGGTCTGCCTGCTGCCGCTCACGGATGCCACGCGCGGCTTCCTCGACGCCGGGCTGTTCGCCCGGCTGCCGCAGGGCGCCAGCCTCGTGCACGTGGGCCGCGGCCCGCAGCTGCGGGAGGTCGACCTGCTGGCCGCGCTCGCCACGGGACAGATCGCCGAGGCCGTGCTCGACGTGGCCGATCCGGAGCCGCTGCCCGCCACGCACCCCTTCTGGCGGCACCCCCGGGTGCGTCTCACGCCGCACATCGCGAGCATGACGCAGCCGCGCACCGCCGCGGCCGCGGCCATCGCCAACCTGCGCCGCTTCGAGGCCGGCGAGCCCATGGAAGGCCTGGTGGACCGGAGCCGCGGCTACTGAGCACTGGCCCGCCGCACGATCTGCCGTTCGGCTCCGCACAACCGCAGCCTGCTTCGCAGCGGGGGTGGAAAGCAGCACCACCGCGGAAGCCGCCCGCCCTAAGCTGTACGACATCGACCGTCCTGTCCTGTCCATTCCATTCCGCTTCCGGAGGAGCCCCCCGCCATGAACCAGATCGCCGACCTGTCCACGCTTGCCTCGCTCGACGCCATCGACCGGGCCCACCTGATCCATCCCGTGTCGCCGTGGCGAACCCACGAGGAGCGCGGTCCGACCGTGCTGTCCTCCGGCCGCGGTGCCTGGCTGACGGATGCCCGGGGCCATGAGTTGCTGGACGCCTTCGCGGGGCTGTGGTGCGTGAACGTCGGCTACGGTCAGGAAAGCGTGGTGCAGGCGGCGGCCGAACAGATGCGGCGCCTGCCGTACGCCACGGGCTACTTCCACTTCAGCAGCGAGCCGGCCATCCGCCTCGCCGAGAAGCTGGTGCAGATCACGCCGCGATCGCTCAACCACGTGTACCTCACGCTGGGGGGCTCCGACTCGGTGGACGCCGCGGTGCGCTTCATCGTGCAGTACTACAACAACACCGGGCGGCCCTCCAAGAAGCACTTCATCGCGCTGGAGCGCGGCTACCACGGCTCTTCCTCCACCGGCGCAGGCCTCACGGCGCTGCCGGCCTTCCACCGGGGCTTCGACCTGCCCCTGGCCACGCAGCACTACATCCCCTCCCCCAACCCCTACCGCCATCCCGCGGGCGCCGATGCGCAGGCACTCATCGCCGCCTCGGTCGCGGACCTGCGCGCCAAGGTGGCCGAGCTGGGCGCGGACAACGTCGCGGCCTTCTTCTGCGAACCCATCCAGGGTTCGGGCGGCGTGATCGTGCCGCCCCCAGGCTGGCTCAAGGCCATGCGCGAAGCCGCCCGCGAACTGGACATCCTCTTCGTCGTGGACGAGGTCATCACCGGCTTCGGCCGCACCGGCCCCATGTTCGCCTGCGATGCCGAAGGCGTGGAGCCCGACATCATGACCATGGCCAAGGGGCTCACCGCCGGCTACGCGCCCATGGGTGCCACGCTGCTGAGCGACAAGGTCTATGCCGGCATCGCGGACGGCGCGCCCAGGGGCGCTCCCATCGGCCACGGCGCCACCTACTCCGCCCACCCGGTGAGCGCAGCTGTCGCCCTGGAAGTGCTGCGGCTCTACGAGGAAGGCGGCATCCTCGCCAATGGCCAGCGCGGCGCCGCGCACTTCGCTGCCGGCCTGGACATGCTGCGCGGCCATCCCCTGGTCGGCGACGCGCGCCACCGCGGCCTGCTCGGTGCACTGGAACTGGTCAGCGACAAGGCCACCCGGCGCGGCTTCGACCCTGCCCTGGGCCTCGCCGACCGCATCTTCGCCGCCGGCTACCGCAACGGCCTGGTGTTCCGCTCCTTCGGCGACCACATCCTCGGCTTCGCACCGGCACTGGTCTTCAGCGAAACGGAATTCACCCTCCTGTTCGAGCGCCTGCGCAAGACGCTCGACGAAGTGCTGGACTGGCCCGACGTGCGGAAATCCCTGGCGGCCTGACGAGAAACCGCGCAGAACCCGGCCACAGCGCGCACACTTCCTGCCTGTATTCCTGCTTGCCAAGCCGCCATGAACGAAGCCTTCAAGATCGACCGACTGGACCTGCGCATCCTTGCGCAGTTGCAGAAGAACGGGCGCATGACCAACGTGGACCTCGCGGATGCGGTGGGCCTTTCGCCCAGTCCCTGCCTGATCCGCGTCAAGCGCCTGGAACAGGCAGGCTACATCGCCGGCTACGGCGCCCACCTGCGCCTGGAAAAGCTCGGCGACACCCTCACGGTGTTCACCGAAGTCACCCTCTCGGACCACCGCCGTGAAGACTTCGCGCGCTTCGAAGCCGCGCTGCGCGAAGTGGACGAAGTGCTGGAATGCCACCTTGTGAGTGGCGGCTACGACTACCTGCTGCGCTTCATCACGCGGGGCGTGAACCATTACCAGGAAGTGATCGAGGAACTGCTGCAGCGCAACATCGGCATCGCGAAGTACTTCAGCTACATCGTCATCAAGTCGCCGTTCATCAAGACGCACTGTCCTATTGAGCGGTTGTTTCCGCATCAGAGGTGATTTTTTTGAGGGCGGGGGCCGGGTCTCGCCCCGGCGGGCGAGTTACTTTCTTTCGCTTCACCGAAAGAAAGTAACCAAAGAAAGGGCGACCCTGCTGGATGCGACCCCGTTCGCCCGCGGGGCGAACGTGGCAACCTGGGGTGCTCGGGGGTGGGGTGTGCCGTGGAACTCGCTGCGCGCCCCAGGCGCATCCAGAAGGGATGACTCGGGCCTTCGCGTTGCTCGGCCCCAAGGCCATCGCTGCGCTCGGCCAAGGCCACCACCGCTCTGCCCCGAAAAATACGGTACGCGGTGCGCAGCACTCGCGCACCAAAGGCCGAGCGAAGCAATGGCCCGTATGCTGCACCCCGCCCTCGTGGCTGCGCCGAGGAGCGCAGGAGGCAAGGCGCGCAGGCGTGCCGCAGGACACGCCTGCTTCGTGATCTGACTGGCTGCGGTTGTCCGAGCGGAGCGCGCCAGCGCGCAGCGAGTTCCGCAGCCGCGCCTTGCCTCCGAGCACCACAGGCTGCCCCCTTCGCCCAAAGGGCGAAGGGGGACGCAGACACCAGGGCTCGCCTTTTCTTTGCCTACTTTCTTTTGGCGAAGCAAAAGAAAGTAGGTGCGCCGCCGGGCGCACATCCCGGCCCCCGCCCTCAACCCGCCCCAACCACCCGCCGCGCCACCTCACAAAACCACCCCACCCCCAACCCCATCACCTCATCATTGAAGTCATAGCAAGGATGGTGCAAAGGCCGCTCTCCCTCCGGCCCCGGATCCGCCCGCCCCTGCCCCAGCCAGAGATACGCCCCCGGTTTGCGCTGCAGCATGAAGGCGAAATCCTCCGACGTGAACGCCGCCCGCGGGGCCACCTCGGCATCCAGCCCGATGGCAGTCGCCGCCTCCAGCGCCAGCGCGGCCTCAGGGCCCGTGTTGATGGTGGCCGGGTAGTAGCGCAGGTAGTTCACTTCCACCGTGGTGCCGCTCGCCAGCGCGATGCCCTCGCAGGCGGCACGCAGCGCTGCCTCGATCCGGTCCTGCGCTTCGGGGTCGAAGCTGCGCACCGTGCCCGTGATGCGCACCTCGGCGGGCAGCACGTTGTGACTCTGGCCGCCCTCGATGCGCGTGACGGAAAGCACGGCCGATTCACCGGGGTCGATGCGCCGCGCCACGATGGTGTTGAGCTGGGCGACGAGCTGGCTCGCCGCCAGGATCGCGTCGGGCGTATGGTGCGGCTGCGCCGCGTGGCCGCCGCGGCCGCGCACGGCGATGTCGAAGCGGTCCGCCGCCGCCATGATGGGGCCGGGCCGCGTGCGCGCCGCGCCCAGGGGCAGGTCGGGCCAGTTGTGCAGCGCATAGACGCTGTCGCACGGAAAGCGCTCGAACAGGCCGTCCTCGATCATGCGGCGGGCGCCACCCTGCCCCTCCTCCGCGGGCTGGAAGATGAAATGCACCGTGCCGTCCAGCCCACCCGCGCGCACCAGCTGGCGCGCCGCGCCGATCAGCATGCTCGTGTGCCCGTCGTGCCCGCAGCCGTGATGGACGCCCGCATGGCGGCTCGCATGGGGCGCACGCCCCAGCTCCACCATCGGCAGTGCATCCATGTCGGCCCGCAGGCCCACGCTGCGCGGTCCCGTGCCCATCCGCAGCGTGCCCACCACGCCGGTGCCGCCGATGCCCTCGTGCACTTCCAGGCCCAGGAGCCGCAGCGACTGCGCCACGATGCCGGCCGTGCGGCGCTCTTCGTAGGCCAGTTCCGGATGGGCATGCAGGTCGCGGCGCAGCGCGACCAGGTCGGGCAGCAGGTCGGCGACGGGCCGGGCGGCGTCCTGCAGGCTCATTGGCCCGCCTCCACCGCGTCGGCCAGCTGCGCCAGCGTATGGAAGTGGTAATCCGGCACGGTGTGTTCGGACTCGATGGTGCCGCCGGAATCCTTCATGCCGTGGCGCCGCTCGATCCAGCAGCTGCGGATGCCCAGCCGCCGCGCGATGCCGATGTCGTGGTACTGGCTCTGCGCCACATGCAGGTTGTCCGCCTGACGGAAACCCCAGGCACCCTCGTAGCGGCCGCGCGCATAGGCGAAATAGCGCGCATCGGGCTTCTCGCACAGGGCATCGTCGGCGGACAGCAGCAGGTCGAACGGGGCGCCCAGCGTGCGGTCGAAATGCGCCAGCGCCCAGGCCTGCGCATTGGTCATCGTCACCAGCTTGAAATGCCGGCGCAGGCGTTGCAGCGCCTCGGGCGCATCGGGAAACGCCGGCCAGCGCGGCACGGAATCGCGAAAGCCCTGCGCGAGGGCGTCGCTGTCGGGCAGGCCCAGTTGCGGTGCGATCGCATGCCAGCAGCGCACGAGGTCATCGGGATACGCATCGGTATCGCCGCTCTTCCTGGCCGTGCGGTACGCCGCGAGGAACGCCTCGTCGGACACGGGCGAACCCGGCACGGCCTCGCGCAGGTAGGCCAGCATGCCTCCCTCGAAATCGATGAGGGTGCCGACAACGTCGAAAGTGAGCACTTTGAAATCACGCAAGGCCATGGGTGAACTCCTGGAAATTCCCGAAAAGAAACAAATGGGCGAGAGGACGGGGATGGCATCGAGCTTAGGAATTTCCGCCTGTTCCGCGCGGCCGAAACCGGCTTCCCAACCGCAGCGAATTGCGTTTTCACGGCAGAGGCCGCAGATTCTTCTTGCATCCACGGTTCCCTGGATCCACGCACCTTGCGAAAGGCAAAGCGCTTCGCCCCGCCACACCGCACTTCGCAGGCACGAAATGATTTCCGCCAGTCCGTCGCAGCATGGGAACCCTCCAAAGCACAGCCGTGGCTCACCACCATGACCAAACTCCTTGCCTGGCTCCACAGCGGCGCGGCGTCGCGCAAACACTTTCCGTCCGGGGCCGCACCGGAAGGCCCAACGTCGGACGCGGGCCCCTCCTCGCACCGGAGCAGCAGGCAAGCCACGCCATCGGTTGGGATTTCGGCCCGCCATGCCCGGGGATCCGCATCGAGCCCGCCGCCGCGCAATGCCTTGCCGGAAATGCCCAGGGATGCGGGCCGCCCCATCGCGTCGAGCCCGCATGCCGGAGCAGGCCTCCACGATTTTCCAGACGATGCCGCAATGGACCTCAGCGAAGAAGGCATCGAGAACCTGCTGAAGGGCCTGCGGGACGACGGATGGATTTCCGCGGAAACCCACGAGATGGAAGACGCCGGCCCGCGGCCAGGGCGCTCGGACACCATGAATCCGTGGTCGAGGGGGCACACCGGCAAGCGGGAGCCGCGCCCTCCATCCCTGGCAACCATCCGGGAGCGCCCTGCGGACGAGCTGGCTCCTCCCGGAGGCATGACGCTTCGCGAAGCGCTGCGGCGGGAGAAGGTGGAAGACGCAGAGGAGCGCCGCCAGCGCCTCCGTGAAGAGAATCCCAAACCCCCGGTCCCCCACTCGGGATATGCTCGGTTGCGGCCGATGGCATCACCCACCCAGGCGCCCTCCCCGGAAGCAAGCACGCCCATGGACGGATCGGAGGCCAGCAGCCGCACAGACTGGCATTCCTTTGCATCCTCCACGGAATACGAGGACGCGCGAACCTCCCAGTCGCTCACCAGCCTCCACCCGGAAGCACCGCCGCCATCCCTGGCCAGTACGGCTTCGTACCATGACGCGATGGCATCGCTGCCGGACATCGGAAGCCTGACGGACAGGGGCACGGAGGCAGCAGACCCCGCCCCTCGCCCGGCCTCCGGTACCCGGACTGCCACGCACCCCGCGGCCGGCAACGGCGCCATGCTCGATCGCTGGCTGACGGAACCCATGCCGCCCAGGGACCATCTGCTGACGCGGCTCCACTTGCAGGAGAAGCGGGACTGACGCCTCCGCAACTCCAACCCTTCGCTCCAGCGCGAAGGATTCCTTCCCGGCATGGCGGGAGACTTTCCGGTACCGCGAACCATCGACCTCCGGAAAAACCTCCATGCGATCCAGCCCGCCCGCCCCCATCGTCCGTGAACTGGCCCTGCTGCTCGCGCTCTCCACCTGCTGGGGAGCGTCCTACACCTTCATCCGCATCGGCGTCGAAACCATTCCGCCCGTCACCCTGATCGCGGCCCGTACCCTCGTCGCAGGCGTGCTGCTGCTCGGCATCGCCCGCTGGCGCGGCCTGCACCTGCCGCGGGATGGAAGGACCTGGACGGCGTTCCTGCTGCAGGCCGTTCTCAACAGCGTCGTGCCATTCACCTTGATCGCCTGGGCCGAGCTGACCGTGAACGCGGCGCTGGCAACGGTGCTCAATGCCACCTCGCCCCTCTTCGCCGTGCTGCTCGCCATGCTCGCCCGTGGCCCTGAAGCCGCCACGGCACGCCAATGGGCAGGCGTGGCCTGCGGCATGCTGGGCACCTGCTGCATCGTCGGCATGGAGGCATGGCAAGGCGCCGGGCACGGCACCTGGGTCCAGCTCGCCATCGTGGCAGCTTCGCTCTGCTATGCGGTTGCCGCCCTCTTCGGGCAGCGATTCCGCAGCATGGACCCGGTGCTGCCCGCCGCCGGATCGCTGCTGTGCGGTGCGGCCGTGCTGCTGCCGCTGAGCCTGCTCTGCGACCGCCCATGGACCCTCGTCCCCAGCCGGTCATCCCTCCCTGCTGGCCCTGCTCGCCCTCGCGGTGTTCTCGACCGCGCTCGCCCTGGTCCTTTATTTCCGCCTGCTGCGCACCCTGGGCCGCGTGGGCACCACGGCACAGGCCTATCTGCGCGTACCCATCGGCGTGGGGATCGGCGTGGTGTTCCTCGGGGAAAGGCTGCAGCCTGCGGCGTGGATGGGCGTCGCACTCGTGGTGTCGGGCGTGGCGGCGATGGCGCTGCCGCAGCGCAACTGGAAATGGCCTCGAGGCAACGCCTGATTTCAGAACAGGCTCCCCTGCCCCCTTGCCAACCCTGGCCGGTACTGCGCCATGTCCAGCTCGATCCGTTCCCGGTTCAACCCCAGCCGCCGGCACGCGGACATGAAACGCTGGCGCAGCAGGTCGGCCCACAGGCCCTTGCCTTTCATGCGGGAGCCGAAGCGGCTGTCGTAGCTGCGGCCGGCCGCGCGCGCTTCGGCGTCCAGGCCGTGCAGGTCCTGGATGCGCGCCATGACGCGCTCGGCGCGCTGCGGATAGTGCAGTTCCAGCCACTCGCGCATGAGTCCGTCCAGCTCCCACGGCAGGCGGATGGCGGTGTAGAAGGCCGAGGTGGCGCCGGCATCGCGCGCGGCCTCCAGCACCTGCTCCATATCCTCCGTGATGAACGGGATCTGCGGGGCCACGCTCACGCCCACCGGAATGCCCGCCTCCACCAGGGTGCGGATGGTGCGCAGCCGGCGGTGCGGGGCCGCGGCGCGCGGCTCCAGCCGACGGGCCAGCACGGGGTCGAGCGTGGTGATCGTCACGTAGGTCGCGGCCAGGCGGTCGCGCGCGAGCGGCGCGAGCAGGTCGATGTCGCGCTCCACGCCGCTGGACTTGGTGATGAGCGAGAACGGGTGGCGCACGTCGCGCAGCACCTCGATGACGGCGCGCGTGAGGCCCAGGTCGCGCTCGACCGGCTGGTAGCAGTCGGTGGCCGAGCCCACGTTGAGCAGGTGCGGCACGTGGCCGGGGCGCGCAAGCTCGTCGCGCAACACCTCGGCGATGTTGTGCTTGGCGATGATGCGGGTCTCGAAATCCAGCCCCGGCGACAGGTTGAGGTAGCTGTGCGTGGGCCGTGCATAGCAATAGACGCAGCCATGCTCGCAGCCGCGGTAGGGATTGACGGAGTGGTCGAAGAAGATGTCGGGAGAATCATTGGCGCAGATCGCGCTGCGCGCGGTTTCCAGGATCACCTGGGTGGCGGGCGGAGGCGGCGCGCCGTCCTCCCCCTCCTGCGCCGCGGGGCCACCCCAGCCATCGTCGAACGCCGCGCGCGCATCGCGCATGAATCGGTGCGGCGTGCGTGCCGCCGTGCCGCGGCCCTTGATGATCTGCAGCGGGACATGGACTTCGGTCATGGGCACCTCCAAATGCACCGGATAACTGTATGAATATACAGCTTTGAGATACACTGTGCGCAGCATGAGATTTCGCTCCGTGGCACAGTAGGGGAAACGTTCCGGTCTCCCCTTTGCGCACCGGTTTTTTCCGCGCTGCCCTGGCTCGCCGCCTCTCTTCCCATGAACCCGCCGTCCGCCGTATCCGCCGCTCCCGAGGCACCGGTCTCCCTGCCGGAGTCCGCTCCGCCCGCATCCGCATCGGCGGGTGCCCGCCCGGCGCCGCGCGAGACCGGCTGCGCCGCCACCCGGCGCTGGCTGCGCGGCGACTGGACCCCCGAATGGTTCTGCGCCTTCCTGGCCGGCAACCGGCGCGAGCAGGGCCGCTTCCGCCAGGAACTGGCCACCATGCGCGGCTCCGTGGCCTGGCTGCTGCGGCAGCGGCGCCAGGGCCGCTGGAGCGCCGAGGAGCGGGAGCGCCTGCGCGGCCTGATGCGCTCGGCCTCGGCCGTCAGTCCCTACCTGCTGATCTGGGCGGTGCCGGGCTCGATGCTGCTGCTGCCGTTCATGGCGTGGTTCATCGACTGGCGCCGCGGCGCACGCGAACGCGCGGCGCTGGCCGTCGTGCCGATGGAAGACGGCCTGCCGGTGGTGGCGGTGCTGTCCACCGCCGCACTGCCGGCAACCACCAGCCCCTTGCCGGGCGGGCCGGACGATGGCCCGCTCATCGACGCCCCACCCCAGCCAGCGGGCCAGGCCCGCTGACCAGCTCCACCGCCTGGTCCGTGCCCGGATGGCGCCCGCGTCCGCTGCCGGCGGTACGACGACTGCGTTTCCCGGGGGCTTCTCAGCCCAGGTGGCCTGCCGCCAGGGCCACCACCAGGCCGGCACCCACCAGGCCCGCCTGCCAGCGCAGTGCCACCGTCCACGACGGCACCTGCCGCTCCACCCGCTCATAGAGCAGCCATCCTGCGGCGATGGACAGCGCGAGCGCGGCCACCATGCCCAGGGCGTTGAGGGCGACGGATTCGGGCCAGGCGACGGTGACCGCGGCGTTCACCAGCAGGCACACGGGAAAGTGCACCAGGAATACCGAATAGGAAATGCGGCCGAGCCGTGCCCATCCACCACGCCAGGAGGACTGCGCCCGATGCACCGCCGGCACGCCGGCTCGCGGCAGCGCCGCGCGGCGCTCCTGCCAGCGCAACACCACCACCAGCCCGAGTGCCGTGCACCACGCCACCGCGATGCGTTCCCGGAAGTCCAGTGCCAGCGCCACCGCGCCCCAAAGGCCGATCAGCACCAGCCAGGCGGCAGCGGCTCGGCTGCCGCGCGGCGCGGCCACGGCCCAGCGCGCCATCATGCCCAGGCCATAGGCACCGAAGAAGTACACCGCCCAGGCATCGAGTGACGGATGGCGGTTGAGCTCCCAGAGCGACAGCGCCGTGGCCGCGGCCACGACGACCCGCGCCGCCGGCTGGGCGGCGCCGCGGGCCTGCGCCGGCAGTACGCGGGCGCCGCGGCGCGCGGCGGCCAGCAGCAGCGCAGAAAGCACGAAGAGCTGGAAGTCGATCGCCACGTACCAGACACCCGCCGACAGCGCCTCCTCGCCCACGACATCCTGGAGCATCAGCGCGTTCGCCAGCAGTTGCGGCAGGCTCGGCTCCGCCGGCACGGAAGGGTGGTCCAGCCAGGGCCGCACCGCCGCCGCAGCCAGCACGGCGAGCACCAGGGCCACGGCATACGGCACCGCGAGGCGCACGAAGCGCCGCCCGATCTCCGGTGCGGTGCCGTTCCAGCGTGGCCCTCCGGCCGCCGCAAGGCGCCCTGCCGCCAGGTAGCCGCCCAGCACCAGGAAGACCTGCACGGCCATGCGGCCATAGTCGCTCAGCCAGGGGATGAGGCCCGGCATCAGCGGCTGGGCCACATCGGACATGGGCCCGTAGAAGGCCAGGTGGTGCGCCACGATCGTGGCACAGGCGATGCCCTTGATCGAATCGATCAGGGTGTTGCGGGACGGTGAGGACGGCATGCGGAAGGCGCGCGCACCGCGGCGCCCCCATGCAGGGCGGCGCGATGTGCGAAGAGCGGTTCTTGGTGTTGTGTGGGCCCGTGGGGGCGGTATTTTGCCCCAGCACGGCGCCCGGGGGCTGCCGCTTCCGCCCCGGTGCGCGGAAAGCGCCGCTCGCGTTCAGAGCGCCAGGCGTTCGCGGGCTGCGACGTACTCGCGGCGCAGGCGCCCGACCAGCTCGGCCGCCCCCGTCACTTCGGTGATCGCGCCGATGCCCTGTCCGCAGCCCCAGATGTCCTTCCAGGCCTTCTTCGCGTCGCCGCCGAAGTTCATCTTGCTGGGGTCCGATTCGGGCAGGTGGTCCGGATCGAGCCCCGCGGCACGGATGGAGGGCGCGAGGTAGTTGCCATGCACACCCGTGAAGAGGTTGCTGTAGACGATGTCGTCCGAGGTGCCCTCGACGATGGCCTGCTTGTAGGCCTCCTGCGCGCGCGCCTCGTGCGTGGCGATGAACGCCGAGCCGATATAGGCGAAATCGGCGCCCATGGCCTGCGCGGCCAGGATGGCGCCGCCCGAGGCGATCGAACCCGACAGCGCCAGCGGCCCCTCGAACCACTGGCGGATTTCCTGGATGAGCGCGAACGGGCTCTTGATGCCCGCATGGCCACCCGCGCCCGCCGCCACGGCGATCAGGCCGTCGGCGCCCTTCTCGATGGCCTTGTGGGCGAACTTGTTGTTGATGATGTCGTGCAACACCACGCCGCCCCAGCCATGCACGGCCTGGTTCACATCCTCGCGCGCACCCAGGCTGGTGATGACGACAGGCACCTTGTACTTGGCGCAGACCTCCATGTCGTGCTCGAGCCGGTCATTGCTCTTGTGCACGATCTGGTTGATGGCGAACGGCGCGGCGGGCGATTCCGGATGGGCGCGGTCCCAGGCCGCGAGCGCTTCGGTGATCTCGGCAAGCCATTCGTCCAGCAGTTCGGCGGGCCGGGCGTTGAGCGCCGGCATGGAGCCGACGATGCCGGCCTGGCACTGCGCGATCACCAGCTTCGGGTTGCTGATGATGAAGAGCGGCGAGCCGATGACCGGCAGCGAAAGTTTCTGGAACACGGGCGGCAGGGTGCTGCGCATGGGGAAGTCTCCGGATGTTGTCGTGGACGGCGAAGGACTGTGGCTGCTGTGGTGGCAAGGGACCGCTCAGAAGGCCTCCGGCGCGAGCGCGGTCACGCTGGCCGCGCCTTCGACGATGGCGTCACGCTGCGCCTTCGTGCGCACCAGGATGTGTTCCGCATAGAAGCGCGCCGTGGCCACCTTGGACTGCAGGAAGGCGGCGTCGCCCTGCCCGTCCGCGAGCAGCGACCGGGCCTTGAGCAGCGCGCGGCCCAGCTGCCAGCCGGCGACGAGGTTGCCGCCCAGCATGAGGTAGGGCACGCTGCCCGCGAAGGCGGCGTTGGGGTCGGATTTGGCGTTGGCTGCGATGAAACGCGCCGCTTCCTCGAAGGCATCGCAGGCCTCGGCGAGGCGACGTGCCACGGCCTGCGCTTCGGGCGTGCCGGCCGTGCGCAGTTCGTCGGCCGTCCTGCGGGCCTGGGCCGCGACGCCGAGCGCCGTGGCCGCGCCGTCGCGCGCCGTCTTGCGGCCCACGAGGTCGTTGGCCTGGATGGCCGTGGTGCCTTCGTAGATGGGCAGGATCCGCGCATCGCGGTAGTGCTGCGCTGCGCCCGTTTCCTCGATGAAGCCCATGCCGCCGTGCACCTGCACGCCCAGGCTGGTCACTTCCAGGCTCATCTCGGTGCTGTAGCCCTTCACGAGCGGCACCATGAATTCGTAGAACGCCTGGTTCTCCTTGCGCACCGCCGCGTCGGGATGGTGGTGCGCTGCGTCGTAGGCCGCGGCCGCCACGCTGGCCATGGCGCGGCATCCCTCGGTGAGCGCGCGCATGGTCATGAGCATGCGGCGCACGTCGGGGTGGTGGATGATGGGCGCGCTGCCCGGCAGGCTGCCGTCCACGGGGCGGCTCTGCACGCGGTCGCGCGCGTACTGCACGGCCTGCTGGTAGGCACGCTCGGCCACCGCGATGCCCTGCAGGCCCACGGCGTAGCGCGCCGCGTTCATCATGATGAACATGTATTCCAGGCCGCGGTTCTCCTCGCCGACGAGGTAGCCCACCGCGCCGCCCGCGTCGCCGAACTGCAGCACTGCCGTCGGAGAGGCCTTGATGCCGAGCTTGTGCTCGATGGAAACGCACTGCACGTCATTGCGCGCGCCCAGGGATCCGCCTGCGTTCACCAGGAACTTCGGCACCACGAACAGGCTGATGCCCTTGACGCCCTCCGGCGCGCCCGCGACGCGGGCCAGCACCAGGTGCACGATGTTTTCCGCCATGTCGTGCTCGCCATAGGTGATGAAGATCTTCGTGCCGAAGACCTTGTAGCTGCCATCGCCCTGCGGCTCGGCGCGCGTGCGCACCAGGGCCAGGTCCGAGCCGGCCTGGGGCTCGGTCAGGTTCATGGTGCCGGTCCACTCGCCCGTCACCAGCTTTTCCAGATAGGTGGTCTTGAGTTCGTCGCTGCCGGCGGTGATCAGCGCCTCGATGGCACCGTCGGTCAGCAGCGGGCACAGCGCAAAGCTCATGTTGGCGCTGTTGAGCATCTCCGCGCAGGCCGCGCCGATGGTCTTGGGCAGGCCCTGGCCGCCGAAGTCCACCGGATGCTGCAGGCCCTGCCAGCCGCCCTCGGCGAACTGGCGGAACGCGTCCTTGAAGCCCGGCGTGGTCGTCACCTGGCCGTCCTTCCAGGACGACGGATTGCGGTCGCCCGCCACGTTGAGCGGCGCGACCACGCCTTCGTTGAAGCGCGCGCATTCCTCCAGCACCGCCTGCGCCGTGTCCAGGCCGGCCTCCTCGAAGCCCGGCAGCGCGGCAACCTGCGCGATGCCCGCGAGGTGCTCGATGGCGAACAGCATGTCCTTGACGGGGGCGGTGTAGCTCATGGGAATGTCTCCGGAATCGATGAAAACGGCCGCGGACCGGGCGGACCGGGCAAAAAAAAGGGCACCGCATGCGATGCCCTCGTGGAGGCCCTGCCGGCAGCCTGCGGCTCCGTCGGGGCCGCCAGGGTCAGAGGGACTTCACGAGTTCGGGCACGGCGGTGAACAGGTCCGCCTCCAGCCCGTAGTCGGCCACGCTGAAGATCGGCGCCTCGGCATCCTTGTTGATCGCCACGATCACCTTGGAATCCTTCATGCCCGCCAGGTGCTGGATCGCCCCCGAGATGCCCGCCGCGATGTAGAGCTGCGGCGCCACGATCTTGCCCGTCTGCCCCACCTGCAGGTCGTTCGGGGCGTAGCCCGCATCCACGGCCGCCCGGCTCGCGCCGATGGCCGCGCCCAGCTTGTCCGCCAGCGGCGTCATCACCTCGTTGAACTTCTCCGCGCTGCCCAGCGCACGGCCGCCCGAGACGATGATCTTGGCCGCCGTGAGTTCGGGACGGTCGCTCTTGGTGACCTCGCGGCCCACGAACTGGCTCTTGCCGCTGTCCGCGGCCGCATCGGCCTTCTCCACCGCGGCCGAGCCGCCCGTGGCCGCCGCGGCGTCGAAGCCCGTCGTGCGCACGGTGATCACCTTCACGCTGTCGCTGCTTTGCACCGTGGCGATCGCGTTGCCCGCGTAGATCGGGCGCTCGAACGTATCGGGGCTGTCCACTTTGGTGATGTCGCTGATCTGCGCGACATCGAGCTTCGCCGCCACCCGCGGCGCCACGTTCTTGCCGCCGGCCGTCGCCGGGAACAGGATGTGGCTGTAGTTGCCAGCGATGGCCAGCACCTGGGCGGCCACGTTCTCGGCCAGCCCGTCCTTCAGGCTCTCGCCGTCGGCCAGGATGACCTTGGAGACGCCCGCGATCTGCGCGGCCGCCTGGGCGGCGGCATCCGCGCCCTGGCCGGCCACCAGCACGTGCACGTCACCGCCGCAGGCCGCAGCGGCCGTGACGGTGTTGAGCGTGGCGGGCTTGATCGAAGCGTTGTCGTGTTCTGCAATAACGAGAGAGGTCATTTCAGTCGTCTTTCTCTTGAATGTCAGGAATACCTGTATCGCCCGCGGCTTTCAGTTCTGGCGCGGCCGATGCGAGGGACACCGAGGAAGGGCCGCCCCGCACCGAGGGTGTCGTCCCCTCGGGGGGATGACGCGTAGCGGCTCAGGGGGGTCAAATCACCTTCGCTTCGTTCTTGAGCTTGTCCACCAGCGTGGCGACGTCCGGCACCTTCACGCCCGCGCCACGCTTCGGCGGCTCCGTCACCTTCAGCGTCTTGAGCCGCGGCTTCACATCCACGCCCAGGTCCTCGGGCTTGACGGTGTCCAGCTGCTTCTTCTTGGCCTTCATGATGTTGGGCAGCGTCACGTAGCGCGGCTCGTTCAGCCGCAGGTCGGTGGTGACGATCGCCGGCAGCGTGAGCGCCAGCGTCTCCAGGCCGCCATCGACCTCGCGCGTCACGTTCACCTTGTCGCCGCTCACTTCCACCTTGGAAGCGAACGTCGCCTGCGGCAGGTCCGCGAGGGCCGCCAGCATCTGGCCGGTCTGGTTCGAGTCGTCGTCGATCGCCTGCTTGCCCAGGATGACCAGCTGCGGCTGCTCCTTGTCAACCAGGGCCTTGAGGATCTTGGCAACGGCCAGCGGCTGCAACTCTTCCGAAGTCTCCACCAGGATCGCGCGGTCCGCGCCGATCGCCATCGCCGTGCGCAGCGTCTCCTGGCATTGCGCCACGCCGCAGGACACCGCGATCACCTCCGTGGCCACGCCCTTTTCCTTCAGCCGAACGGCCTCTTCCACCGCGATCTCGTCGAACGGATTCATGCTCATCTTCACGTTCGCGATGTCCACACCCGTGTTGTCCGACTTCACGCGGACCTTCACGTTGTAGTCCACCACGCGCTTGACGGGGACCAA
This sequence comes from Paracidovorax avenae, assembly GCF_040892545.1. Taxonomy (NCBI): domain Bacteria; kingdom Pseudomonadati; phylum Pseudomonadota; class Betaproteobacteria; order Burkholderiales; family Comamonadaceae; genus Paracidovorax; species Paracidovorax avenae. The sequence goes on from NZ_CP156079.1 coordinate 3,575,989, forward strand.
GACCTTCATTGCTGCGGCTCCTAAAACGGGTTGATTGATTGACGTAACGTAAACCGGTCCATTCTATGCGCCGGTCCTGGCCGGAACGGCGAGCGCCGGCCGGGAGAGCGCCCCGGCGACCGCTTCGCACAAAAAAGAACGATCGTGCTTTTTGCAGGAGTATAGCGGCGTCCGGTCACGCCGTGGGCGGTGGCGCGGACGCTTGCGCGACATGCGCCACGTGCAGGGGCCCGGCGGGCGGCGGCCCGTCGGCCTGCAGGCGCACCACCCGCTGCGGATAAGGGATGTCGATACCCTCCGCGCGCAGGCCTTCGAGGATGGCGATGTTGATCGCCGAGCGCAGATTGACCGTGCCGGCGGAAGGGTCGCTGACCCAGAAGTTGAGGCTGAATTCCAGCCCGTCGGGTGCGAAGTTCACCAGGTAGGCCACCGGCGCCGGGTCGGGCAGCACGCGCGGCTGCGCGGCCGCGGCGCCGCAGAGGATGGCCTGCACCCGCGCCACGTCGCTGTCGTAGCCCACGGTGATGTTGGTGGTGATGTTGAACTTGCGGTCGGCATCCGAGAGGTTCTCCACGCGCTGCGTGATCAGCGTTTCGTTGGGCACGATGGATTCGCGCCCGTTGCCCGCGCGGATCAGGGTGTAGCGGGTCTTGATGTCGGTGATGCGCCCCTCGAAGCCGTCCACACGCACGTTGTCGCCGATGCGCAGCGAGCGCTCCAGCAGGATCACGAAGCCACTCACATAATTGGAGGCGAGCTTCTGCAACCCGAAGCCCAGGCCCACGCCGACGGCGCCGCCCAGCACCGAGAGCGCCGTCAGGTCCACCCCCACCGCCGACAGCGCGAACAGCAGGCCGACCAGCAGCAGCCCTGCCCGCGTGGCGTTCGCAGCCACCTTGCGCATGGAGAGGTCCGCGATCGTGCGGTCCAGCAGGCGCCGCTCCAGGGTGGACGAGAGCCACAGCGCCAGCAGCATCACCACGGTGGCCGACAGCGATCCCTCGATCAGCGTGAGCGCCGTGACCTGCGACTTGCCGAAGTGGATGGCGACGCCGGCCAGTTCGGCGCGCACCGCGGGCAGCAGGCCCACGATCCAGAGCACCGCCACGCCCCAGGCCAGCCACGAGACGATGCGCTCCACCAGCCGCATGGCCGCCGACGTCGGGAACGCATTGGCGAGGATGCGCGCGAAGAACCGTATCAGCACCAGCGAGCTGAGCACCGGCACCGCCACGCGCAGCAGGAACACGGGCTGCAGCAGCACCGTCTCCACGCCCACCCGGGCGGCATAGACCAGGGCCAGTGCCAGCAGCGGGAACATGAGGCCATCGACCGTGCGGCGGCCGAACCACACCGAATCGGGCGGCTGCTGGCGGCCGAGGATGCGGCTCGCTCCGTAAGCCAGGGCAAGGCAGGCGGCCAGCACGGCCGCCTCCAGCCAGGAGCGCGATTGGCTGAAATCGCGGATCAGCGCGTGGAGAGCTTCCATGGGCGGGAATCGGAGGACATCGTTGAACAACGAATCCGGGGCGCATCGGCAAGCCCCGGCAGGACAGACCGGGAGCTTACCTTGCCGCCGCGGCGCGTAACGCCTGTACGCCGCGGCTGCGCCGTCAAGTCCGTGCAGGCGGTGGCAGCGGGGCGCCGGCCGCCTTCCACGCAGGCGTGCGCTTTTCGACGAACGCGCGCGCACCTTCCTGCGCGGCCTCGTCCACCATGTTCGTGGCCATGGCCTGGCCGGCGAGCTGGTAGGCCGCCTCCACGCCGAGTTCGCGCTGCTGGTAGAAAAGCGCCTTGCCCATGGCGACGGCGGCGCGGGGTTTTTCGAGGATGGAACGCACCAGCGATTCGACCTCGGCATCCAGCGCCTCGGCCGGCACCACCCGGTTGACCAGGCCCTCGGCCAGCGCGGTGCGTGCGTCGATGAAATCGCCGGTGAGCAGCATCTCCATGGCGCGCTTGGCCGGCACGTTGCGCACCAGAGGCACGCTGGGCGTGGAGCAGAAGAGGCCGTAGTGGATGCCGCTGGTGGCGAAACGCGCGCCTTCGGCCGCCACCGCGAGGTCGCACTGCGCGACCAGCTGGCAGCCCGCCGCGGTGGCGATGCCCTGCACACGCGCGATCACCGGCACCGGCAGGCGCTGGATCGACACCATCATGCGGCTGCACCGCGCGAAGAGGCGCTTGTACCAGGCGGCGTCGGGGTGCGCGGCCATGTCCTTGAGGTCATGTCCCGCGCAGAAGGCCTTGCCCTGCGCAGCCAGCACGACCACGCGGGCCTGCGCGTCCTGCGCCACGGCATCGAGCGCCTGCTGCAGCGCGGCGAGCATGCCGTCGCCGAGCGCGTTGAAGCGCGCGGGATCGGCCAGCGTGAGGGTGACGACGCCGCGGGCATCGCGCGCGGTGTGGAGCAGGTGGGCGGAAACGGAAGATTCGGTCATGGCGGGCAATGGGGAGGTTGCGGGCCGGCCCCTGTCAGAGGTCGGCGAGCACGCGCACGTGCGCCTCGACGCTGCGCGCGAGGGCATCCATCACGTAGCCGCCCTCCAGGCAGGAGACGATGCGGCCCCTGGCGTAGCGGCGGGCGATGTCCTTGATGCGCTGCGTGATCCAGGCGTAGTCCTGCTCGGTGAGCCCGAGCTGGCCCATGTCGTCGTCGCGGTGGCCGTCGAAGCCGGCGGAGACGAAGATCATCTCGGGCTTGAAGGCCTCCAGCCGCGGGATCCAGAGCATCTCGATCAGTTCGCGGATGTCCATGCCGCGCGTGTAGGCGGCCACGGGCACGTTGAGCATGTTGGGCGCCGGGTCCTTGTCGCCGCTGAACGGGTAGAACGGGTGCTGGAAGATGCCGACCATCAGCGCGCGCGGGTCGCCCGCGAGGATGTCCTCGGTGCCGTTGCCGTGGTGTACATCGAAGTCCACCACCGCGACGCGCTGCAGCTTGTGCCGCTGGAGCGCGTACCGGGCCGCGATCGCGACGTTGTTGAAGAAGCAGAAGCCCATGGCCTTGCTGCGCGTGGCGTGGTGCCCGGGCGGGCGCACGCAGCAGAAGGCGTTCTCCAGCTCGCCTGCGATGACGGCGTCGGTGGCGGCCAGGGCCGCGCCCGCGGCCCGCAGCGCGGCCGGCCAGGTGTGGGGGTTGATGGAGGTGTCGGGATCGACCTGGGCATGGGCGGGGCCGCCGGCCAGGATCTCTTCCGCGAGCCGGTCGGACAGTCCGCGCAGCGCGGCCACGTGCATGCGGTCGTGCGCCAGCTCGACGTCGGCCAGCGAGGCCTCGGGCGCCTCGAAGCGCTCCAGCGCATCGGCCACGCCGGTGGCCAGCAGCCGGTCCTCGATGGCATCCAGCCGTCCCGGGCATTCCGGGTGGCCCGGTCCCATCTCGTGCTTCCAGCATTCGCGGTGCGTGAAATAGCCTGTGCCGCCCACCATGAATCCCTTGTCTCTGGTTTTTTTCGGATAACTTCGGGTCTCATGAACACACAGCACAAGATCCGGTCGCTTCTGGATCAGCTTAACACGGTGATCGTGGGCAAGAAGCCGCAGGTCCAGGACTGCGTGGCCTGCCTGCTGGCCGGCGGACACCTGCTGATCGAGGACGTGCCGGGCGTCGGCAAGACCACCCTCGCCCATGCGCTGGCGCGCACCTTCGGGCTGCAGTTCTCGCGGGTGCAGTTCACGGCCGACCTGATGCCCAGCGACCTGACGGGTGTCTCGGTGTACGAGCGCGGCCGGGAGTCGTTCGTGTTCCATCCCGGCCCGGTGTTCGCCCAGGTGCTGCTGGCCGACGAGATCAACCGCGCCAGCCCCAAGACGCAGAGCGCGCTGCTGGAGGCCATGGAAGAGAAGCAGGTCACGGTGGAGGGCGAGACGCGCGCCCTGCCCCATCCCTTCTTCGTGATCGCCACGCAGAACCCGCACGACCAGCTCGGCACCTTCGCCCTGCCGGAGAGCCAGCTCGACCGTTTCCTCATGCGCATCTCCATCGGCTACCCCGACCGCGCGGCCGAACGCCAGCTGCTGGCCGGCGGTGACCGCCGCGACATGGTGGAGGGCATGCTGCCGCTGCTCTCGCCCGGGGAACTCGAATCGCTGCAGCAGCAGGTGCTGGCGGTGCATGCGGCCGAGCCGCTGCTCGACTACGTGCAGGACCTGATCGCCGCGACGCGCTCCGGGCGATGGTTCCTGCAGGGCCTCTCGCCGCGCGCGGGCATCGCGCTCATCCGCGCGGCCAAGGCCCAGGCCCTGATCGCCGGCCGCGACTACGTGGCGCCGGACGACGTGCAGGCCGTGCTGCCGCAGACCATCGCCCACCGCCTCGTGCCCGTGGGCGACGCCGGCCGGGGCGCGGCGGAGCAGGTGGTGGCGATGGTGGAAGCCGTACCGCTGAAGTGATGGGACACCCCCCTGAGCGGCTGCGCCGCTTCCCCCCGCTCTCGCCGCGCTGCGCGCGGCGGGCAGGGGGACGACGCCGGTGGCCCGGCGAAGCCGGTTCCACGGCGTCTGCTGGCTTGGCCTGCTCCGCGGCCACTCGACGGGAGAAGGCCGCGCGGCTTTCAAGCGGCGCGCACGTAGCGTGTCAAACGTGTCATGGGCATAGCGCATCGTCGGAGATACAGGCATGACATCCGCTGCGGGCGATGCCCTACCACGTACGGTATCGCCGCGAAACCCTGTCACCGCGCTCCGCGGGCGGCTGCAGCGCTGGTGGCAGGCGCGGCTGCCGCGCACGGACACCACGCTGCTCACGCAGCGCAACGTGTACATCCTGCCGACGGGCGCGGGGTGGATGCTGGCGCTCACGCTGCTGGTGCTGCTGGTGGCGTCGATCAATTTCCAGCTCAACCTGGGCTACCTGCTCACTTTCCTGCTGGCGGGCAGCGCGGTGGCGGGCATGCACGTGTGCCATGCCACGCTGCGCGGGCTGACGCTGCACCTGCTGCCGCCGGAGCCGTGCTTCCTGGGGCAGAGCGCGGTGTTCGAGATCCAGCTGTCGAGCACGCGCAAGTCGCCGCGCCACGGCATCGCGCTGGCGGTGCATGCCGGCGGTGCGCCGCACTGGGCGTGGACGGACGTGCCCGCCCAGGGCACGGCCAGCGTGCAGGTGGCCTTCCAGCCGCAGCGCAGGGGCCTGCACGATGTGCCGCTGCTCACGGCCGAGACGCGCTTCCCGCTCGGCACTTTCCGGGTGTGGACGCTCTGGCGCCCGGCCGCGCAGGTGCTGGTCTATCCGCGCCCCGAGCTGCCGCCGCCGCCCCTTCCCGCGGGCGAGCCGGCCCCGGGTGGAGCGGGCAGCGCGCCAGCACAGGGCATCGGCGAGTTCGACGGCGTGCGCGCCTACCGGCGGGGCGATCCGCTCAAGCTCGTGGTCTGGAAGAAGGCCGCGCGGTCGATCGCCACCGGCATGGACGACCTCGTGAGCCGCGACGCGCAGCAGACGCGGCGGCAGGAGCTGTGGCTCGACCTGGCGCTCACCAGCCTCACCGATCCCGAAGCCCGCATCTCCCGCCTTGCATCCTGGGTGCTGCAGGCCGAGCGGCAAGGCCTGGACTACGGCCTGCGGCTGCCGTCCGGCGAGATCGCCCAGGGCAGCGGCCCGGCCCACGAACGGCGCTGCCTGGAGGCGCTGGCGCTGTGCTGACCGCGACCTGCCCTCCCCTTCGCCCCGGCCGCCTGCCGGAAGGCTCGGCCGCATGACCGCGCTGCGCCGGACGTTCGCGAACCTGCCGCGCGAGACGCGCGACACGCTGTTCCTGCTCGCCACGGTGGGCTGGGTGGTGCTGCCGCTGGCGCCCTACCTGCCCGCGTGGACCACGGCGCTCGCAGCCGCCGTGCTGGTCTGGCGGGGCATGCTGGCGCTGCGCGGCCGCCCGCAGCCGGGCCGCTGGCAGTTGGGCGTGCTGCTGGCCGCATCGGTCGCGCTCACGGTGGTGTCGCACGGCACCATCGTCGGCCGCGACGCGGGCGTCACGCTCATCGTGATGCTGCTCGCGCTCAAGACCATGGAAGTGCACGCGCGGCGCGACGCCATGGTGCTGTTCTTCCTGGGCTTCTTCACGATGCTCAGCAACTTCTTCTTCTCGCAGTCGCTCGCCACGGCCGCCGCGATGCTGGTCGCGCTGCTGGGCCTGCTGACCGCCCTGGTCAATGCCCACATGCCGGTGGGCCGGCCACCGCTGACCGTGCCGCTGCGGCTGGCGGGGCGCATGGCACTGCTGGGGGCACCCGTCATGCTCGCGCTGTTCCTGCTGTTCCCGCGCATGGCGCCGCTCTGGGGCATGCCCAGCGAGAACCCGACGGGCCGCAGCGGGCTGTCGGGCCGCATGGAGATCGGCAACGTGGCCTCGCTCGCGCTCGACGACGGCATCGCACTGCGCGTGCGCTTCGACACGCCGGGCGGCGAGCCGCCGCCGCAGAGCGCGCTGTATTTTCGGGGGCCGGTGTTCTCGGCCTTCGATGGGCGCGAATGGTTCGCCTTCGGGCAACCGGGCGCTCCGGCGGCCGCCTGGCGCCCGCCCGCGCCCCCGGCGCTGCAGGTGGAGGGCGAGCCCCTGCGCTACGAAATCACGCTGGAAGCGCTGCGCGTGCCATGGCTGCTCACGCTCGATGCCGCGCCCGAGTCACCCGTGCTGCCGCCGGGCCTGCGCGCGTCGATGGCGCCCGAACTCTCCTGGGTCGCGAACCGCCCCATCAACGAGGTGCTGCGCTACCGCGCCGCCAGCTACCCGCGCTTCACGCACGGCCCGATGGAGGACTCTCCGCGGCTGCGTCCGTACCTGGAGCTGCCCGAAGGTTTCGATCCGCGCACGCGCGACCTTGCCCGGCAGATGCTGGCGGAGCCGGCGGTCGCCGCGGGCGGCGCTCCGGCTTTCGTGCAGGCCGCGCTGGAGCGGCTGCGCACGGGCGGCTACAGCTACACGCTGGAGCCGGGCGTCTATGCCGAACACACCGCAGATGCCTTCTGGTTCGACCAGAAGGCGGGCTTTTGCGAGCACATCGCTTCCGCCTTCGCGGTGCTGCTGCGCGCGGCCGGCATCCCGGCACGGATCGTTACCGGCTACCAGGGCGGCGAGGTGAACGGCGTGGATGGCTACTGGACGGTGCGCCAGGCGGACGCCCATGCCTGGACCGAAGTCTGGCTCGCAGGCCGCGGCTGGGTGCGCGTGGACCCGACCGGGGCCGTCTCGCCGGCCCGCATCGGCAACTTCCAGCGCCTGCAGGCGCCGCGCGGCGTGTTCGGCACGGCGGTGGATACCGTCATCGGCCGCGGCATCGCCGCCCGCGCGCGCGCCGTCTGGGAGGCCGTCAACAACCGCTGGAACCAGTGGGTGCTCAACTACACGCAGAGCCAGCAGCTGGACCTGCTCAAGGCCCTGGGCATCGCGTCGCCCGATGCGCAGGACCTGGCCCGCGTGCTCGGCGCGCTGGCCGCGGCCGCGGCGCTGGCCGGCGTCGGCTGGAACCTGTGGGAGCGCCGCAGGCAGGACCCCTGGCTGCGCTTGCTGGACCGGGCGCGCCGCCGGCTCGCGCGCGCCGGCCTGCCCCTGCCCGGCCACCTGCCGCCGCGCGCCATGGCGCAGCAGGCGCGCGACCGTTTCGGGAAGTCCGCCGAACCGGCTGCGGGCTGGCTGCTGCGCATGGACCAGGCACGTTACGCTCGCCACTCCGATGCCACGCTGGCGGGCCTGCGGCGGGAACTGCGCGGCCTGCGCTGGCCCTCCTCCGATACCCCTTCGGCACGCCACTGATCCCGCGCCCGGCCCGCCGCCTTTTTTCCGGTCTTCGATCCCATGCCTTTCGCGATGCCCTTCGCCCGCTCCACCGCCCTCCTCGTCCTTGCCTGCGCCGCCACCCTGCTCCTGCCGCCGGCTGCCCTGGCCCAGAAGCCCGCCAGGAAGAAGGAGAAGCAGGCCGCGCCGGAAGTTCTCTACGCGCAGCGGCCCGAGGCCCTGCGCTTTGCCGACGACCTGGCCGAGCGCCGCGGCCTGGACCGCGAATGGGTGCGGCAGGCCATCGGGCAGGCCCGGTTCCTGCCGCAGGTGCCGCGCCTCATGCTGCCGGCCCCCCGGGGCACCGCCAAGAACTGGACCGCCTACCGCGCCCGGTTCGTGGAGCCCGTGCGCATCCGCGCGGGCGTGCGCTTCTGGAACGAGCAGGCCGACACGCTCGCGCGCGCCGAGCGCGAATACGGCGTGCCCGCCGCGATCATCGTCGGCATCCTGGGCGTGGAGACGCTCTACGGGCAGCACATGGGCGGCTTCCGCGTGATGGACGCACTCGCCACGCTGGCCTTCGACTTTCCAGCCGCGCACCCGCGCGCCACGGAGCGGCAGGCCTTCTTCCGGGGCGAACTGGAACAGTTCCTGACACTGGCCGACCGCACCGGCACCGATCCCTTCGCCCTGCGCGGCAGCTACGCGGGCGCCATGGGCATGGGCCAGTTCATGCCCACCAGCTGGGCGCGCTGGGCGGTGGATTTCGACGGCGATGGCCGCATCGACCTGTTCAACAGCCCGGCCGATGCGATCGGTTCGGTCGCCAACTACTTCCAGGCCCACGGCTGGGTGAGCGGGCTGCCCACGCATTACGCCGTGGCCTTCGACGAAGGCGGCCTGCGCCTGCCCGAACTGCTCGGGCCCGACATCCTGCCCAGCTTCACCGCCGCCGGGATGCAGGAGCACGGCGCCCGCCCCCTGCCGGCGGAAGGCGCCTCCATCCAGCCCGACGCCGCCGGGCTGCTGGCGCTGATCGAGTTGCAAAATGGCAGCGCCCCGGCCGCGTATGTGGCGGGCACGCGCAATTTCTACGTGGTCACGCGCTACAACTGGTCGAGCTACTACGCGATGGCGGTGATCGAACTCGGGCGGGAAGTGGCGGCGGCGCGGTAGCGCCTCAGTGCCCGCCAGACTTCGCCTCCGCCCCTCCGCGATAGCCGGCCAGCAGGAAAAACACGGCCACGGCCAGCAGCCCGATCAGCGCCGCGGAGGTGTTCAGCAGTATCCGGTGGGCCACCGAGAAGGCCGCCTGCCCTGCCCCGATCAGCGCCGCCGCCGGGCCCTGCCCCAGTTGCTGCGCGACCACGTAGGCATCGCCGATCGATCGCGCCGCCTGGGCGGCGAGCGGCGGCGCCAGATCCGGCGGCAGCGCGATCGCATGGCTGAAGACGACGGACATGAACACGCCGAACACGGTGATGCCCAGGCCGCTGCCCAGTTCGTAGCCGGTGGCCTCCAGCGCTCCGGCCGCGCCGGCCCGGTCCGCCTCGACCGAGCCCATGATCGCGATGGACGACGCCGTCAGTCCCACGCTCAGCGCCAGCCCGAGCAGGGCCAGCGCCGCGGCCACGGGCACGCCCCCTTCGTGGAAATCCGCCCGGGCCAGGCAGGCCAGGGCCGCACCGGACACCGCCAGCGACAGGCTGGCGACCCGGCGCAGGCCGAAGCGGTTCGACAGGGTTCCCGCCAGGGGGCCACCCACGGCCGCCGCGGCCATGATCGGAACCATGAAGAGGCCGGCCTGCAGAGGGCTCTTGCCCAGCACGTATTGCAACTCCTGCGCCAGCGTCAGTTCCACGCCGGCCAGGGCGCCGCTGGCGACCACCGCCATGGCGATGCCGGCGAGGACGGCCGGGCGCGAGAACAGCGACAGATCCAGCATCGGCGCCGCCGAGCGCAGTTGCAGGCGCGCGAACACCGCCAGCAGGGCCGCCCCTGCCGCCAGCGCCGATCCCGCCACGGCCGGTGGCTGCCCGCCCCCGAATCCCGACTTGAGGCCGAACACCGCGGCGATCATGCCCGCGATCAGCAGCAGCGCCTGCCCGGCAGGCCAGCGGCCGGCCACCGTGCGCTCCGGCCGCGGCAGCCACAGGAACACGGCCGGGAACACGACGAGCATCACCGGCACGTTGATGAGGAACGCGGCGCCCCACCAGAAATGCTCCAGCAGCGCCCCGCCGACCAGCGGCCCCACGGCGGCCCCCGCCGCGCCCACGGTACCCCAGAGGCCCAGCGCCATGGCGCGCTCCCGTTCATCCTCGAACGTGCGGCGGATGATGCCGAGCACGCACGGCATGATCATCGAGCCGCCCAGCGCGAGCAGCACGCGCGCCGCGATCAGCAGCGCCGGGCTGGGAGCGAACGCCGCCAGCAGCGATGCGAGGCCGAAGACCGCCAGGCCCGCGAGCAGCAGCCGCCGGTGGCCGGTGCGGTCCGCCAGCGTCCCCATGGGCACCAGGAGGCCCGCCATGAGCAGCGGATAGATGTCGAGGATCCAGAGCACGTGCGTGCCCGATGCGCTCAGCGCCAGCGTCAGCGACGGCACGGCGATGTGCAGGATCGTCATGTCGATCACCACCGGCAGGAAGGCCAGCATCACGGCGGCCAGGACCAGCCACCGCTGCGTGGAGGACATGGAAGGGGAACGGAACGCGGACATGCACCACCCGGATGAAACACCATGCCGCGAAATATAAATACATACGTATTTATTTCAACTGAAACCCTTCGGATTCCAGGGCACAATGCCATCCGGAACGCCAGCCATGGGCAGAAAACCGACCATCACCCGCGACAGACTGCTCGACCTCGCGCAGCAGATCGTCCGCGCCGAGGGTGCCAGGGGCCTCACCATCGATGCACTGGCCCGGGCCGCCGGCATTTCCAAGGGGGGCGTGCAGTATTCGTTCGCCTCCAAGGAGGACCTCGTCCGCGGGCTGGTCGCGCGCTGGACGCAGGCGTTCGACGCGGCAATGGCAGAGCAGGACACCGGCACCTCAGCCCTCGGCTTCGTCCGTGGCTACATCGGCGCCATGCGGTCCTCCGGCACCGCCACGGACGCGAAAATGGCGGGCCTGCTCATCGCCTACCTCCAGGACCCCGACAACCTGCGCGACATGCGGGCGTGGTATGAGGAAACCCTCGCGCGCCTGGGCGGCACCACGCCCCAGGCGCGCGCGGCCCGCGTCGCCTTCCTCGCCGTGGAAGGCCTGTTCCTGCTGAGGATCGGCGGCATCGATGACAGCGCGCGCTGGATGGCCCTGCTGGACGATATCGACGCCCTGCTCGGCCAGATCGCAGGCACCTGACGGTTTTCCCGGCTCTTCTGTAAGCAGCTGTGCGCGGCCTGCGGCGGGAGCGGAAGCCACGCCACGCGGCCATGCCATCTACGCGAACACGCGCTTACAGGACCTCTCCGATCCCACACCTATCATTCGGCCGCCTTCCGCGGAACGGAATTGTGTACACCGTCCAGACTCTCCGCCGGCGGGCCAGACCCATATCCAACACCCTCGGGGAGAAAAAACACATGCACACATCCTTCCATTACCGGCGCCTGCGCGGCCTCGCCGGCACCCTGGCGCTCGCCGCGCTGGCGGCCTGCGGCGGAGGCGGTGGCGGCACCCCTGCCGACACGGCGCGCAGCGAACCGGCCAGCGCCGCGGCGCCGGCGGCCCCCACCGACGCGAACGCCACGCTCACCGCCGACACCCGGGCCACGGCGGCGGCCTGCGACGTCCCCACCCCGATGGCGGTGCCGGCCACCGGCACCGTGGTCGGCAACGGCACGCCCCGGAGCTGCACGTTGCAGGCGCTCGCCCAGGCCGTGGAGGCCGGCGGCCATGTCACCTTCGCCTGCGGCAGCGCGCCCGTCACCATCGCCGTCACGCGTGAACTGCGCGCGCCGCAGAACACGGTGATCGACGGCGGCAATCTCGTCACGCTGGACGGCGGCGGCAAGAACCGCATCCTCGTGTCCGGCAACAACCGCTCCCTGTCTGTGCGCAACCTGCGCTTCATCAACGGTACGGCCGCACAGACCATGGAGGGCGAAGGCATCGGCGGCGCCGTCTCCGGCCCCTACCTGAACCGCATCGAGGTGATCCACAGCACGTTCGAGAACAACACCGCGGGCCGTGGCGGCGGCGCGGTGGGGGTCGGCACCGCCGGCTCGCTGGTGATCGCCGGCAGCACGTTCAAGAACAATGGCGCATGGTACGGCGGCGCGGTGTACAGCCTGCTGTCGCCGCTCACGGTGGTCAACTCGGTCTTCCAGGGCAACAGCGCCAACACCAGCGGCAAGCTGGGCGACGGCGGCGCCATCGGGACCGATGGGGCCTCCGCCAGCCCCGACGATGCCGAAGGCGGCGAGGTGCGCATCTGCGGCACGCAGATCACCGGCAACACCGGGCGCGGCAACGGCGGCGGCGCCTACCTCTGGGTGTATCCGCCCGATCGCATCACCATCGACCGCACCACCGTGGCCAACAACCATGCGGAACCCAATGGCCGCAGCAACCCCGGCACCGGCGGCGGCATGCGCGTAAGCAACGGCGCGATCACCATCCGCGACTCGAGCTTCCTCGCCAACGCCAGCGACGGCAATGGCGGCGCGCTCTACCTGGACTGCGCTCCCGGCTGCGCCATCCGCAACAGCACCTTCCAGGGCAATTCCGCCAAGTCCTACGGCGGGGCCATCTTCGGCGACGGCCACCAGGACAGCAACGTCACCTTCGCCGGCAACAGCGCGGGCGGGCACGGCGGCGCGCTCTTCGGCAAGAACTTCACGCTGCGCAATACCGTGTTCGTGGACAACACCGCCGGCAACCCGTGGAAGCAGGCGCTGTCCTGCAGCACCACCGGCACGGGCGACCACGTCGTGCAGTGGCAGACCGCCACGGCCGATGGCGGCGGCGACCGCTGCATCCAGAACGTGACCGCGGCCAACCCGGTGCTCGCGGCGCCGGCCGACAACGGCGGCCCCACGCCGACCATGCTGCCCGGCTCCGGCAGCGCCCTGCTGAAGGCGGGCGCCGGCTGCGAAGCCACCGACCAGCGCGGCGTGGCGCGCGACACCAGCCGCTGCGACATCGGGGCCGTGGAAGTGCGCTGAACACCGCCCTGGCGGCGGCTCAGCCCGGCCGCCGCATCTCGCACCGCGAGAGCATTTCGGCCTGCTCCGCCGCGATCCGCCGCACCACGCGGAACCCGTAGCCCGAACCCTCCACGTCGAACGGCACGCCCGGCGTGCCGGCACGCTCCATCACGCCGACCACCAGGGGCTGTTGGAACTGGTGGTCGGCCGCGCGCATCGCGCCCGCCTGCCCGGCCAGCTGCACGCGCGAGCTTTCCATCGCGCGCGCGACGGCGGTGGTGTCGGTCGTGCCGGCGCGCTCCATCGATTCGGCGAGCGATTCGACCATGAGCTGCATGCGCATGTGCACGTAGTCGTCGGCGGGGCTGGGAAACCGCTGGCGGAACGACCGGTAGAAGGCCTCGCTCTCCTTCGTGGGCACGTTGGGCAGCCAGTCGGCCACGGCCACGACCTTGTCCACCCCGGCGTCGCCCAGGGCCGCGGGCGCCCCCAGCGCATTGCCGTAGAAGGTGTAGAAGGTGCCGGCATAGCCCACTTCCCGCGCGGCCTTGACCAGCAGCGTGAGGTCGTTGCCCCAGTTGCCGGTGACGACGGCCTGGGCGCCGCTGGCCTGGATCTTCACCGCATAGGGAGCGAAATCCTTCACGCGGCCCACGGGATGCAGTTCCTCGCCGAGGATCTTCACGTCCGGCCGCTGCGCGGCCAGCTGGCGCCGCGCCTCGCGCAGCACGGCCTGGCCGAAGCTGTAGTCCTGGCCGATCAGGTACACGCCCTGCAGGCCCCTGTCGGCCCGGATGGCCTGCATCAGGGCCGCCATGCGCATGTCGGCATGGGCATCGAAGCGGAAGTGCCAGAAGCTGCACTTCTCGTTGGTCAGGATGGGATCGACGGCGGAATAGTTCAGGAACAGCACGCGCCGCGCCGGATCGCGCTCGTTGTGCTTGTTGATGGCCTCGACCAGCACGGCCGCCGTGGCCGACGAGTTGCCCTGCAGCACCACGCGCGCGCCGGCATCGATGGCCGCGCGCAGCGCGGACAGCGCCTCCTCGTTCTGGCCCTTGCTGTCGTAGCGCTCCAGCACCAGCGGGCGCGCCCCGCCCGCCGCGGCAGGCAGCTTCACGCCGCCGCGGGCGTTCACCCGCTCGGTCGCCCAGAGCACATTGCGGTACACGGCCTCGCCCGTGTTGGCGAACGGGCCGGACAGGCTTTCGATCAGCGCGATCCTGATGGGCGCGGCAGCGGTCGAAGGGGCCGACGCGGCAGGCGGGGAAGCGGTGGCCGCGCCGGCCGGCGACGCCGCAGCCAGCATCGAAAAGGCGGCCGCGAGCGCGGCAGCGGCGTGGCGGGCCATGGCAGGTGCCGGGAACGGAAAGCGCGGAATGGAAGCGTTCATGGAAGCGGTGATGGAACGGCGCGAAGGGGCGCCGGAGCGGACCGGGGTGTATCGCCGGAACGGCAGAGCCGGGTCCCGGACCGGTGACGGGACCGGTGCGGACGGTGCCGCCCCGGCCAGGTCCGTCAGGGAGAGATGGTAGGCGGCCCCGAGGGGATCGCCGGCACCGAGGCCGCGGAAGCGGCAGGGACCGGTGGCGTCGCGAACACGGGGTACGGCAGCACCTCGGGCAGCGGGTCGGAGGCCGGCGCGCGCTGCGGCACGACCGGAGAGGTCCTGGCAGGGCCTTCGGCAGGATCCTTGACCTCGCCGGACTCGCGCGCCTCGCGCACCATCGCCTCGGTATCGGGCGTCTTCGGCACCTTGGGCGAGGCCTGGCCCACCTCCGTCGGCGCCTCGCGCGGTGGGATGAAGCGGTCGAAGACCTGGAAGAAGCGGTCGTAGAAGCGTGCGTCGGTGACGGTTTCGCTGCCCACCTTCACGAGGGTGTCGTCGCTGGCCGTCACGGGCAGGGACAGCGAGCCCAGGGCTCCCACGCCGAGGGAGGCCGAATTGTTGATCTTCTTGATGACGTAGCGGTCCTGCAGGGCGCTGGCGAAGACCGCCGTGCGCTGCTTCTCCGGCCCTTCGGAGGCGCAGACGACGCGCATCTCCACCTGGTAGTGGATGTCGGTGGACGGCTGGAAGTACTTGCGGCCGGCCACCACCTCCGCGCTGGCGGTGCCCACGAGGTAGCCCTGGCTCAGCAGCGCGCGGCGGGCGCCCTCGCACACCCTGGCGGGGGGTGCGTCGATGTGGCGCGTGTAGATGCTGGCGCTGGTGTTGAAGTCATCGGGATCGAAGCGGGACGCCCGGTCCAGGCCCGGCATGGAATTGGGTACCCCTGTGCAGCCGGCGATCGCGGCGAGGGTGGCCACCGCCGCAGCAGCACCCAGCAGGCGGGCACCAGGAAGGGAATGCGGACGCAGGATGTCTTGAAGGCAAAAAGGCATGGGCTTGGCGGCAGGATTCCTGACCCTGCATTGTGCTGGTTGCGATTTCGCGCGCTTGCGAAGGGGTTGTAACCCCTCGCAACACAGGCGGTGCGATTCTCTCGCGGCACGCGGGTTCCCCGCGCGAAAAAACCCCTTGAAAAGCGCTGCGGGATGCGCATCTGCATCCCAAGCGGCGAACCCGGGCGCCGCGTCCCACAGCGTTCCAGGCGCCCCGTGCGCCCCCCCTCTTCAAGGAGTTCCGACATGTTCTTCGCCCCCGTCATCCGCCGCACCGCCTATGGCACCCGCCCCGCCGCTCCCGCAGATTTCGCGCTGCAGCGCTTCATGCAGAGCACCCTGGCCAGCCAGGGCACCACGGTGTCGCAGGACGACAAGACCGTGACCCTGCAGATCGACGTTCCGGGCCTGGCCCGCGAACAGCTCAACGTGACCATCGAGGGCCAGCAGGTGCGGCTCTCCAGCGCCGAAGGCGCGCCCCGCCAGGTGCAGCGCGCCTGGGAACTGGCCGACGAGATCGATGCGTCCGCCAGCTCCGCCAAACTCGAGAACGGCGTGCTCACGCTGGTGCTCGCCAAGGTGGTGCCCCAAAGCCGCGCCACCCAGCTCGCGATCGGCTGATCGGCGCATCCGGCTCCGCCCTCGGTTGTCGCCCTTGCGCCCGTGCCTTCGCTGGCCGGGCGCTTTTTTTTGTGCCCGCTACGCCAGCGCGTCCAGCGGCCAGCGCGGCTTGACGTCGAACGCGTACTCGCGATTGGGGGCCTCGCGCCCCGCCTGCAGGCGCATGGCGGCGGCCATGGCGATCATGGCGCCGTTGTCGGTGCACAGGTGCAGTTCGGGATAGTGCACACGCACGCCCATGCGGGCGCAGGCGGTATCCAGCTGCGCACGCAGCAGCCGGTTGGCCCCCACGCCGCCGGCCACCACCACGCGGCGCAGGCCGGACTGCTGCAGCGCCGCCAGCGTTTTCTTCACGAGCACATCGACGATGGCGGCCTGGGTGCTGGCGGCCAGGTCGGCCTTGCGCGCGGGCAGTTCGTCGCCCAGCTTCTTCGCCTGGGTGAGCACCGCCGTCTTGAGGCCGGCGAACGAGAAATCGAGGTTGCCGCTGTGCAGCAGCGGCCGCGGCAGCTTGAAGGCCGCGTCGTCGCCCTGCTCCGCCAGCCGGGACAGCGCGGGCCCGCCCGGGTAGCCCAGGCCCAGCAGCTTGGCGGACTTGTCGAAGGCCTCGCCGGCCGCGTCATCGATGGTCTCGCCCAGCAGTTCGTAGCGGCCCACGCCGTCCACGCGCATCAGCTGGGTGTGGCCGCCCGATACCAGCAGCGCGACGAAGGGGAATTCCGGCGGGTCGGCGCTCAGGAAGGGCGACAGCAAATGCCCTTCCAGGTGGTGCACGCCCAGCACCGGCCGGTCCAGCGATGCCCCCAGGGCACAGGCCACGCCCGCCCCCACGAGCAGCGCGCCGGCCAGGCCCGGCCCGCGCGTGTAGGCCACCACGTCCACCTCCGCGAGGCGGCATTCCGCCTCGGCCAGCACGGTCTCGGTCAGCGGCAGCACGCGGCGGATGTGGTCGCGGCTCGCCAGTTCGGGCACCACGCCGCCGTAGGCCTGGTGCATCTCGATCTGGCTGTGCAGGGCATGGGCGAGCAGCGTGGGCACGCTGCCGTCCGCCGGCGCGCGCACCAGGGCCACGCCGGTTTCGTCGCAGGAGGATTCGATTCCGAGGATGAGCTGACTCTTGACCATAGGCGCGCAAGTGTAGGCGCCCTGGCCGGCCGCCGCCGCAGCCCGGTCATTGCCGGCCTGCGGTGCCGCCGCTCACCAGCGGTCGGACCGCATGCGCAGCTCCCACTGGCCCGCGCGCATGCCGTACACGCCGACGGCGCCGTAGCGCTGCTCGCCCTTCTCGTCCCACTTCATGGTGCCGGTGACGGGGGCGTAGCCATTGATGGAGTGCAGCGCCTTCGTGATCTCGCGCGGGTCGGCCGACTTGGCCTGCTGGATGGCTGCCGAGAGCACGTAGGTGGCGTCGTAGCTGTAGTGCCCGCCATAGGCCGGTGCCCGCTTGAAGGCGCGGTCGTAGCGGTCCAGGAACTGCCGGCCCGCGACGAATTCGCGCGCCTCCAGCACGGGCGAGGTGGCGTAGATGCCCGCCAGCTTGCGGTCGCCCTTGAGCATGTCGGTGGTCTTGATGGTGTCGCCGCCCAGGATGTTGACGCGGGTGTAGTTCGCCTGCACCAGCGCATCGATGAGGGCGAGCACCTGGAAGTCGTTGAGGGTGGTGACGATCACGTCCACCCGCTCCTGCTGGAGCTTGCCGGCCAGTGCCTTGAAGTCGGTGGTCTTGTCATCGAAGGATTCGCGCACGGTGACCTTGCGCTTTTCCTGGGCCAGCTGGGTCGCGGCCCCGTCCGCCAGGCCCTTGCCGTACGGCGTGCCGTCGTCGAGCACCGCGTAGCTGGACGCGGAGAGCTGCGTGGCGGCGAACGAGCCCATGGCCCGTGCCTGCAGGGCATCGTTGGCGACGAGCCGGAAGGTGCCGGGAAGCCCCAGCTCGGTGAAGCGCGGATGGGTGGAGATGGCCAGCTGCGGGATGCCCTGGGCGGCGTAGATGGGTGCAGCCTCGATGCTGACGCCGGAATTCAGGTGGCCCACCACGGCCACCACGCCCGATTCGACCAGTTGCTGCGCCACGGTCTTGCCGGTGGCGGCGTCCGCGCGGTCGTCCTGGGCCACCACCTCCAGGGTGACGCGCTTGCCATCCACCCTGAAGCCGGACTGGTTCAGTTCGTCCACCGCCAGCTTCACGCCATTGAGCATGTCCTGCCCCAGCGCCGCGAGCGGCCCCGACAGCGGCTGGGCCACGCCGATCTTCACCGTGTCCGGCACGCGGCTGCAGCCGCCCAGCGCCAGCGCCGCAGCGCACGCCCCGGCCAGCCCCGCCAGCACCGCGCGGCGGCCCGTGCCGGCACCCGCCACTCCGCCCATCCCCAGCCTCGTCCTCTGCATAACGGTCGCTCCATCCATTGAGTTCGGTTGATTCATGGGACGCAAGGTATATAAGAGCCTTGCCCCGTACGCTATCGGGTAACTCCTGCCTGATAGCAAGTTCCAATCCCGGTGCGACGCGGTCCGCTGCACCAATTTGGCGTGTTTCTTGCTGTAGGCTGGGCGTATGAACGAGTCGCTGCGCATCGTGGTGGTGGCCCCGGACCTGTCCACGTCCGGGGAGGAGGACGAGCATGCCCGGGAGCAGGCCGAGCGTTCGCGCGCGTTGCGCATCGGCCTGCTGGAAAACGGCTTCAACCTGGTGGCGACGCTGCCGGCGGATGTGTTCCTGAGCGAGCGCATCGCCCAGTTGCAGCCCGACATGGTCATCGTGGACGCGGAAAGCGCCGCGCGCGATGCGCTGGAGCATGTGGTGATGGCCACGCGCGAGGCGCCCCGCCCCATCGTGCTGTTCACCAACGACGAGGACACCTCCCACGTGCGGGATGCCGTGGCCGCAGGCGTGACCGCCTACATCGTGGCCGGGCTCGCGCCGCAGCGCATCCGCCCCATCCTGGACGTGGCGATGGCGCGCTTCCAGCACGAGCAGGCCCTGAAGGCCGAACTGGCCGACGCCCGCAGCGCCCTGCAGGACCGCAAGACCATCGACCGCGCCAAGGGCCTGCTCATGCAGCGCCACGGCCTCACGGAGCAGGCCGCCTACGACAAGCTGCGCAAGCTCGCGATGGACAAAGGCCTGAAGCTCGCGGAAGTCGCCCAGCGCATGCTCGATGCCTTCGAGCTGCTGGGCTGATGCACGAAGAGGGTGCGGGAAGCTGCCGCCCTGCACCATTCAGGCTCCGGCGTCAGGGCTTTCCAGGCCGCTCCCGCATCGCAGCACGGAGGCGTCCGGTGGCGGGCCTGCTGGCATAAGCCTTGCATAACCCCCGCCAGCACCCATCGCTGGGTCTTCGGGCTTTCCATCCAACGGCGGATGGCGTCCCGACCACCGGACAAAGGCGTCCCCACCCCTCGCGGCCACGACCGCGCGGAGGTGTGGACGCCTTTTTTTATTTCACTCTTCAAGGAAGCCCCGATGACCGACCTCTCGAAAACCAGCCTCCACCGCCGCACCGTGCTGCAGGCCGCCGCGGTGGGCGCCGCGGGCGTGAGCCCGGCGCTGCGCTCCCTGGTGCATGCCGCGGGCTCCGACGCGCCCGAGAAGAAGGAAGTGAAGATCGGCTTCATCCCGCTCACGGACTGCGCCAGCGTGGTGATGGCCTCGGTGCTGGGCATCGACGAGAAGTACGGCGTGAAGATCATCCCCAGCAAGGAAGCCAGCTGGGCCGGCGTGCGCGACAAGCTGGTGAACGGCGAACTGGACTTCGCCCACGTGCTCTACGGACTGGTCTATGGCGTGCACCTGGGCGTGGGCGGCCCCAAGAAGGACATGGCCGTGCTCATGACCCTCAACAACAACGGCCAGGCGATCACGCTCTCGAAGAAGCTCGCCGAGAAGGGCGCGGTGAACGGCGCCTCGCTCGCCAAGCTCATGGCCACGGAAAAGCGCGACTACACCTTCGCGCAGACCTTCCCCACCGGCACGCACGCGATGTGGCTCTACTACTGGCTGGCGGCCAACGGCATCGACCCGATGAAGGGCGCCAAGGTCATCACCGTGCCGCCGCCGCAGATGGTGGCCAACATGCGCGTGGGCAACATGGACGGCTTCTGCGTGGGCGAGCCCTGGAACCACCGCGCCATCATGGACGGCATCGGCATCACCGCCACAACCACTCAGGCGATCTGGAAGGACCACCCCGAGAAGGTGCTGGGCACCACGTCCGAATTCGTGCAGAAGTACCCCAACACGGCCCGCGCCGTGACGGCCGCCATCCTGGAGGCCGGCCGCTGGATCGACGAAAGCCTGGCCAACAAGAACAAGATGGCCGAGACCATCGCAGGCAAGGCCTACGTGAACACCGGCGTGGACGCCATCAACCAGCGCATCCTGGGCCGCTACCAGGACGGCCTGGGCAAGACCTGGGACGACCCCGACTACATGAAGTTCTACAACGACGGCGCGGTGAACTTCCCGTACCTGTCGGACGGCATGTGGTTCCTCACCCAGCACAAGCGCTGGGGCCTGATCAAGGACCACCCCGACTACCTCGGCGTCGCGAAGTCCATCAACCGCATCGACCTCTACAAGCAGGCCGCCGCGGCCGCCAAGGTGCCCCTGCCCAAGAGCGAGATGCGCACCAGCAAGCTGGTGGACGGCATCGTCTGGGACGGCAAGGATCCCGCGAAATACGCCGACGGCTTCAAGATCAAGGCCTGAGCGCCGGCACCTCCACCCCGATCACCGCGAAGGAGTTCACCATGGTCAGCGCCGTCTTCCATGCTCCCCCGGAGCCCGCCACCGCAGCCGCCGCCGCGCATTCCGCCCCGGCCCCCTCCTCCACCGCACCCACGATGAAGACCGCCTCTCCCCAAGCCTCCGCCGCGGCCGCCCCGGCGCCGCGCGACACCTCCGCCGCCCTGCGGCGCTTCTGGCTGGCGGTGCTGCCGCCCGCCTGCGGCCTGGGCCTGCTGCTCGTGGTGTGGGCCATCGTCTCGTCCGTCACCAACGGCAGCATCCCCACCCCGGCGGACACCTGGAAACAGGCGGTGGAGATCTTCAGCAACCCGTTCTACCGCAACGGCCCCAATGACCAGGGCGTGGGCTGGAACGTGCTCGCTTCGCTGGAGCGCGTGGCCGTGGGCTTCGGCCTCGCGGCGGTGGTGGGCATCCCGGCCGGCTTCGTGATCGGGCGCTTCACCTTCCTCTCGCGCATGTTCAACCCGCTCATCAGCCTGCTGCGCCCGGTCTCGCCCCTGGCCTGGCTGCCGATCGGCCTGCTGGTCTTCAAGGGCGCGAACCCCGCGGCCATCTGGACCATCTTCATCTGCTCCATCTGGCCGATGATCATCAACACCGCCGTGGGCGTGCAGCGCGTGCCGCAGGACTACATGAACGTGGCGCGCGTGCTCAACCTCTCCGAATGGAAGATCGCCACCACCATCCTGTTTCCCTCGGTGCTGCCCTACATGCTCACCGGCGTGCGCCTGGCCGTCGGCACCGCCTGGCTCGTGATCGTCGCCGCCGAGATGCTGACCGGCGGCGTGGGCATCGGCTTCTGGGTGTGGGACGAGTGGAACAACCTGAACGTCAAGAACATCCTGATCGCCATCTTCGTGATCGGCATCGTCGGGCTGCTGCTCGAATACGCCCTGGTCAAGCTCGCCACGGCCTTCTCGTTCGAAGAGGTCAAGGCCTGACCGCCCCGATCCACCTTGCACTGGAGTCCACCATGCATGCATCCCTCAACAGCAAGTTCATCGAAATCCAGGGCGTGGAGCAGACCTTCAAGACCACCAAGGGTTTGTTCCCCGCGCTGCGCGGCATCGACCTGGCCATCGCCAAGGGCGAATTCGTCTCGCTCATCGGGCACTCGGGCTGCGGCAAGTCCACCCTGCTGAACCTGATCGCGGGCCTCACCACGCCCACGGCCGGCACCCTGATCTGCGCCAACAAGGAAATCAAGGGCCCGGGCCCGGACCGGGCCGTGGTCTTCCAGAACCACTCCCTGCTGCCCTGGCTCACCTGCGAAGGCAACGTGTACCTGGCCGTGGAGCGCGTCTTCGGCGCCACCGAAACCAAGGCGCGCCTGAAGGAACGCACCGCCGCTGCCCTGGCGCTGGTGGGCCTCACCCACGCCGCGCACAAGCGACCCGGCGAAATCTCCGGCGGCATGAAGCAGCGCGTGGGCATCGCCCGGGCTCTTTCGATGGAGCCCCAGGTACTGCTCATGGACGAACCCTTCGGCGCCCTGGACGCCCTCACCCGCGCCAAGCTGCAGGACGAACTGCTGGAGATCGTGGCGCGCACGCAGAGCACCGTGGTGATGGTGACCCACGACGTGGACGAGGCCGTGCTGCTCTCCGACAAGATCGTGATGCTGACCAACGGGCCGGCGGCGACGATCGGCGAAGTGCTGGCGGTGGAGATTCCGCGGCCGAGGAGCCGGGTGCAGCTGGCGGAGGATGCGGTGTACCTGCAGTGCCGGAAGGCGGTGATCGATTTTCTGTACACGCGGCAGGGGCATGTGGAGAAGGCGGCTTGATGGTCTTGCCTGCCTCAATCGCACTGTCAACGTCGAGAGCACCCGGCCGAACGGAGGCGTCCCCCGGCTGATCCGCCCGGCCCCGGGATTCCCCCGGATTCGCCCAAATATATACATCGTATATATTTAAAGGATGCCAACGATCACCGCTCACGTTTTCATAGCCATCAGCCTGGACGGCTACATCGCCCGCCACGATGGAGACATCGCCTGGCTGTTGCAGCGCGATGATCCGACAGAGGACCATGGCTACCCGGCGTTCATCGCGGACAAAGGTGCGATCGTGATGGGTCGCGGCAGTTACGAGAAAGCACTGACCTTCGACCGATGGCCTTACGACTTACCTGTGGTGGTACTGTCCAGGCAACTGGTCGATGCCCCCGTTCCCGAAGCGTTGAAGGACAAGGTCCGGTTTTCCAGTCGCACGCCCAAGGAAGAGATGCAGGCGCTGGCTCGGCAGAACGTACACCGGGTGTATGTCGATGGAGGCCAGGTGGTCCAGTCGTTTCTGCGCGACGGGTTGATTGCCGACATGGTGATCACTACCGTCCCCGTGTTGATCGGCTCGGGCAGGCCACTGTTTGGTGCCCTATCCCGCGGCATCGATCTGAAGCTGGTGTCCAGCCGCAGCTTCCCTTCGGGTTTGGTGCAATCCACCTATCGGCTGGCGCCATGACCCGCCCGCGTGGGCGCCCGAGGCACGGGAAGGGCATGACGCAGGACGATATTCTCGCCACTGCGCTGACGCTGCTGGATGAGAGTGGAGGGCACGGCTTGACGCTTCGCACCCTGGCCGCACGGCTGGGCGTCACGCCGATGAGCCTTTACCACCACGTTGGCGATCATGCCGGGTTGCTGCGCGCGCTGTCGGACCGTGTGTACGCGGAAGTCATGGAAGCAGTGGAGGAGTCGCCGGACCGTCGGGCAGAAATCCAGGAGCTGCTCTTTCGCTACTACCTTGCCGTAGGCCGCCATCCCCAGCTCACACTGGCGATCTTCACGACACCGGAAGCCTTTGCAGGAGTGACCCGCCAGATCACCGACCGCCTGACAACCTTGCTTGCCGGGATCACGGCCGAGCCCATCCTGTGGCGAGACATTCTGGTTGACCATGCGCATGGCAGCGGCCTGGCCCTTGCCTCGGCCAGACATGGGCAGACCCAGACGCTGCAGGAGCAATATCGACTGGCCCTCGATCGTCTGCTGGATCACCTGGCGGAAAAGGGACGCGTCGGCACATCTGCGCGTGCCGACGTTGCCTAGAGCGTGAATAGAGCTTCCGGGTTTTCAAAACCAACAGGAATACTGGACACCAACAAAATTACTGAGTGGTATGATGGACGTTGTTCTGGTCTGGCGGCCACTCCACCGTACCGCCACCAGAAAGCTCTGCCCGGAGAAACACCACCTCGCAGAGATATGGCGACTTCCGTCGCACGGCGGACCTGCTGAGCTGCAGATTCCCCGACTGTCCAGAAGCTCACGCGGGCCGGTTTCGACCTGCGTCATTGAATGCTCCAGATCCCAAATACCGCCATTTCCATGGGCAAGTACGTCGTCTCGCCCGCGACACATCCGACCAGCTGCGGTCGCTTCCGCGCCTCCTTCGCGGTCCATCGAGCCCAAAGCAGCGGCAGCTACTGCCGGGTGTTCCGTTTCGACAAGACATTCGCCTCGCGCGAAGCCGCCCGACTCTTTGCAGTCACCCAGGGCTGGCTGCAAACGTGCATGTCGCACCCTCCGGTCTGTTGACCTCTGCTGTCGCAGACGCCCTCTCGCCCTGACGGTCGAGGGATCATCGCCCGGCTCGCCAGGCTCGACATTCCCCCTGCGGGCTCCTCGTCCGCCCTCTTTCAGAAAGGCTCCTCATGAGCTGCAAAATCTATGTGGGCAACCTGCCCTATTCCGTGACCGATGAAAGCCTGCGCAGCAATTTCGCGGAGTTCGGCGGCGTCACTTCGTCCAAGATCATGACGGACCGCGAAACCGGTCGCTCCAAGGGTTTCGGTTTCGTGGAAATGTCCTCGGCCGAAGACGCGCAGTCGGCGATCACCGGCCTGAACGGCCTGTCCGTCGATGGACGCTCCATCGTCGTCAACCTGGCCCGCCCGCGTGAGGCAAACGGCGGCCCGGGTGGCTACAGCCCGGTCGGCTACGCGGTGAACAAGCGCTCCGACGTGGGCTATGGCAATGGCGGCTACGGCGGCGGCCGTTACTGAGCCCTCCCGCTTTTTCGTGGAAGAACCGGCTTCATTGAGCCGGTTTTTTTTCGTGCGGGGCCGCCCACCATCCCGACCCACAGGCTCAACCAGAGCGGCGCGCAACGATTTCCCAGGCGACCTTGGGCAGCGCATAGCGCTGTATCGTTTTTTCCTGAACACTGACGACATCCCAGCCTTCGCCGCAGAGGGAACGGGCCGCCGCTTCATCGAAAAAGCGCTTCAATTCGCCATGCACGAGGTACTGACCCTCTCCCACCGGGCGATTACCGACCGCGCCGAAATGAACATCCTGCGTTGAATTCACCCGGCAAAGAAAGATGCCTCCAGGGGCAAGACAACCCCGTATGCGGTGCATCACTTCCTGCGTCTGTTCAACGGAAAAATAGTGCAGCGAGAGGCTTGCGATCACGGCGCTCGCATGGTGGGCAGCCATCGGGAACTCATCGCGGAGGTCCTGACAATACAGGAACTGCGGGGCAATCCTTTTCCCCGCTTCGGCGATCGCGGCCGGTGAACGATCCACGCCGATCACTGAAAACCCTTCGGCAACCAGCATCGCGAGATCTGCTCCATTGCCGCAGCCGAGTTCGATGATCACCCCCTCACCTACACTCTGGCGAAGCAGGGGAAGCCATCGCCGCAGCCACTCGTCGTGCGCCGGCCCCCAACGCCGGCCACCAAGAAACGAGGCCAGGCCCAACATGGAGAATTTGAGGGAATCCGCCCATTTGCCCGGAAGCACCGGGTAATTTTTAGCTATCGTGAATCGCCTCAAGTCTCGTCACCCTTCCACGTGAATACCAATTTCGCTCCTGGATGCAACACCATACACCCCGGACATTGCTGTCACAGCCGATTGCCGGCACGGAATCCGATGATCCTGCCTCGGCGCTTCCCCCGGTCCACCGCGCGTCCACCATTTTCCTGCCCACCCTCGCGCAGCTGAAGAGTGCCGATTGGCGCAATCGCAGCCAACCACCCTACGGCAGAGACGGCTGCCGGGCAGCGTGCGAATTGGAAACCAGGCTCGCGCGGATCGAAGGCGCCCAACAGGCGCTCGTGGTGTCTTCCGGACTTGCGGCCTATGCACTGATCTGCATGTCCCTGCTGTCTCCTGGCGACGTCGTCGCGATGCCGGCGAACGGCTATGGAACCGCTCAGCAAATGCTGCGGAACGTGTTTCATCGCTTCGGCATCGGAATTGCGCTGTATGACCCCATGGTGCCCGATACGTGGAGCGACGCCATTCCACCATCCACCCGCCTGTTGTGCGTCGAGGCACCGGGTTCGGTCACCATGGAAGTTCCGGATCTTCGACGCCTCGCCGGGTTCGCAGGTGAACGGGGATGCATTGCCGCGATCGACAATACGTACAGCGCAGGACTGCACCTGCGCGCGTTTGAACTCGGCTTTCATGTATCCATCCAGGCGCTGACGAAGCTGCAGTCCGGCGGCGCGGATCTGGTGATGGGAAGCGTGGCCAGCGCACGCGAGGACATCTCCCGCAGCCTGTACGAGACGCGCCATTTTCTCGGCATGCACGTCTCGCCGGATGATACTTATCTGGTGCTCAGGGGCCTGCCCACGCTGAGCCTTCGGTACGCGGCCAACACGGAAGCGTCCTTGCGCCTCGCGGAGTGGTTTTCCGGGAAGAAGGAGATCGTGGCCGTCATGCATCCGGCTTTCCGCGGCAGCCAGGGCCACGACCATTGGAAACGGTATTTCACGGGTGCCACCAGCCTGTTCAGCATTGCCTTCGACGCAGCGGTCGAAACCGAAAAAATAGAGGCGTTTCTCGAAGCCTTGACGCTCTTTCACTTTGGCTTCTCGTGGGGAGGTCCGACAAGCCTGGTCATGTTCTACGGCAAGGAGAACGCATCCACGCGGCAGTTTGCAGAAAGACATCCCGGTGCTGGCTGCATTGCGCGGTTCTGGCTCGGCCTGGAAGACGGGACCGATCTGGCGGCCGACATATTCAACGCCTGGTCATCGGCCTTCGGCGCGTAGCGGTCTGGCCATCGAGCCGCATCGCCACCGCGCCCCGGGCTCAGCCGAGCACGCTCAGCACGAGGCCGACCGTCACGAACAATGTGCAGGCCAGCCGCATCCCGACCACTTTCTCCTTCAGGAAGACGGCACCGAATAGGGCCCCGAATACAACGCTTGTCTCGCGCAGCGCCGAAACCAGCGCGGGCTGGCTCCGCGACAGCGCGAGAATCACGAGCCCGTGGGCTGCCGACATCACGAAGCCGTTGACCAGGCAAGTTCGGCCATTTCTCGCGACGTAGGATTGCAGCTTCCTGGAACCCGCCGCTGCCGCGACCAGCAGCATCAGCACCCCTTCGAGGACGAACAACCACAGCACATAGGTGAGCGCCTGTCCGCTCACGCGTGCACCCTCGCTGTCCAGCAAGGTGAACACCGCGATGAATGCCGAGGTGCCCAGTGCGAAGGCTATGGCCCGGCCTTCATTCCCTTTCGGAAGCCCCCGGGAGAACGACAGGCCCATGATGCCTACCCCGATGACGGCGATTCCCACGTATTTCCAGGGTGCCAGCACGGTGCCCAGCAACAGGACCGAGATCGCCGTCACCATCAGCGGCGTGGCACCGCGGGCAATGGGATATACCTGGCTCATGTCTCCGTGCTTGTAGCCCGCGCTGAGACAGATCCGGTAACCGGCATGCAGCGGTGCAGAGACCGCGAGCCACTTCCAGGCCGCCGGGTCCATGCCTGGGAAAAATGGCAGCATCGCCAGGCAGATGCCGCCGGAGGTAGCCGCCATCACGGTCAGCGAAAGAAACTTGTCCTCATCCTTCTTGACGAAGAGATTCCATGCCGCATGCATCACCGCGGAGAGCATGACGAGGCCTAGTGATACGGTATCCAAGATGAAGTTCTTCGGGCAGGGATTGGAGAAATTCCGTCAGATCGGATGATCCTGGGGAAGCACGATGAGTTGAGGTACGTTGATGTGGGGAGGCTGCAGCATGAGCCAGAGAATCCTCTCGGCAACGTCATCCGGCTGGAGCGGCCGGGCAATGTTCCGGGCGACTGCCGGCCGCACCGCCGCATCGCGGTGCAGTTCCGTCTCCACGAGGCCCGGGGCGACGCACGACACCTTGATTCGGCTGCGGGCGAGCTCCATGCGCAGGGCTTCGCACAGCGCCTCGATGGCATGTTTCGTACCCGCATAGGCCCCGGCGGTCTCCCGCACCTTGTGGCCCATGATGCTGGTGGTGTGTATCAGGTGACCATGTTCCTGCCCGCGGAACTGCTTCAGCAGGGTGTATGTGAACCGATAGGCTGCCTCGACATTGATGCGGGACATGGCGCAGACCTGATCGATATCGATCTGCTCGATGGTCCCGGTATGGTTGACACCGGCATTGTTGACGGCGAAATCGACCCGGCCGAAACAGCTCACCGCTCGCTCGAGCAATCGCGAGCATGCGTCGCCCTCGGTCAGATCGCCAGCGATCCATTCGATGCCGGTATATCGGGATGCGAGCGATTTCAAACGGCTTTCGCGGCGACCATGCAGAACGAGCTGCATTCCCCTGTCCGCCAGCTTGCCCGCCAGCGCCATGCCGATGCCGCTGGACGCTCCTGTAATGATCGCGACCTTTCCGGTCAGGCCCTGGTCTGCAGCACCAGGAATGAACCCGCTGCTCATGGCACCGCCTTGCGATCCGTGCGCCGGGCCCGGCCAACGCACGCTGCACGAAAGGCACTGGAAATGACCTTGTCCAGATCGCCCGCGCTCGCTCCCCATTCGATGTGCCACTGAACGCCCATCGCGAATTCACGCGCACGGGTCAGGACGATCGCTTCGGTCAAGCCGTCCTCGCTGATAGCTTGAACGGCGACCCCCTCCCCCAGGTCCGACACCGCCTGCGAATGCAGGGAGTTCACCTTCTGCTCCAGGCCCATGTGGCCCGACCGTTCGATCAATTCGCTCAAGTAGCTTCCCCTGTGGATGCGAATCGGATGGCGCGCCTTGTATCTTTCCTGGTAGGGAAGCGACTTGTCCGACCGATGGTCTTCGAAACATCCCAGCTCGTGGACCTGTTCATGCAATCCCCCGCCACAGGCCACATTCATCTCCTGCATTCCACGGCAAATCCCCAGCATGGGTACTCCCTGCGACAGGCAATGCCGGATCAGCCAATGGGTTGTCTCGTCGCGCGCCCTGTCCGGCTGGCCGACAGGTTCGATCTCGATCAGTTCATCGCCTCGGCGCCGCAGTCCCACATTGCTCGGCGACCCCGTGAACAACACCCCATCCAGACGTTCGGCGAGCAATGAAAGTGCGCCGGCAGGCCCGCCAAGCGACGGTGTAGCCGCAATCAGGACAGGTACCGCCTGCAGTTCGTTGAGAACATAGTCCACGTACTTGTGGAATACGGTGTGATGAGGCGTCGGAGGGTAGTCACCAAAAGCGATGCCGCGCAGGCAGCATGAAACGCCGACGAGAGGCCGCACTTCACTCATGCGAACCATGCCCGCGTCGCGTTGCCGGTGGGTTCATACACCCTCAGGCGGTACTGCATTTCCATGTCCGAATATTCTTCCGTCTCATGCTGGAAGAAAGCGGCGATACGCTCCTTCGCCAGCGCACCGGAGGGAAACAGCGGTTCGGCCTGAAGCAGCAGGCGGCTGGCCTCGAAAAGTTCATCGATGAAATCGATGGTGGCGAGTATGTACGCCTTCGTCTCCCCGGCATCCCGTCCGCAGCCGGCCAGCAGCAAATGCAGATAGCGCTCGTAGAGCCAGGCATCCACGCCCGCCCTCGCGCCATACCGGACGATCCACTTCCTGTGGTAATTGGTGTTTCCGCACAGATGCGTGTATGCATGGAACTGGGTGACCATGTTCTCGCGCGCAAGATCGGCGCAGCGGGCCCACTCGCCCTCATTCCACGCGCCGACGATGTCGAGCAGCACCGAGAAATCGGAAGCCTTCCAGCGGTACATCAGGTACTGGAATACCTTGAGACCTATGCGGTCGCGCAGGTCGTCGAGATAGGCCTTGCCGGCCAGTCCATGCGAATGGAAGAGCCGATGCACGAAGGCCATGTCGCGAGCGCTCATGTACTTCGTGAGCAGCACCAGCGATCGGGTGGCGTAATCGAAGGTACTGCGGACCTGGGACACCAGGGCGTCCATATCGGCCTTCGAGCGGTATTCGATGTCCACCTTGATGTGCGTGGAGGGCACGACGGTGTGGATGAGGAACACCTCCGCCGTTGGCGCCGTCCCCGTCAGGATCGAACGGTCCGTGCTGAGTGTCCTGTAGTGCCTGTCCAGTGCGATGTCCCGCTCCCGCCGAAGCTCATCGGTCACCACATGGACATCCACGTCGGACATGGAATTTCCGATGCCCTCGATCAACGAGCCGCCGACGAAGGCCGCATCTCCATCCCGCAGGTAGGCATTGTCCAGAATGAAGTCACTGGACAGGTGCACGTTGCCGTTGAGCAGGCTGTAGACCTGCCCGCGTTCCTCATCTCTAGAAGGCATGAATCGATTCATCGAGTGCGTTTTTCAGAACTGCGCCGTGCTCGGCCCACCGCGAAGTGACTTCGCCGACCGCGCGTGCATCGATCAGGGGCTTGACACCGGGCCTGTCGTGCCGGATCACTTCGGACGCGATGGTGAGCATGTCCCATGGCTGCGCCAACCCGCCATCGACCGCTTCGAGGACCGCATCGAGCGGTAGCTTGGTATTGCTTTGCATGGCATCCGCGAGCGCGCGAAGCCCGGGAGACCTCTGGCCCAAGGCATCCTGGAGCCGCCCCATGGAGCGCGCGGGATCGATTTCGTTCTTCCGCGATGCAGCCTCGATGCGCAGCACCTCGGCGCATACGCTGGCGGCGAGATCGACAGCGGACTTCGCGGGAGCGGCGGCGCAGTCGCGCATCAGCGCAACCAGGGCCGGACCTCCGAGCAGAATCGACAGGTCACGAACGAGATCCGCCGGCTCGTCGGGCGTGTGGACGAAACCCAGCATCCGGTTGTGCATGCGGAGCAAGGTGCGTAAATGCTGTTCATTGCGCCGCTCGGCATGGGCCGATCCTTTCATGCCCCAGAGCTTGACCGACGCGGGAACCACCCCATGGTCAGCGTCACGCACCATAACCAGGATGGAATCGCTTTGCGCATTGACCATATTGGTCAACCGCACCCGATCCACCGTCGCGGCATTCCACTGAAAACGCCATATGAGGTGTGCGGCATTCCGGTCAACGGATACCGGTGTCACCGCAACAGGTACCAGCCTCTTCTTTTGCAGGAACAGGAGCACTGACTGGCTGCAACGCCTGGCCAGGGCCTCGGGCTTGATCAGCACGAATGAATGCCCGTAGACGAATTCGCCCGCACGATCGCCCCAGACCCGGCACAGGATGTCCCACGCTTCCTCCGAAACGAAATCGCTCCGATAAGCCTGGATCTTGGCATCCTGCACCGAAAGCAGCGAGATCAATTCACAGTATTCATTCTGCATCGGCATTTTGCGGCTGCAGTTGTGCGATGCGGTTGACACGCTCGAACAATGGATCGTAGTAGAACATCATCGAACGCGGCGAGAGCTTCTTGCAGGTCGGCCCCACGTTTCTCAAGCGGGTGAGCCTGTGCCTTTCGGCGATTTGTATCGCCTTGAGAACCGCAAGACTGCCATCCAGGTCTTTATTGACGAGGTGGTATTCGTGTTCATCGACGTAGCTGAGGTCCTGCAGGGCCATCTGCTGCTTGATATAGAGCTCCTCGCCCCGCTCCGTCCCCCGTTTCTCGAGACGCACAAGAAGCTCCTCGAAGGTCGGTGGAATGACGAATATCCCGACGACCTGCTCCCTGAATTGGCGGCGAAGGTTGATATACAGCTGCGGCGTGTAGTCGAACACCAGGTCCTTTCCCGCCGCAATGGCCTCCTGCAAGGGTTTGATCGGCGTACCGTAGTACTTTCCTTCCGAAGGATTCACCCATTGCGCGAAGGCCTCCGCCTTGACCATTTCCTGGAATTCGTGCCTCGATACGAACTCGTAGAATCCAGACTCATCGACGGCAGAGGAGGAACGCGGGGCGCGCGTCGTGACGTTGGGGACATAACCCAGGTCGGGAGAGTCGCGGAGCCAACGTTTGATCAGGGTGGTTTTTCCCGTACCGCCGGGTCCCGAGACCACGAAGAAAGTGCTGGTGGGCTTGTCGTCGAAACTGACCTGGGGCGCAGCCTCCGGCAATAGTGGTTGTTTATGCACTGGCCATTTCCTTGTTTTCAAGATTCATCGCAGCCAGCCAGTGCCGCACACGCGATGCCATCTGCACGGGCTCCAGCCCGAAATGCCTGAGCAGGTCGCTGCTGTCGCCTACCGGCGCGAATACACCCGGCACTCCGAGAGCCAGCATCGGTGCCGGCGCGCGGCTGACGACCACCTCCGCAACGGCACCGAACAGGCCTCCCCCGACCTGGTGCTCCTCGGCGCATACGATTCCCCTGGTATCCCGGCAGGCCTGGACAATGGCTGCCGTATCGAGCGGTGCGATGCTGGAGAAATTCAGAACGCGGCACGTGATGCCGTCATCCTCCAGGAGCCGCGCGGCCTGGACGAGGTTATGCACCATCGAACCGGTACCCAGCAGCGCGACATCGCGTCCGTCACGCAGCCTCTCGGCGTGGCCGAACCGATACTCATCGCGGCTGGTAATGTTCCGCCGACCACCTCGCGCCAGTCGGACGAATGCCGGCCCCTCGTGCGCATGCAGGGCCCTGGCCACAGCCCTCGCCTCGCGCGCGTCGCATGGCGCGGCGAAGCGGACATTCGGAAGGACGCGGATCCACGCGATGTCCTCGATCGCGTGGTGCGTCGCCCCGAGCGAGCCGTAGGTGAACCCGCTGCTGAAACCGCAGAGCTTCACGTTGGCCTTCGACATGGCGATGTCCACTTTGATCTGCTCCAGCGCTCGCCCTGAAAGGAAGCATGACGCCGCGCAGACAAACGGGATCATCCCGCCACTGGCCAGGCCTGCCGCCACGCCCACCATGTTCTGCTCGGCAATACCGACGTCGAAAACCCGATCCGGAAACTCTTCCAGAAAGAATTTGGCATTCGTCGAAGACAGGCAATCGTTGATTACCAGGCAAACCCTGGGGTCGTGCCTGGCGAGATTCAGCACTTCCTCGGCGAAGGCGTCCTTGGGATCTTCCAAGCCCTCGTCCACGTTCATCGGCTCAACTCTTCCAGCGCCTGCGCAGCCTCCGCTGGCGAAGGCAGTTTGTGGTGCCATGCTGCATTCCCCTCCATGAAAGAAACACCTTTGCCCTTTTTTGTCATCGCGATCAGGCACCGCGGCTGCGTTGAACGCCCACCCCGGGCAAGACCGTCGAAAATGGCGCCGTGGTCATGACCGTCGATTTCCTCGACGTCCCAGCCGAAAGCGCGCCATTTGTCTGCCAGAGGCCCCAAGGGATTGACCTGCTCCGTGCCGCGTCCTTGCTGCAGTCCGTTGCGATCCACAATGGCCGTCAGATCACCGAGGCGCCGTGCGCTCGCAAACATCGCCGCCTCCCAATTGCTCCCCTCCTGCAATTCGCCGTCTCCGAGAAGGACAAACGTCCTGTGCCTGCTGCCATTGGCCGATGCAGCGGCAGCCGCACCCGTGGCGAAAGGCAATCCATGCCCCAGCGCACCGGTACAGGTTTCGATTCCGCCAATGGAGGAAGAAGGATGGCCGCCGAGCAATCCCCCTGAACGGCCATAATCCAGCAGCATGCCTTCGTCCCAAAGCCCCAATTCGATCAATACCGAATAAAGGGCCAAGGCAGCATGCCCTTTGCTGAGGACGAAACGGTCTCGCAACGGGTCGTTGAAAGAACGGGATGCCATGACCGATCCGTAGAGGACCGTCAGAATATCTATGGCGGAGAAATCGGGGCCCAGGTGGCCGAAGTGGCTTTCAGCCGTTACCGTCAGGCACCGGATTCGGGCGCGTTGCGCGATCTTTTTGGAATGATCGACATCCAACCGGGAGCGCTCCTGCGTGCCCCTGGCCACTGCCAGACCGTGTGCCCCATTTCCATGGATTCTCATGGTATGCCCCCTCCCTAAGAAATATTCGAACGATCCACGGTCCTGTCCCGGGATCGATGCAGGAACGTGGCCTGCGTTGCGGCTTCACTGAGAGCCGGTTTTCATGACAGTATAACGAAAGGAAATAAGCAAATTCCGAATTCTTGTATCACAATGTTTCCATCCAGGTCAACACCCCGGAATCACATGGCACCCAATTGCGTCAGGAACCGCCTGGCGGCAGAAATTGCGACAGAGAGGCGAGGCTGGCCACCGAAGCTGCGGCAGGGGCTCCCTGGTGGAACCGCATGCGCCACTGCCCTTCCGATCTTTCCCAGATGGACGCGCGCAGGGTCAGCCGCTGCAACATCCCGTCCTCCATCCGATGCGCCGAGCGGTAGGTGAGCAGCGCGACCGCCTCGCCCAGCCGCCTCAGCTCAAACCCGCCTGCGACGACATCGGCATGCGGGGCCTCCAGGGACAACTGCGCCAGCACGTCGGCCTTGGTGTAGGCCACGCCGGATCGCCCGATCTCCCCGAAATCCCTGTGCAGCAGTGCGTCGAGACGCGCGGCGTCCCTGCGGGTTGCCGGCCGGTGCAGTTCTGTTTCGAGGGCTTGCAGATGCGCGAGCAGCGCGGTGTCATCGCTATGCATGCGGCGAGCCTACTTCCAACGCGCTGACCCGCCATGCCTTGCTCCTGGCGTTCGGCGCCATGCGCAATGGCAGGATCACGACAGACATTGGCAAAACCGCGTGAACCTGCCACAGGCCCACGGCTTACGCTCGGTGCTTTTCCCCAGCCGCCCTGGCCTTTAAAACCATTTCCCCCACGATGACCGCCACCACCGCAGACCCCGCGCAGCCCGCGCCCCTCGCCCCGCCCACCTTTGCGGCCCCTGCCACCCCAACCACGCAGGACGCCACGGCCCATGGCTTCCTGCTCCCCATCGTCGGCGGTGCAGCCTTCGCCCACCTGCTCAACGACATGATCCAGGCGATGCTGCCGTCGATCTTCCCGATGCTGAAGGCGAATTTCTCGCTGAGCTTCGGGCAGATCGGGATCATCGCGCTGGTCTACCAGGTGACGGCGTCGCTGCTGCAGCCCTGGATCGGGTTCTATACCGACAAGCACCCCAAGCCCTACCTGCTGCCGGCGGGCATGTGCATGACGCTGCTGGGCGTCGCGCTGCTGGCCGTGGCGCACAGCTATCCGATGCTGCTGGTCGCGGCCGCGGTGGTGGGCGTGGGTTCGGCCACGTTCCACCCGGAGGCGTCGCGGATCGCGCGGCTGGCCTCGGGCGGGCGGTTCGGCACGGCGCAGTCCACGTTCCAGGTGGGCGGCAACACGGGCACGGCGATCGGGCCGCTGCTGACGGCGGCGATCGTGATCCCGCACGGCCAGCCGGCGGTCGCGTGGTTCATGGTGGCGGCGCTGCTGGCGATCTTCGTGCTGTACCGGCTCACGGTGTGGGTGCGCCACCATGGGGCGGCGAAGGCCCGGGGGCTCGCGCGGAGCGGCAGCGAGGGGCTGGACCGGGCCGGCGTGGTGCGGGCGGTGGCCGTGATCTGCGTGCTGATGTTCGCGAAGTTCGTCTATATCGCCTCGTTCACCAACTACTTCACGTTCTACCTGATCGAGCGCTTCCACGTGGGCGTGCAGACCAGCCAGCTGTTCCTTTTCCTGTTCCTCGCGGCGGTGGCAGCCGGCACGTTCGCGGGCGGGCCCGTGGGCGACCGCATCGGCCGCAAGGCGGTGATCTGGATCTCTTTCCTGGGCGTGGCGCCGTTCGCGCTGGCACTGCCGCATGTGGGCCTCGCGTGGACGGCGGTGCTCGCGGTCGTGATCGGGCTGGTGATGTCTTCCGCCTTCGCCGCGCTCGTGGTGTATGCGCAGGAGGCCGTGCCGGGCCGCGTGGGGCTGGTGTCCGGCCTGATGTTCGGATTGATGTTCGGCATCGGCGGGATCGGGGCGGCCGGGCTGGGCGACCTGGCGGACATCCACGGCATCGTGTGGGTGTATGGCGTGACGTCGTTCCTGCCGCTGCTGGGGCTGGCGACGGCCTTGCTGCCCGATACGCGCAGGAAAGCCCGCGCCTGAGCTGGCGCGCCCGGCGCCATGGCCCCGGCGCGGAGCCGGGTGCCTTCGTCCTACGCGAGGACGGGCCGCGCCGCTGGCGCGGACACGGGGCGGACGGTGCTAGCTTCGACCTTCGGTGGCCGCCGTCTTGGTGTCGGCGCCCGGGCCGGCAACGGCCGAGCCCCGAGGAAGAAAGGCCTCCATGTCCTCCCAGTCCCAACCACCATCACAGCCCAAGCCCCGGCGCACGTCCCGCAGCCCGTCCCGGCCCGCGGCGGAGACATCGCCATCGCCATCCATCGACGGCTTCGTGCGCGTGCGCGGCGCGCGGGAGCACAACCTCCGGAACGTGGATGTGGACATCCCGCGCGATGCACTCGTGGTGTTCACGGGCGTGTCGGGCTCGGGCAAGTCGTCCCTGGCGTTCGGCACGCTGTATGCCGAGGCGCAGCGCCGCTACCTGGAATCGGTGGCGCCCTATGCGCGGCGCCTGATCGACCAGGCGGGCACGCCCGAGGTGGACGCCATCGACGGCCTGCCGCCCGCGGTGGCGCTGCAGCAGCAGCGCGGCACGCCGACGGCGCGCTCCTCGGTGGGCAGCGCTACGACGATTTCCAGCCTGCTGCGGCTGCTGTATTCGCGCGCCGGGCAGTATCCGGCGCGCCAGCCCATGCTGTACGCGGAAGACTTCTCGCCCAACACGCCCGAAGGCGCCTGCCCGCACTGCCACGGCATGGGGCGGGTGTACGAGGTGACGGAGCGGTCCCTGGTGCCGGACGACCGCCTCACCATCCGCGAGCGCGCCGTGGCGGCCTGGCCGACCGCCTGGGGCGGCCAGAACCTGCGCGACATCCTCGTCATGCTGGGCCACGATGTGGACGTGCCCTGGCGCGACCTGCCGCGCAAGACACGCGACTGGATCCTGTTCACCGACGAGCAGCCGGTGGTGCCCGTCTATGCGGGCCTGGACCGCAAGGCCGCGCAGGCGGCGCGCAAGGCCGGCACGCCGCCCAGCTACATGGGCACTTTCAGCAGTGCGCGGCGCCACGTGCTGCACAGCTTCGCCCACAGCCAGAGTGCCCGCATGCGCGAGCGCGCGGCGGCCTTCCTGGTGGGCAGCCCCTGCCCGGCCTGCGGCGGCAAGCGCCTCAAGCCCGAGGCGCTGTCCGTCACCTTCGCGGGCCACGACATCGCCGAGCTGGGACGCCTGCCGCTCGGCGAGCTGGCCCGGCTGCTGCAGCCCGCGGCGGAAGGCCGTCTGGGGGACAGCCTGCGCCCGTCCGGCGGCTCGCGCGCGCCGGCCCGCCCGGGCGCAGACAGCCACCGCGCCCATATCGCCCGCCGCGTGGCCGCGGGCGGCTCGGCCCATGCGGCGGCGCCGGACGTGCGCCGCACGCCGGACCTGTCGGAAGAGAAGGTGCTGGCCGCCCAGCGGCTGGCGCAGGAGATCGGCGCGCGCATCGCCGCGCTGTCGCAGCTGGGGCTGCATTACCTGACGCTGGACCGCGCCACGCCCTCGCTGTCGTCCGGCGAACTGCAGCGCCTGCGGCTGGCCACGCAGCTGGGCTCGCAGTTGTTCGGGGTGGTGTACGTGCTCGACGAGCCCTCCGCCGGGCTGCACCCTGCGGACGGCGAGGCACTGCGGGCCGCGCTGCACCGGCTCAAGCGCGCGGGCAATTCGCTGTTCGTGGTGGAACACGACCTGGCCACCATGCGGGCGGCCGACTGGCTCGTGGATGTGGGGCCCGGCGCGGGCATGCACGGCGGCGAAGTGCTCTATAGCGGCCCGCCGGACGGGCTGGCCGCCGTGCAGCCTTCGCAGACGCGGCGCTACCTGTTTCCCGGGCGGGACGGGCCGGCACCGGTGCAGCGCACACCGCGCGAGGCAGCGGGCTGGCTGCGGCTCGAAGGCATCGAGCGCCACAACCTGAAGGGCGTCGATGCGGCCTTCCCCGCGGGCTGCCTTACGGCGGTGACGGGGGTCTCGGGCTCGGGCAAGTCCAGCCTGGTGAGCCGCGCGCTGGTGGAGCTGGTGGCACAGGCGCTCGGCTCGCCGCTGGCGGACGCGCGGGACGAAGACGGCTCCGCGGCGGATGGCCCCGGCGGGCCGCCCCATGCCGCGCCGCAGGACGACGACCCCGGGGCCGCCGACGATCCCGTGGGCGCCACGGCCGGGAGGATCGCGGAACTGGCCGGCATCCGCCGGCTGGTGCGCGTGGACCAGAAGCCGATCGGCCGCACGCCGCGCTCCAACCTCGCCACCTACACGGGCCTGTTCGACGGGGTGCGCAAGCTGTTCGCCGCCACGCCTGCCGCGCGGCGGCGGCGCTACGGGCCGGGGCGGTTTTCCTTCAACGTGGCGGCGGGGCGCTGCCCGACCTGCGAGGGCGAGGGTTCGGTGAGCGTGGAACTGCTCTTCCTGCCGAGCGTGTACGCGCCCTGCCCCGACTGCCATGGCGCGCGCTACAACCCGGCGACGCTGGAGGTGCGCTGGAACGGCCTGAACATCGCCGATGTGCTGCGCCTGACTGTGGACGCGGCCTGCGATGCTTTCGCGCAAGAGCCCGCGGTGCTGCGGCCGCTGGCGCTGCTGCGCGACATCGGGCTGGGCTACCTGCGCCTGGGCCAGCCGGCCACGGAACTGAGCGGCGGCGAGGCTCAGCGCATCAAGCTCGCCACGGAGCTGCAGCGCCCGCAGCGCGGCGACACGCTGTACGTGC
Organism: Paracidovorax avenae; assembly: GCF_040892545.1. Lineage (NCBI taxonomy): Bacteria > Pseudomonadati > Pseudomonadota > Betaproteobacteria > Burkholderiales > Comamonadaceae > Paracidovorax > Paracidovorax avenae. The sequence goes on from NZ_CP156079.1 coordinate 3,614,486, forward strand.
TCGACGAGCCCACCACCGGGCTGCACCCGGCCGACGTGGACCGCCTGCTGGTGCAGCTCGACGGACTGGCTGCGGCGGGCAACACGGTCGTCGTCGTGGAGCACGACATGCGCGTGGTGGCGGCGTGCGACTGGGTGATCGACATGGGCCCCGGTGCGGGCGGCGACGGTGGCCGCATCGTGGCGGCGGGCACGCCGGCCGAGGTCGCGCGCCAGGACGGCAGCCGGACCGCGCCCTACCTGGCGCGGGCGCTGGCCGGAGAGCCCGGCGCCTGAGGCCTGATGGGCGGCGGTTCAGGCCCCGGCCTGCCCAAGTGCCAGCAGCGCCCAGGCCGGGGCATGGTCGCTGGGCCGGGGCCGGCCGCGCACGTCGCGGTCCACGCCTGCGTCCTGCAGGCGCCGGGCCGCCGCAGGGTTGAGCAGCAGGTGGTCGATGCGCAGGCCGGCGTTGCGCTGCCAGCGCTGGAGCAGGTAGTCCCAGAAGGTGTAGATGGCCTCGTCGGGATGCACGGCGCGCAGCGCGTCGGTCCAGCCGCTGTCCACCAGGGCGCGGAAGGCATCGCGCACCTCGGTGCGGAACAACGCGTCGTCCACCCAGGCATCGGGCTTGTACACGTCGCGCTCGGTGGGGATGATGTTGAAGTCGCCCGCCAGCACCACCGGCTCGGGGCGCGACCGCAGGGCGGCAGCCCGCCGCGCGAGTCGGTCGAGCCAGGCGAGCTTGTAGTCGAACTTCGGGCCGGGGGCCGGGTTGCCGTTGGGCAGGTAGAGGCAGGCGACCAGCACGCCGTTCACGGCGGCTTCCAGGTAGCGGCTCTGGCTGTCGGCTTCGTCGCCGGGCAGCCCGCGCTGCACCTCGATGGGGTCGGCACCGCGCGCGAGGATGGCCACGCCGTTCCAGGCTTTCTGCCCGTGCCAGAGCGCGCCGTAGCCCGCGGCCCGGATTTCCTCGGCCGGGAAGGCGTCGTCGGTGCACTTGAGTTCCTGCAGGCAGGCGACGTCGGGGCGGGATGCCTCCAGCCACTGGAGCAGCGCCGGCAGGCGTGCGCGGATGCTGTTGACGTTGAAGGTGGCGATTTTCATGGTGGCTCTTTCGAGCCCCCAAGGCTACGCCGCGGCGGAGGGCCGGAGGTAGGCGGCGGCGCCGTCGTGCCGCCAGCCGGGCCGCAACGCTCAGGCGGCCAGCTTCTGGAAGGAGCCCAGCACCGCCGGGCCGTTGAACGGCTTGACGATCCAGCCCTTCACGCCCGCGGCCTTGCCGCGTTCCTTCATGGCGGGCGAGCTTTCGGTGGTGAGCATGACGATGTTCACGCGCTGGTTGCCGAGTTCGCTGCGCACGCGCTCGGCCATGGTGAGGCCGTCCATGTTGGGCATGTTGACGTCGCACACGATGAGTTTGATGCCGCTGTGCTGCTTGAGCTTGGCGAGCCCGTCGCGGCCGTCGACGGCCAGCGCGACCTGGAAGCCGTTGCTGCCCAGGAAGTTGCCCACTTCGCTGCGCACGGTGCTCGAATCATCGACGACAAGGATGTTGGCCATGGGATGCTCCTCTTGGAAAAAATTCAAAACCTAGAACAGTTCGAGTTCGCCGGACGCCACCGCCTCCGGTGCTGCTGCGGCGGCGCCGGTCCAGTGGAAATCCTGCGGCACATAGGCGCGCGCGCAAAGCGATGCATGCAGCGCCAGGTCGGGCCGCACGTCCATGCGGAAGTGGCGCACGTGCTCGAAGCCCGCGCGCGTGAAATACGGGGCGCAGCGCGCATCGAGGATCTGCGGCGTGGACAGGCCCAGGAAGGCCTGGAAGGCGCCCAGGTCGCGGTTGATCGCGCCGCAGCAGAGGTTGCCCATCTCGCAGATCCGGTCGAGGAAGGCCTGCCCGCCCATGCCGTCGGCGTCCAGCCCGGCGGTTTGCGCCACCCATGCGCGCCAGGCCGGGCCATGCGCGAAATGCAGCGCCGCGACGACGCGGAAGGAGAACGAGGCGATCGAGAGCACGGCCATGTGGGTGGCGCCGCCCGTGGCCGGGAGCGCATCCACCGGCTGCACGGCCACGCCGGTGCCGCGCACCACACTCTGTTGCAGGGCCGAAACCATCATGCGGTCCAGGCTGTCGCGGGCGCGGGGGCCGAGGAAGGAGCCCGGGGCACTCATGCGCCCTCCACCGCCGCGGCGCCGTCCAGGGCGGCCTGGATCCGGCGGTTGGCCAGCTCCAGGCCCATGGCGGCATTGATCACCATCTTGCCGCCGGCCTGCATGTCCTGGAAGGTGGTGGTGGCGATCAGGTCGTTTTCGTAGAGGCTGGTGCGGTAGTCGCGCGACAGGCGCTCGGCACTGGCCGAGAGCTCTCGCATTTCCGTAGCCACCACGTCGAAGCCGCGGCCCGCCACGCCGGCGCGCGCGGCCTCGATGGAGGCGTTGAGCGCCACGATCACCATCTTGCGCACGATCTGCGAGAAGGCGTCGTTCTTGTCGTGCAGGCTGCGGTTGTGGGCCACGAGGGTGCTCATGTCGGCATGCCACCGCTCGAAGGTCTTGCCGATGCCCTGCAGTTCGCGCAGCGCCTCGGCCTGCGCGAGCGCATGGCCGAGCGTGTGGTCCGCGCGCTCCCGCAGGCGATGGTCGGATGCGCGCCCCTCCTCCTCCAGCCGGCGCTCCCACTCGGCAGCAGCATCGTCGAGCTGCCGCCGGGCCTGGGCCAGTTCGGCCTCCAGCTGCGCGCTGCGCGCCTCCAGCGCCCGGGCCGCCTCGCGCGCCGCGGCATCCCCGGCCGCCGCACCGTCCATGGCCTGCCGCCGCGCCTGCTCCAGCGCCGATCGGCGGCGCGTGGCCAGCCAGGCGGCCAGGGCCGCCACACATCCACCACCCAGCACGCAGCCTGCCAGGAGTTGCATCCAGCCATCCATCATGTCGTTCCTGCTCCCACTTCAGGCCGCCACTGCCCAGCGGGCGGGCAGGTGCAGCACGGTCTCGAATGGCGTGGCCGCGCGTGGGGCTCCGGCGGCCAGCACCAGCTGGATGCGGCCGCCCAGCGATTCCACGAAGGCCTTGACCGCATCCATTCCCACGCCGCGGCCGGACACGGCCGTTACCTCGCCGGCCGTGGAAAAGCCCGGCGCGAAGATCAGGTGGGCGAGGTCCCCGGGCGCGGGCGCGGCGCCTTCCGCGATCAGGCCCTGCGCGCGGGCCCGGGCCTGGATGCGGTCCAGGTCGAGGCCACGGCCGTCGTCGGCGAGCCGGATTTCCAGCTCCTCCGCATCCAGCACGGCACCGATGCGGATGCGGCCCGCAGCGGGCTTGCCGCGCGCTGCGCGCTCGGTCGCGGGTTCGATGCCGTGGTCCAGCGCGTTGCGCAGCAGGTGCATGAAGGCATTGCGCAGCGCATCGGCGGCCTGAGGCTTCACGGCCACGGGCACGCCGGACTGCAGGACGACCTCCGGGGCCTCCTTGCCCAGGTCCCGGGCCAGCGCCGGCAGGGAGGCGGCCACGCCGCCCACCACCTCGTCCAGACCGGCCGCGTCGGCGTCGGCGAGCGCGGCGGCAATGCGCTCCAGCGCGGCGCGGTGGGCCGGCGTGCAGCCGGGGTCCTGCGCCAGGGCGCCGATGCGCGCGCACAGTTCCTCGATGCGGGCGCGCGGCAGGCGCACGGCCTGCGCGTCGCCCACCGCGTGGCTCGCGCCGCGCCCCAGCGTGCCGTCGTTCACGCGCACATAGGACTGCAGGGCAGATGAAACTGCCTCCAGGTCGGCCTGCAGGGCGGCATCGTCCCAGCCGGCGGGGTCGTCCCGCAGCGCGGCGTAGCGCTGCTCGGCCACATGCGCCGCATCGGCGATGCGCAGCAGCCCGTAGGTGCGGGCGTTGCCCTTGACGGTGTGCATGTGCCGGAACAGCGCCGCCAGCGCGTCCGGCCGCGCATCGGGCTGCGACGCCGCGGAGCCGAGCAGCGCCTGGTTGTCCCGCAACAGGCGCGCGGCGCTTTCGGAAAACTCGCGGAACTTGTCGGCCGCCACGCCCAGCAGTTCGCCGACCATGGCCAGTTCCTCCTTGCGCGCCTGGGCATCCCGCGCCAGTTCGCGCAGCTCCGTTACGTCGCGCAGGCTCAGCAGCAGGCGCTCCACGGTGCCGTCGGCGGCCGTGATGGGCGACCAGCCCAGTTCGATCACCTTCATCCGGTCGCCCGCGAAGCGCACCTGCAACTCCTGGGGCAGCAGGTGGGCGTTGAACGAGAAGTTGAGTTCGTCCTCGCCGATGCACGCGTCGATCGCGGCAAGTGCCTGGGCGCGCGCATCGGCGCTCAGGTCGGAGCGGTCGAACAGCAGCGCGTCGAGGGTGCGGCCGGCGATGCCGTCCTCTTCCAGGATGTGCGCAAGGTGGTCCGAGTATTCGGGGTGGACGGTGCGCCCGGCCTGCAGGGTCAGAATGCCCTGGGGAATGGTATGCAGCATGGCCTGTATGTCGGCCGTCTTGCGGCGCACCAGCTCGGAGCTTTCCTGGATCTTCTCCACCATCGCGTTGAACGCGGTGAGCGAACGGCCGATTTCGTCCATGCGGTTGACGGGCACGCGGTGCGAGAAGTCCTGGCTGGTGGCGATCTCGGTCATCTTGAGCTCCATCTCGCGGATGGGGCGCACGATCTGGCGGTACAGCAGATAGCCCGCGGCAGCCAGGCCCAGGATGGCGACGGCGGCCACGGCCAGCAGCGTGGTCGTGGTGTGCTCCAGCTGGGCATTGAGCGAGCCGATGGCCTCGTCCTTGCTGCGACGCTTCTCCACCTGGATGGCCTCGATCATCTGGCCCTGCTCACGCAGGTACTGGTCCACCGTGGCGGCCATGAAGGCCTCGGCGGCGTCCTGCTGGCCGGCGAGCTTGAAGCGCGCGGTGTCGTCGATGGCCGCGAAGTAGTTCTCCAGGCTCATGGCGGCCTCTTTCACCAGGCCGCGCTGCGCGTCGCTGTCGGCCTCCCGCAGTTGCTGGTCCAGCGCCTTCTGCAGCACGGCCTTGCGCTCCACCAGCTGCTCGTGCAGCTTCTGCGCGGCATCCGCGTCGTTCGCTGACACCATGCCGAGCGCGGCCATCTGCACGTCCTTGAGCTGGCCCATCAGCTCCACGGAATGGATGGCGCTGGGCACGACGCCCTCCGTCACCCGCTTGACCTGCCGGGCCCCCTCCGCCGACCGGTAGAGCGCGAAGCCCCCGACGGAGCACAGCGCGAGAAAGGCGAGAACGATCAGCAGGGTGATGCGCAAGCGGACGGTCATGGCAGCAGCGATCCACGCATGTAACAAGATGCATCCAGTATGGAATCGCCATATGGCGCGGGGATGACAAAGCCCCCGCGCCGTGCCGGGCCGCCCTTCAGTGGGCGCTGGCCGTGGGCCGGATGACGATCTCGCTGGTGTCCACGTCGGCGGGCTGTTCGATGGCGAAGCGGATCGCGCGGGCGATGGCGTCCGCGCCGATGGCCACCCGGCGGAACGCCTTCATCTCCTCGCGCCCCTTCTCGTCGGAGATGCTCTCGGCCAGTTCCGATGCGGTCACGCCCGGGCTGATCGTGGTGACGCGGATGTCCGAATGCTCCTGGCGCAGGCCGTCGGAGATCGCCCAGACCGCATATTTGGTGGCGCAGTACACGGCGGCGGTGGGCGATACCGCGTGGGCGCCGATGGAGGCGACGTTCACCACGTGGCCCGAGCGCTGCGCCTGCATCGCCGGAAGCACGGCGGCGATGCCGTGCAGCACGCCGCGGATGTTGACGTCGATCATGCGGTCCCATTCGTCCACCCTCAGCGAGGCCATCGGGGACAGCGGCATCACGCCGGCGTTGTTGACGATCACGTCGATGCGCCCGAAGCGCCCCAGCGCATGGGCGGCGAAAGCCTCGACGTCCGCGCGGTGCGTCACGTCCAGCGCGCGGGCCTCGGCGATGCCGCCGCGCGCCGTGATGTCGGCCACGATGCGCTCCAGCCGGTCGGTGCGGCGGGCGCCCAGCAGCACCGTGGCGCCGCTGTCCGCGAGCAGCCGTGCCGTGGCTTCGCCGATGCCGCTGCTGGCGCCGGTGATGAGGATGACTTTGGAGAGCTGGTTGTCTTGCATGGGAAGTTCCTTGGATCCTTGCAGGTGGAGGGAGGGAAAGAGCCGCTGGCGGCCCTGCACGGAAATCTAGGGACGCACCGCGGCGGCCGGAACTCCCCGGGCGCTGACCGGGGTGTTTAGAATTTTTTGCCAATGCCCGCCGACCTCCACCTGCTGCGCTTCTTCCTCGCCGTCGCGAAGGAGCAGAACTTCCGTGCGGCCGCCGACCATCTGGGCGTCACGCGCTCGGCCGTGAGCCAGGGCATCCGGCGGCTGGAAGACGGCCTCGGGGTCGCGCTCGTGCAGCGCTCCACGCGCCACGTGCGCCTCACCGAAGCGGGGGAGCGGCTGCACGGGCAGATCGCCGGCCCGCTCTCGGCCGTCGGTGCGGCGCTCGAGGAAGCGGCCGCCGACGGACCGGCGCGCGGAGTGCTGCGCGTGGCCGCCACCTCGATCGCCGAACGCTTCCTCTCGGGCCCGCTGATCGCCTCGTTCGCGCAGGCGCATCCCGGCGTCACGCTGGACATCACCGTGACCGATGAAGAGTCCGACATCGTCGCGGCAGGCTTCGATGCGGGCGTGCGGCTGGGCGAAGTCATCGAGCAGGACATGGTGGCCGTGCCGCTCACCGGCCCGCAGCGGCAGATGGTGGTCGCCACCCCGCAGTACCTCGCGACCCATGGCCGGCCCCGGCACCCGCGCGACCTGCTCGCGCATGCCTGCATCGGCTGGCGCCCCGCGCCGGGCGTGGCGCCCTATCGCTGGGAGTTCCGGGAGGACGGCCGGGACTTCGACCTCGCGGTGGAGCCGCGGATCACCACCAACGACATGCTGCTGATGATCCGCACCGCGCTGGCCGGCGCGGGCATCACCATCGGCATGGAAGAAACCTTCGCGCCCTACATCGCGCGCGGCGAGCTGGAGCCGGTGCTGGAGGAGTTCCTGCCTCGCTTTCCGGGCTTCTACCTGTACTTCCCGAGCCGCAGGAACACGCCGCGCAAACTGCGGGCGCTGGTGGAGCACGTGAGGGGGTGGGCGGACAGGGCGGGCTGACCCCGGCGGCTGCCCATCCGCCCGCTCCTACCCCTTCCAAGCCGGCTCATCGAGCCAGGCCCGCACCACGCCGTTCGTCCAGCCGAAACCGTCCTGCAGAGGATATTCGCCCCCGTCGCCCCCCGCGGACGCATCGCAGTCGTTCTCGCACAGCGCGTATTTCTCCACCAGCCGGCCTTCCTGGTCGTACACATGGCGCACGGTGGCGAGCCAGCGCTCGCGGATGTCGTCGGCCAGCTGGCGGCAGCCATCGTCCCGGTCGCCATAGCGCGCGAAGCCTTGCGAGCCCATCCATTGCATCGGCGCCCAGCCATTGGGCCGGTCCCACTGTTCGCCGCTCGCGATCTCGGTGGTGGCAAGGCCGCCGCGCACCAGCAGGCGCCGCCGCACCGTCGCCGCGAGCGCGCGCGCCTGGTCCAGCGTGGCGGTACCGGTGAACAGCGGCGCCACCGTCGCGGCCGTGAGGGCGGGCCTCGGCACGCGGTTCTGCCAGTCGTAGTCCAGAAAGGCCCCGGCCTCGTCGTTCCAGAGGAAACGGGTGATCGCATCGGCACGGCGCGCGGCGCGGCCGTCGAACTCGCTCGCAGTGGCGGTGTCGCCGGCCTCGCGGCTCAGGCGGGCGATCATCGTCTCGCTCGCATGCAGCAGCGCGTTCAGGTCCACGGGCAGGATGCGCGTGGTGCAGATGCCGGCCAGGCAGGCGGTGCGCGTGGCGGCGGCGTCCAGGTCGTCCAGCCAGCGCGAGCTGAAATCCCATCCCGACTCCGCCGCCGCGCGCAGGTTGCGGAACACCTCGTGCGCCGGGCGGGTGCAGGCAGCGGCCGTTTCCATGTCCTCGCGCCAGGATTCCTCCCGGGGCGTGTCGCGATCGTCCCAGTAGCGGTTGAGCACGCTGCCGTCGGGCAGGGCCACCACGCGCCGGTGGGTGCCGCCGGGTTCCAGCCCGTCGGCACCGTCCATCCAGAAAGCGTATTCACGCAGCATCTGCGGCAGGTAGCGGTGGGCGCCCTGCCCGCGCGTGGATTCGCACAGGCTCGCCATCAGCGCGAACACCGGCGGCTGCGAGCGGCTCAGGTAATAGGTGCGCGTGCCGTTGGGCACGTGGCCGTAGGTGTCTATGAGGTAGGCGAAGTTGTCCGTCATCGCATGCAGCAGCCGCGGGCGCCCGCTGGGCACCAGGCCCAGCATGGTGAAGTACGAATCCCAGTAGTACATCTCCACGAAGCGGCCGCCGGGCACGACGTAGGCATGCGGGAGCTCCAGCAGCGAACCGCGCCGGGGATGGTGGGCCGGGTGCCGTGCCAGTTCGTTCCAGAGCGCGTCGATGTGCGCCGCCAGCGGCAGGCCCGGCGGCGCAGTGGAACGCTCGCAGGCGCTGCGCGGCGGGGCGAAGTGGCGATGCACGAAGCCGGCCAGGTCGAAACCGGGACTGCCGCACTCGGCGCGGTAGGCGGCCAGGATGTCTTCGGGCGGCATGCGGGGCGCGCAGTCCACGAAGGTCTTGGAGTCATGGAACACACGCTGGCGCTGCACTTCCACGAACAGCTCCTCGTAGCGGTCGGCCGGGGAGCGCGTGTCCGGCGGCGGAACGCTGCGGGCCGCGGCGGCGCGTGCGGCCGGGGTGGCGTCGATGGGGCCGGTGCCCTCGATGGGGTGGGAGGGGCGTTCGGCGTCGGAGGCAGAAATGGGCTGGGCGGACATGCGGTGGGCAGCGGGCGGAAGGTCCGCGAAGGGACGGGAGGCCCTGCACTGCAGAGCATGGCCCATTGGACACCATGCGCACGCGCCCGGCCGCGCCGGAAACGCCCGCCGCGCCGTCAGACAGGCCCTACCTGCCGCCCCCGGTGATGTACTGCTCCATCTGCTCGATGATGAACTGCTGCTCGGAGATCACGTCCTTCACGAGGTCGCCGATGGAGATGAGGCCCACGAGCGTGCCGTCCTCCTCCACCACGGGCAGGTGCCGCAGGCGGTTCTCGCTCATGAGCGCCAGGCACTGGCCGCTGGTCTGCACGGGCCGCACGAAGCGCACGGCGCGGGTCATCACGTCCGCCACGCGGGTATCGCCCGACGTGCGTCCCAGCAGCGCCACCTTGCGCGCGTAGTCCCGCTCGGTGACGATGCCGGCGATGCTCTTCCCGTCCATCACGAGCAGCGCGCCGATGCCCTTGTCGGCCATCAGGCGCAGCGCATCGAGCATGGAGTCGGACGGCGCGATGGTGAAGACCTCCTGGTGGGCCTTGGATCTGAGGATGTCTGCGACAGCGGTCATGGAAGCCTCCCGGTGCTGGATGGTGAACGGCATCTGGCCTGGCGCCAGTGTCCATGCAAGCCGCGCGGTCCGCAACGGGGCGTGGCCCGGCCATGGCCGGGCGGGATACACAAGGTTGCAAAAAGCCGCCACCGTGGCGCGCTTCAGCGCGGCGCGGGCAGCGCGGCGGCGCCTGTCCTGCCGGTCTTGGCCGCCCTGCGCAGCGCCACGGCATCGGGCGCGGCGGCGCGGGGGCCCCGGTCCAGGCGGAACACCTGCACCGACTCCGACACGGTCTGGGCCTGGCGCTCCAGTTCGATGGCCAGGGCCGCGCTCTCCTCCACCAGCGCCGCGTTCTGCTGGGTGATGGTGTCCAGCTGGGCGACGGCCGCGTTCACCTGGGAGATGCCGGAGAGCTGCTCGTTCGAGGCGCTGTGGATCTCCCCGATGAACACGCCGACGCGGCGCACTAGTTCCAGCGATTCCTGCATGGTCCGGCGGGCACCGTCGGTGCGCGCGTGGCCTTCGCCCACCCGCGCCGCGGATTCCTCGATCAGCTGGCGGATTTCCTTGGCCGCGGACTGGGTGCGCTGCGACAGGCTGCGCACCTCGGCGGCCACCACGGCGAAGCCGCGCCCGTGCTCGCCGGCACGCGCCGCCTCCACCGCCGCGTTCAGCGCGAGGATGTTGGTCTGGAAGGCGATGGAGTCGATCAGACCGGTGATTTCGCCGATGCGGCCGGAGGAGGTCTGGATCTCCCGCATGGTCGCGGCCACTTCGTCCACCGCGCCGCTGGTGCGCTCGGCCACGCCCGTGGCCTGCTGGGCGAGTTCGCTGGCCTGGCGCGCGGAGTCGGCGGTCTGCTTGACGGTGCCGGTGATCTGCTCCATCGAGGCAGCCGTCTGCTCCAGGTTGCTCGCCTGGTTCTCGGTGCGCGAGGACAGCTCCTGGTTGCCCTGCGCGATCTCGCGGCTCGACATGCGCATCTTGTCGCTCTCCTGCCGGGCGTCGCGCACGATGGACAGCAGGTTGACATTGAGCTGCGCGAGCGCGCGCTGCAACTCCCCGGTGAGGCCGGTGCGCGTCACAGTGACGCTCTGCGTCAGGTCGCCGGCCGCCATGCGGTTGGCGGCACCCACCATGGCGACGAGCGGCAGCACGGCGGCCCGGCGCACCCATGCGAATCCGCCCAAAGCCACGCCGGCGACGGCCAGCCACGCCAGTGCGGAGAACATGCCCGACTCCTGGTTCACCAGTCCCGCGAGGAACGCTGCCAGCCACACGGCCGCGAAGGCCATGGCCACCTGCCCGCCCAGGCCGATGTCCAGCGCCTGGCGGATGCGTCCGGAAAGCGTCCTGCGCACGAGCCTGCCGCGCTGCAGGGCATGCACCATGCGACCGGCCTGCTTCTCGGCGCGCATGTGGCCGTAGAGTGCCTCGGCACCCGCGATCTGCTCGCGCGAGGCTTCGGTGCGCACGGACATGTAGCCCACCGGGCGTCCGTCCTCCATCAGCGGCGTGACGTTGGCCATGACCCAGTAGTAAGTCCCGTCCTTGCGGCGGTTCTTCACGGCGGCGGACCACGGCCAACCGGCGGCGATGGTTTCCCACATGTCGCGGAACGCCTCTTCCGGCATGTCCGGGTGGCGGATCATGTTGTGCGGCTGGCCCAGCAGTTCGCCGCGCTCGTACCCGCTCACCTCCACGAACATGGGATTGCAGTAGAGGATGCGCCCCTGCAGGTCGGTGGTGGAAACCAGTGTCTCGCCCCGCGGAAAGGGGTATTCCTGGGGGGTGACGGGAAGGTTGATGCGCATGGGTTTCTCCTCTCGGCTGGATGGTTTCTTGCGAGTCGGGCGTCATCCGGCCACTACGAATGACGCGGCGACATATTATTTAAATACGGCAAATTTGATGTAATTGAAGTTACTTGCTCCACCACGAGAACCTTGATTTGCATCAAATTCCAGGATGTTCCGGACCTCGCCTCCGCACACCATAGTGTTCCAGCCACGCTTCGCCATTGATTTTTCACGGAATACCCTGGCCGCGTTCCGGAGCGTGGAGGACCGGTCCGATTTATGGAATCTAGAGCAATCGCTTGATCCTGTCGCGCAGCCTTCACCATGCAAGCTGGTCGAAAGCCCTGCGCGCCAGGCACCAGGCACGGACATTGCACTGGCGGCAGCGCAAGCGAGGCCGCCCGGAAACGGAATGCGCTCACCCTGAAAGGCACGCTTCACAAGCCGTTTTCAATCGCCGGTGAGAATGCACGGCTCTCCCCGCAGCGCCTGCCATGAATCCCACGCCCTTCCGCTCCGCTCGCCGCCTTCCCGCTCCGCCCGATTCCGCTTGCCCGCCCCCGCCTGCATGGTGTGCCGACGCTCCCCATGCTGCCGCCGGCGGCGCCTGCCAGGCGCCCGGCCGCCGGGTCCGCACGCTGTGGCTCGGGCTGGGCCTCGGCGTGGCTGCAGCCCTGGCCGGCTGCTCGGACAAGGCACCGCCCCCCGCGCCGCGCGGCCCGGTGGAGGTCGGCGTGGTCACGCTGCAGCCCGAGCGCCAGTCCGTCACCACCGAACTGCCCGGCCGCACCAGTGCCTACCTCGTGGCGGAGATCCGGCCGCAGGTGGGCGGGATCGTGCAGAAGCGACTGTTCACGGAAGGCGCGGAGGTGAAGGCAGGCCAGGCCCTCTACCAACTCGACCCGGCGCCGCTGGAGGCGGCCCTCGCCAGTGCCGAGGCTTCGCTCAGCCGTGCCCAGGCCACCGCTGCATCCGCGGAGTCGAACGCGCGCCGCAACGCCGAGCTGGCGAAGATCGAGGCCGTGAGCCGGCAGGTGGCGGACGACAGCCAGGCGGCAGCGCAGCAGGCGCGCTCGGACGTGTCCGTGGCCCGCGCCGCGGTGGCCACCGCCCGCATCAACCTGGGCTACGCGCGCATCCAGTCGCCCATCTCCGGCCGCACGACGACATCCAGCGTCACGCCCGGCGCACTGGTCACGGCGAACCAGACCACGGCCCTCACCACCGTCTCGCAGGTCGATCCGCTCTACGTGGATGTCACCCAGTCGAGCACCGACGTGCTGCGCTGGAAGACCGAACTGGCGCAGGGCCGCCTGCAGCGTGCCGGCGAGGGGCAGGCGCGCATGCGGCTCAAGCTCGAGGACGGCAGCACCTATGCCCACGCCGGCCGGCTGCAGTTCAGCGGCATCACGGTCAACCCCACGACCGGCGCGGTCACGCTGCGCGGCGTGGTGCCCAACCCGGACGGCCTGCTGATGCCAGGCATGTACGTGCGCGCGGTCCTGGAAACCGGCGTGAACGAGCAGGCCCTGCTCGTGCCCCAGCAGGGGGTGTCGCGCGACGCGGCGGGCAATGCCAGCGTATTGGTGGCCAGCGCGCAGGACAAGGTGGAACGCCGCAGCATCCAGGTGGGCGCGGCCGTGGGCAACCGCTGGGTGGCCACGGCGGGTCTCGCCGCCGGCGACCGCATCATCGTGGACGGCCTGCAGCGCATCCAGCCGGGCGACGCCATCCACGCCGTGGAGGTGAAGATCCCGCCGCAGGGCGCGGCAGCCGCTTCGGCCAGGGCCTCCGCGCCCTCGGCGCCGGCCTCCGCCCAGGCACCGGCGGCCTCGCGCTGACGCAGGAGCGCGCCCATGGCCCAGTTCTTCATCAACCGGCCCATCTTCGCGTGGGTGATCGCCATCGTCATCATGCTCGCGGGCGCGATGTCGATCCGCAACCTGCCGCTGGAGCAGTACCCGGACATCGCGCCGCCGCGGGTGTCCATCAGCGCCACCTACACCGGCGCCTCCGCCAAGACGGTGGAGGAATCGGTCACGCAGGTGATCGAGCAGCAGCTCAAGGGGCTGGACAACCTGATCTACATGGGCTCGACCAGCGATGCCTCGGGCAATTCGCGCACCACGCTCACCTTCAATGCCGGCACCAACATCGACGTGGCCCAGGTGCAGGTGCAGAACAAGCTGCAGCAGGCCATGTCGCGCCTGCCCCCGGCCGTGCAGAGCCGCGGCGTCACCGTCACCAAGGGCGGCAACGACTACCTGATGATCGTCACCTTCACCTCGCCGGACCCGTCGGTCACGCAGGTGGACATCGGCGACTACATCTCCAGCAACCTGGTGGACGTCATCAGCCGCATCGACGGCGTGGGCGACGTGGCCACGCTGGGCACGGGCTACGCCATGCGCGTGTGGATGGATCCGGCCAAGCTCGAGAAATACGCGCTCATGCCCTCCGACGTGGGCAGCGCGCTGAACGCACAGAACGCGCAGGTCTCGGCCGGGCAGTTGGGCGCCCTGCCCGCCGTGGGCCAGCAGCAGCTCAACGCCACCATCACCGCGCGCAGCAAGCTGCAGAGCCGCGAAGAGTTCGAGAACATCGTCCTGAAGGTCGCGACCGACGGATCGATCGTGCGCCTGAAGGACGTGGCGCGCATCGAGCTGGGCGCGGACAACCTCACCATCACCTCGCGCCTGAACGGCCAGCCCGGCGCGGGCATGGGCGTGGTGCTGGCCGACGGCGCCAATGCCATGGCCGTGGCCGAGGCGGTGAACGCCAAGGTCGCCGAACTGCGGCCCTTCTTCCCCTACCAGCTCAAGCCCTTCACGAGCTACGACACCACTCCTTTCGTGGAAGCCTCCATCGAAGAGGTCATCAAGGCGCTGGTGGAGGCCATGGCGCTCGTGGTGCTGGTGATGTACCTCTTCCTGCAGAACTTCCGCGCCACGCTGATCCCGGCCATCGCCGTGCCGGTGGTGCTGCTGGGCACGTTCGGCGTGCTGTCGGCCGCGGGCTACTCCATCAACACCCTCACCATGTTCGGCATGGTGCTGGCCATCGGCCTGCTGGTGGACGACGCCATCGTGGTGGTGGAGAACGTCGAGCGCGTGATGAGCGAAGAGGGCCTGCCGCCGAAGGAAGCCACGCGCAAGTCCATGGCCGAGATCACGCCGGCCCTGGTGGGCATCGCGCTCACGCTCTCGGCGGTGTTCATTCCCATGGCCTTCTTCGGCGGCTCCACGGGCGTGATCTACCGGCAGTTCTCCATCACCATCGTCTCGGCCATGGTGCTGTCGGTGCTGGTGGCCCTGACACTCACGCCGGCCCTGTGCGCAACGCTGCTCAAGCCGATACCGAAGGGCACGCACAGCCCGCACGGCGGCGCGCCGCGGCGCGGGCCGCTGGGCTGGGTGGACCGCTTCTTCGGCGGCTTCAACCACCGCTTCGACCGCACGGCCGACAGCTACCAGCGCGGCGTGGGCCGCATCGTGCGCCGGGGCGGCCGCATGATGCTGATCTACGCGCTCATCGTGGGCGGCATGGCGGTGCTGTTCATGCGCCTGCCCACCTCGTTCCTGCCCAACGAAGACCAGGGCGCGGTGCAGGTGCAGATCACGCTGCCGGCGGGCTCGTCCAACACGCGCCTGCAGGCCGTGATGGCCGAGGTGCAGAAGTACTTCGCGGCGCAGCCCGACGTGGTGAGCTTCAACTCCATCACCGGCGCCAACGGCGACCAGAGCTCCGCGCGCGGCTTCGTGCGGCTGAAGGACTGGAGCGAGCGCCCGCGGCCCGAGCAGAGCGCCGACGCGATCGCCCGCAAGGCCACGCGCGACCTGCGCCGGATCCGCGATGCGCGCATCTTCGTGGTGCTGCCGCCCGCCGTGCGCGGCCTGGGCGCCAATGCGGGCTTCAACTTCCAGCTCAAGGACCTGAACGGCCTGGGGCACGAGGCGCTGGTGGCGGCGCGTGACAAGGTGCTGCAGCTCGCGCGCGACCGCCACGAGGTCTCCAACCTGCGCGCCAACAACCCCGACGACACCTCCCAGCTGGGCGTGACCATCGACGACGCCAAGGCCGGCGCGCTGGGCCTGGCCACGGCCGACATCAACAGTACGCTCTCCAGCGCCATCGGCGGCACCTACGTGAACGACTTCCTGAACAAGGGCCGGGTCAAGCGGGTGTACATGCAGGGCGATGCGCCCTTCCGGATGCTGCCGCAGGACATCGGCCCCTGGACGGTGCGCAACAACCAGGGCCAGATGGTGCCGTTCTCGGCCTTCTCCAGTACCTACTGGACCTACGGCTCTCCCCAGCTGCAGCGCTACAACGGCAGTCCCAGCTACGAGTTCGTGGGCGATGCGGCCCCGGGCGTCAGCTCCGGCGCGGCCATGGGCGCGATCGACGAGATCATGAAGCAGATGCCCCCGGGCATCGGCTACGAATGGACGGGCGCCTCCTACCAGGAGAGGCTCTCCGGCTCGCAGGCGCCGCTGCTCTACGCGATCTCCATCCTGTTCGTGTTCCTGTGCCTGGCTGCGCTGTACGAGAGCTGGTCGGTGCCGTTCTCGGTGATCCTGGTGGTGCCGCTGGGCATCGTCGGGGCGCTGCTGGGCATCGGCATCCGCGGGATGTCGAACGACGTGTACTTCCAGGTGGGGTTGCTGACCACCGTGGGGCTGGCCTCCAAGAACGCGATCCTGATCGTGGAATTCGCCACCCAGCTGCAGGCGGCCGGACGCAGCGTGATCGACGCCACGCTGGAGGCCGTGCGGCTGCGGCTGCGGCCCATCCTCATGACCTCGCTGGCCTTCGGCTTCGGCGTGCTGCCGCTGGCCATCGGCACCGGCGCGGGCGCGGGGGGCCGCCAGGCCATCGGCACCGCGGTGCTGGGCGGCATGGTGGCGGCCACGGTGCTCGGCGTGTTCTTCGTTCCCGTGTTCTTCGTGCTGATCCGCGGCTTCTTCGCGCGGCGCGATGCGCGGGCCGAGACCACCGCCGCGCACCCGCCCGCGGGCACCGACGGCCCTCCGCCCCCCAGCCCTGCTCCCGGAGCCTCCGCATGACGCGCGCGCATTTCTTCTCCCATCGTCCCTGCCCGCGCCTCGCCGTGGGCGCGGCCCTGGCAGCCGCGCTGCTCGCGGCGGGCTGCACCAACCTCGCGCCGCCGTTCAGTCAGCCCGCGCTGCCCGTGCCGGAGGCGGTCGGCACCCCGTCCGCCCGCGGCACCGACAGCGTGACGGCGACAGGCGCGGTGGACATCGACCCCGGGCCCTGGGAGTCGTTCATCACGGAGCCGCGGCTGCGCGGCGTGATCGCGCAGTCGCTCGAAGCCAATCGCGACCTGCGCATGGCGGTGCTGGCCATCGAGCGCGCCCGGGCCCAGTACGGCGTGAGCCGCGCGGACCTCTTCCCTACCGTGGCCGCCACGGGTGCGGGAACGCGGGCGCGCACGGCCGACGACCTGACCGCCGCCGGGCGCGCCAATACGACCGCCCAGTACAGCGCCCAGATCGGATTCACGAGCTACGAGATCGACTTCTTCGGCCGGATCCGCAACCTCAACGATGCCGCGCTGCAGGAGTTCCTGCGCGTCGGCGACAACGCGCGCAGCGTGCGCCTGAGCCTGGTCGCCGACGTGGCCGGCGCCTGGCTCACGCTCGACGCCGACGCGCGCCGCCTGCTGCTCGCGCGCGAGACGCTGCGCACCCGGTCGCAGTCGCTCGCCCTGGCGCGGCGCAGCTACGAACAGGGCGCCACCTCGGGCCTCACGCTCACGCAGACACAGACCACGGTCGATACGGCGCGTGCCGATCTCGCCAGCGCCGCCACCCAGCTCGCCAAGGACCGCAACGCGCTCCACCTGCTGGTGGGACGCCCCGTGGACGATGCCCTGCTGCCACCGGCGGCCGTGGAGGCGCTGGCGCTCCCCCCCGCCGAGACCGGGGGGGCCGCCGCGCAGGGCGGCGACCGCGCCGGCAGCCCCGATCCGGCACGCTGGCAGCGGCCCACGGTGTCCGTGGCGCAGGCCCTGGCGGTGCCCGCGGGCTCGCTGCCGTCCTCCACGCTGCTGCGGCGCCCTGACGTTCAGGCGGCCGAGCGCTCGCTGCGGGGCTCGTTCGCCAATATCGGCGCGGCGCGCGCCGCGTTCTTCCCCTCGATCACGCTCACCACCAGCGTGGGCACGGCGAGCAACGAACTGTCGGGGCTTTTCGGCGCGGGCAACGGCACCTGGAGCTTCGCGCCGCAGATCCGCCTGCCGATCTTCGACGGCGGACGCAACCAGGCCAACCTGCGGGTGGCCGAGGTCGCGCAGGAAACCGCCCTGGCGCAGTACGAGAAGACCGTGCAGGCGGCCTTCCGCGAGGCGGCGGATGCGCTGGCCGAGCGCGCCACGCTGCTGGAGCGCCTGCAGGCGCAGCAATCCCTCGTGGACTCCAGCCAGCGTGCGCTCGACCTGACCCTTGCCCGGTGGCGGCTGGGCGCCGACAGCTACCTGGCCGTGCTGGATGCGCAGCGCTCGCTCTACACCGCGCAGCTGGGGCTGATCGGCGTGCAACTGGCCGACCAGTCCAACCGGGTCACGCTCTACAAGGTGCTCGGCGGCTGGGGCGGCAGCGACGGCTGAGCCGCCGTGAGCGGCGCAGCTCAGGAAACGGCTGCGCGGGAGATCAGGCGTCGAGGGGCAGGAGCGTCACCTCCACCGCATCGTCCAGCCATGCCATGGCGGGTTCGCCGGCCTCGTCGGCCACCCCCTGCCCGAAGAACTGCGACGCGCAGAGCACCTCCACGTCGATGCCCTCGAGGCTATGGCGGGCGATCACCGCGCCGATGCAGGCCGCGCGCGCCCGCTCCACGATGCCCCAGATGAGGGCCGTGCCGGCAGCGCACTGCATGCCGGCGAGCAGCGCCTCGGACCGCGCCCCGTCGGCGGACTTGTCGGCCAGCCAGGGCAACTGCTCGGCCAGCAGGGGGTCGCAGAGCAGCACTTCCAGCAGCTCGCGCGCCTTGGCGGGCTGCAGGGGCACGACGACGAAGCGCTCGGTATCGAAGCGCGGCGGGTGGGCGGGCAGCATGCCCATTTGGGCGGTGGCGTTCTGCAGGCTCATGGAAGGCTCCTATCCGGAAAATATCGATGCCACGGAGGTTGCCTGCACACCGGCGCGACCGCCGGCCGCCCGGCGAAGGAGAGGGTCGGTATGCGAAATCGAGGGCGATTTCGGCGTGGTCCCGGACGCATATGGCCAATGACCGGGGCGTGGCCGCGAGGCGATGCGCCTGCGGCCGAAGGGGGAGCCAGCCCGGGCCTGGCATCCCCTCTGCATGGCGAGAATCATGGTGGGACGGCCCGGAACCTTCGTCCCGGAGCGGGCAGCACCCCGCCATCACCGACTCTGCAAATGGCAAATGCTCTAACGAAGGAATGCTCCGTAGTCGAACCCGGGGGTGAAAACGGTCGACTGGTCCTGGAGTTGCATGGGCTGGTAACGTGGAGGCGAAGGCTCGTAGGCTGCACCGCCTTCGGTTTCGCTCTCGCTGTCCGTCTGCCTGGCAGCCATGGCCGCAGCGACCACGGCACGGTGCTGGTCCACGGTTGCGGTCAGTTTCCGCAATTTGTCTCTCACATCGTCCGGCCCCATTTGGCGTCCTGTGCCATTGAGATAGCTTTGGATTCTGCTACTCAATCGCTCGCATTGCCTTGCAACTTGCTGCATGCCGCGATCATCGGGATACTGAACCGCGTGTTCCAGCAGGGTCGCTATGTTGACCTGCTGCTGCCGAAGGGTTTCTGCAGCGTTTCGCACGGTTCGATCGCTCGCGCGCAGTGGGGTACGAGGGGCTGATGTTCCTCCCGCACTCACCCGCCCCCCGCTGGGGCCTGCATGGGGAGAAGCATGTCGCACCGGCGTTCGGTTCCCCGGGGTGGCAGCAGGGGTATGCGCTGCGGGGGTACGAATCGGGCTGGAGTGGCGCTGTGTGCTGGTAATACATCCCATGAAAGTTCCTTTCCTTTCAAAAGTCGATGCCTCCAGTGTGTCGCGCACTCCGTCTATTGGAACGGAAAAAGGCGATGCGTTGGCCAGATATCCGAAGCAGCGGCGGCAAGTTCCGCACGTTGCCATCGTGATGCACCGGACTGGGCACCACGCACCAAGGCGGTTCTCGCCCTCCCCACCGCCGCCGCCCAGTACGCTCATCAACCCACTACAAAATCGGTAGCGAATCTCCATGATTCCATGTGCCCCGTGGCCGATTTCACATTAACCCTCGGCCCCCGCCCCGACCTGGCACGCACATTGCAATAGCGTTTCCGTGACCAATGCCGGTCACATGGCTGGCCCCCTCCAATGGCGGAAGCGGGGCGGCCAGGACGAAGGCGTCCCCACAGATGGTGCAGGCTGACAATCAACGGCCCGCGCTCTGTGCGGACGCCTTTTTTGTTTTTGGCACGAACACCCATTGGGGGTCACGATGAAAAAATCCAGGCTGGTGATGGTGGGCAACGGCATGGCCGGCGTGCGCACGCTCGAGGAGCTGCTGAAGATCGCGCCCGATCTGTACGAGATCACCGTCTTCGGCGCCGAGCCGCACCCCAACTACAACCGCATCCTGCTGTCGCCCGTGCTCGCGGGCGAGCAGACGCTGGAAGAGATCGTCCTCAACGACTGGTCCTGGTATGAGGACAACGGCATCACGCTGCACGCGGGCTGCACCGTGCGCGAGGTGGACCGCACCCGGCGCATCGTGCACGGCACGGACGCCCAGGGCCGCACCATCGAGGCACCCTACGACCGGCTGATCCTCGCCACCGGCTCCAATCCGTTCATCCTGCCCATCCCCGGCAAGGACTTGCAGGGCGTGCTGGCCTATCGCGACATCGCCGACACGCAGGCCATGATCGATGCGGCCGCCACCTACCGCGACGCGGTCGTGATCGGCGGCGGACTGCTCGGCCTCGAGGCCGCCAATGGCCTCATGAAGCGCGGCATGCGCGTCACCGTGGTGCATGCGAGCGAATGGCTCATGGAGCGCCAGCTCGACGACGTGGCCGGCCGGATGCTGCAGAAATCCCTCGCGGAGCGCGGCATGGGCTTCCTCATGAAGGCGCAGACCCGGGAACTGGTGGGCGATGCCTCGGGCCGCGTGGCCGCCGTGCGCTTCAAGGACGGCACGGAGGTGCCCGCCCAGCTCGTCGTCATGGCCGTGGGCATCCGCCCGAGCACGCAGCTCGCCGAGGGCATGCGCCTGCACGTGAACCGCGGCATCGTGGTGAGCGACACGCTGCAGACGGTGACCGATGCCCGCATCTACGCGGTGGGCGAATGCGCCGCGCACCGCGGCATCGCCTACGGCCTCGTGGCGCCGCTCTTCGAGCAGGGCAAGGTGCTGGCCAACCACCTGGCCGAGTACGGCATCGCGCGCTACCAGGGCTCGCTCACCTCCACCAAGCTCAAGGTGACGGGCATCGACCTGTTCTCCGCCGGCAACTTCCAGGGCGGTGACGGCACCGAGGAAATCGTGATGAGCGATCCCTTCGGCGGCGTGTACAAGAAGCTGGTGATCCGCGACGACCAACTCGTGGGCGCCTGCCTCTACGGCGACACCGTGGACGGCAGCTGGTACTTCAAGCTGCTGCGCGAGGGCCGCTCCATCGGCGACATCCGCGACAAGCTGATGTTCGGCGAATCCCACCTCGGCGACACCGGCCACCAGGGCCAGAGCAAGGCGGCCGCCATGCAGGACGCCGACGAGGTCTGCGGCTGCAACGGCGTGACCAAGGGCGCGATCTGCAAGGCGATCAAGGACAAGGGCCTGTTCACGCTGGAAGACGTGCGCAAGCACACCAAGGCCAGCGCGAGCTGCGGCTCCTGCACCGGCCTCGTGGAGCAGATCATCATGTTCACCGCGGGCGGCGACTACTCCGCCACGCCGAAGACGAAGGCCGTCTGCGGCTGCACCGACCACGGCCACCAGGCCGTGCGCGACGCGATCCGCACCCACCGCCTGCTCACCATCCAGGACGTTTTCAGATTCCTGGAGTGGAAGACCCCCGACGGCTGCCCCACCTGCCGGCCCGCGGTGAACTACTACCTGATCAGCACCTGGCCCAAGGAGGCGAAGGACGACCCGCAGAGCCGCGCCATCAACGAGCGTTCGCACGCCAACATCCAGAAGGACGGCACGTACAGCGTGGTGCCGCGCATGTGGGGCGGCGAGACCACCGCCGACGAACTGCGCCGCATCGCCGATGCCGTGGACAAATACAACATCCCCACCGTGAAGGTCACGGGCGGCCAGCGCATCGACCTGCTCGGCGTGAAGAAAGAAGACCTGGTCAATGTCTGGAAGGACATCGGCATGCCCAGCGGCCACGCCTATGCCAAGGCGCTGCGCACGGTGAAGACCTGCGTGGGCAGCGAATGGTGCCGCATGGGCACGCAGGACAGCACCCAGATGGGCAAGGACCTGGAGCGCGCGATGTGGCGCATGTACGCCCCGCACAAGGTCAAGTTCGCCGTGAGCGGCTGCCCCCGCAACTGCGCCGAGGCCGGCATCAAGGACGTGGGCATCATCGGCGTGGATTCCGGCTGGGAGATGTACATCGCCGGCAATGGCGGCATCAAGACCGAGGTCGCCCACTTCTTCACCAAGCTCAAGACCGCCGAGGAAGTGCTCGAGTACACGGGCGCCTTCTGCGAGCTCTACCGCCAGGAGGGCTGGTACCTGGAGCGCACCGTGCACTACGTGAACCGCGTGGGCCTGGACTACGTGAAGAAGCGCATCCTCGAGGACCATGAAGGCCGCCGCGCCCTCTGGGCCCAGCTGCAGTTCGCGCTCGACGGCGAGCCCGACCCCTGGTTCGAGTTCGACAAGGCCGCGGTGGACACCCGGCAGTTCGTCCCGCTGGCTCCTGCCGCAGCCGCGGTCGCGACCGCCCGTTGATCGTCGGCCGTCCCGATCCTTTCTTCCATTCCCACCAGACCCGCGAGAGGCCCCCGATGACCCAATGGACCCCCATCTGCCGCGTGGACGACATCCCCGTGCTCGGCGCGCGCCGCGTCGCCCGGCCGCACGGGCTCGATGTCGCGGTGTTCCGCAACGATGCCGGAGAAGTCTTCGCCCTCCTCGACCGCTGCCCGCACAAGGGCGGCCCGCTCTCGCAGGGCATCGTCTTCGGCCGCAGCGTCGCCTGCCCCCTGCACAACTGGAGCATCGGCCTGTGCGACGGACAGGCCGCCGCACCGGACGAAGGCTGCACGCCGCGGTTCGCGGTGAAGGTGGAGGATGGGGAGGTGTACCTGGATGCGGCCGAGCTCGCGGGGCATGCGGTGGGGGAGACCAGGCCGGTGGCGGGGCCGGTGAGGCGGGGTGTGGCGGCTTAGGGCTTCGCACCCTATCCCCGGTGGCGCCATGAGCCGTTGTGTTGAGTTTTCCTCCCGGAGCCGGGATGTCGCCCCGGCGGGCGAGTCACGTTCTTTCGCTTCGCCGAAAGAAAGTAACCAAAGAAAGGGCGACCCTGCTGTCTGCGCACCCCAGGCGCATCCAGAAGGGGTGACCCGGGCCTTCGCTGCGCTCGGCCCCCAAGAAAAACGGTGCGCGGTGCGCAGCACTCGCGCACCAAAGGCCGAGCGAAGCAATGGCCCGTGTGCGGCACCCCGCCCTCGTGGCTGCGCCGAGGAGCGCAGGGCGCGGGGCGGGCAGGCGTGCCGCAGGACACGCCTGCTTCGTGATCTGACTCGCCGTGGTTGTCCGAGCGCAGCGCGCCAGCGCGAAGCGAGTTCCACGGCGCCGCCCCGCGACCGAGCACCACAGGCTGCCCCCTTCGCCCCTGCGGGGCGAAGGGGGACGCAGACACCAGGGCTCGCCTTTTCTTTGCCTACTTTCTTTTGGCGAAGCAAAAGAAAGTAGGTGCGCCGCCGGGCGCACATCCCGGCCCCGGGAAAAAACCCACCAGCAGCCCCCCCGCCATGCACACAAAAGAAACCCACTCCACCTGCCCCTACTGCGGCACCGGCTGCGGCGTCATCATCGAATCCAGCGGCGACCGGATCACCGGCGTGCGCGGCGACCCCACCCATCCCGCCAATTTCGGCCGTCTCTGCACCAAGGGCTCCACGCTGCACCTCACCGCCACGCAGCCCGTCACCCTGCAGACCCGCCTGCTCACGCCGCTGCACCGCACCCGGCGCGGCCAGGTGCCCGACGCCATCGGCTGGGATGCCGCGCTGGACATGGCCGCCGGAAAGTTCGCGGACATCGTGCAGGCGCACGGCCCGGATGCGGTCGGGTTCTACGTGTCGGGCCAGTTGCTCACCGAGGACTACTACGTCTTCAACAAGCTGGCCAAGGGGCTGATCGGCACCAACAACATCGACACCAATTCCCGCCTGTGCATGAGCAGCGCCGTCGCGGGCTACAAGGCCACGCTGGGGGCGGACGCGCCGCCGGCCTGCTATGAAGACCTGGCGGTGGCGCAGTGCCTGTTCATCACGGGCAGCAACACGGCCTGGGCGCATCCCATCCTCTTCCGGCGCATCGAGGACGCACGGTCCGCGAACCCGGGCCTGAAGATCATCGTGGCCGACCCGCGCCGCACCGAGACGGCGGCGATGGCTGACCTGCACCTGCCCATCCTGCCCGGCACCGACGTCATGCTCTGCCACGGCATGCTGCACCTCA
Source organism: Paracidovorax avenae (assembly GCF_040892545.1). Taxonomy (NCBI): domain Bacteria; kingdom Pseudomonadati; phylum Pseudomonadota; class Betaproteobacteria; order Burkholderiales; family Comamonadaceae; genus Paracidovorax; species Paracidovorax avenae. The sequence goes on from NZ_CP156079.1 coordinate 3,638,341, forward strand.
TGCTCTGGGAGGGCTGGGTGGATGCCGGCTACATCGCGGCGCACACCACGGGCTTCGAGGCGCTCAAGGCCACCGTGCGCGACTGCACGCCCGCGCGGGTGGCCGCGGTCTGCGGCATCACCGAGGCGCAGCTCGCCACGGCCGCGCGCTGGTTCGCGCTGGGCGGGGCCGACGCGCCTGGCGCCGGCGCCCGCGCGCCCACGCTGAGCCTCTACTGCCAGGGCCTCAACCAGAGCAGCAGCGGCACGGACAAGAACGCCGCCCTCGTCAACCTGCACCTCGCCTGCGGCCAGATCGGGCGGCCCGGCGCGGGTCCCTTCTCGCTCACCGGCCAGCCCAACGCCATGGGCGGGCGGGAAGTGGGAGGGCTGGCCAATCTGCTCTCCGCCCACCGCGACCTGGCGAACCCCGCGCACCGCGCCGAGGTGGCCGCGCTCTGGGGCGTGCCCGAGGTGCCCGCCACGCCCGGCAGGACGGCGGTGGAGATGTTCCAGGCCGCCGCCGACGGGGAGATCCGCGCGCTGTGGATCGCCTGCACCAATCCCGCGCAGAGCCTGCCGGACCAGGCCACGGTGCGCCGCGCCCTGGAGCGCGCGGAGTTCGTCGTGGTGCAGGAGGCCTTCTCCACGACGGCCACCTGCGCCTATGCCGACCTGCTGCTGCCCGCCACCACCTGGGGCGAGAAGACCGGCACGGTCACCAACAGCGAGCGGCGCATCTCCCGGATGCGGCCGGCCGTGCCGGCGCCCGGGCAGTCCCGCCACGACTGGGTGATCGCGGTGGAGTTCGCGCGCCGGCTGCAGGCCCGGCTGGGCCCGCAAGGCGCCAGCCTGTTTCCCTACGACACCGGGTGCGCCGAGGCCGGGGCCGAGGCGATCTGGAACGAGCACCGCGAGACCACGCGCGGACGCGACCTGGACATCACCGGCCTGTCGTGGGCACTGATCGACATGCAGGGACCGCAGCACTGGCCGTTTCCGGAAGGGGCCGCGCAGGGCCGCGCCCGCCTCTACGAGGACGGGATCTTCCCCACGCCGGACGGCCGCGCGCGCTTCGCCGCTGCCCCCTGGAAACCCGTGGCGGAGCCCCGCAACGCCCGCTATCCGTTCAGTCTCACCACCGGCCGCCTGCGCGACCAGTGGCACGGCATGAGCCGCACCGGCACCCTGGGCCGCCTCTTCGGCCATACGCCCGAACCCTGCGTGCAGTTGCACCCACAGGACATGGAGCGCCGCCGGCTCGCCGAAGGCGACCTGGTGCGGGTGGAAAGCCGGCGGGGCGCGGTCATCGTGCCCGTGCAGGCCAGCACCGACGTGGGGCTCTCGCAGGCCTTCATCGCCATGCACTGGGGCGGCGAAATGCTCTGCGGCCACGCCGGCTTGCAGGACGGCACCGCAGGCGGCACGGACGCAGCACCGCCGCCTGCCCAGGGCGTGAACGCCGTCACCTCGCCCGCCTTCTGCCCCACCTCGAAGCAACCCGAGCTCAAGCATGCGGCCGTGCACATCGAGCGGGCCGCCCTGCCCTGGCGGCTCTACGGCATGGCCTGGCTGCCGGCGGATGAAGCCCTGGCCGTGCGCGCGCAGCTCGCCGGCCTGCTGGCCGGCTTTCCCTTCGCGGTCTGCGTGCCGTTCGGCAACAATGCGCCCCTGTCCGAGCCTGCGCGCGAGCGCCATGGGGTGCTTCTGCGGGCCGCCGGCACCGCACCCGCACCCGATGCGCTGCTGGCACGCATCGAGGACCTGCTCGGCCTGGGCGGCGCCGACATGCTCCGCTATGCCGACGCCCGGCGCGGCCAGCGGCGGGCCCTGCGGCTCGAAGCCGCGCCCGCAGCGTCCGGCGGGCCCGGCATGGAGCCCGGCACCGGCACCACCGGTGACCGGGAACTGCGGCTGGGCGCCCTGCTGCTGGCCGGAGACACCAGCGCGGAGGCCTGGCTGCGCGGACTGCTGCAGGAAGAGCGGCCCGCGCAGGGCTACGGCCGCCGGCTGCTGTCGCCCGGCCTGCAGGCCCCGGACGGTGCCACGCCCGCCCCGCCGCGCAGCCGCCCCGTGTGCAGCTGCATGAACGTGAGCGACACGGCGATCGCAGCGCAGCTCGGCCAGTGCCAGGGTGGCGATGCCGAGCGGCTGGGCCAGCTGCAGGCGGCGCTGGGCTGCGGCACGCAGTGCGGCTCCTGCCTGCCGGAACTCCGCCGCATGGTGCGCGCCAGCACGGCCATGCCGGCCCCGGAGTCCTCCATATAACCGGAAGTTCTCTGAATTACGGGAGAATGCGCGTCCCCGCGGCATCCGCTCCACGAACAACCCATTTCCCCTCCCATGGGCAGCATCAGCCACTATCTCAAGGACCTCGGCCGCGGCGCGCGCGGCGCCCGCGCCATCGGCCGCGAACAGGCCGCCGATCTCTTCGGGCAGGTGCTCGACGGGCAGGTCACCGACTATGAAGTGGGCGCCTTCTGCATCGCCATGCGCATCAAGGGCGAAACCGCCGACGAGATGTGCGGCTTCCTCGACGCCACCCACGCCCGCCTCGCGCCCGTGCCCGCCGGCGACGTGCCCACCGTCGTGCTGCCCAGCTACAACGGCGCGCGCCGGCTGCCCGTGCTCACGCCGCTGCTCGCACTGCTGCTGGCCCGCGAGGGCCTGCCCGTGCTGCTGCACGGCATGCGCACCGAGGGGCGCCGCGTGCTCGCCAGCGACGTGCTGCAGGCCCTGGGCGTGGCGCCCATGGAGTCGCCCGAGGCCGTCGCGCCCGGCAGCGTCGCGCACGTCCGCACCGGCCTGCTCTGCCCGGGGCTCGCGCGGCTGCTGGCGGTGCGCGAGGTCGTCGGCCTGCGCAACCCGGGGCACAGCGTGGTCAAGCTCATGAACCCGGTACGCGGCCCGTCGCTGCTCGTCACCGCCTACACCCACCCCGAATACCTGGACATGCTGCACACCACTTTCGCCGCGCGCGGCATGGACGTGCTGCTGTCGCGCGGGCTGGAGGGCGAGGTCGCCGCCGACCCGCGCCGCACGCCCCGTTACGACGCCTTCGTGCGCGGCGCGCACCATGTCTGGGACGAGCAGCAGCCCGGCACCGCGACCGAGGTGCCCGGCCTGCCCGCGGACATCGATGTAGAGACCACCGCACGCTACACGCAGCAGGTGCTCGCGGGCGAGCTGCCCGTGCCCGCCCCGCTCTCCCGGCAGGTGGAACACATCTTGCGTCTTGCCCGCCAGAACCCCACGGAGACAGCCCCATGAACCGTTCCGTCCCTCCCTCGCAGACCGGCCCCACCGCACCGGCCCGCTCCTATGGCGCCGCGCCGCGCGGCACCTGCACGCTCGTCGGCGCGGGACCGGGCGACCCCGAACTGCTCACCCTCAAGGCCCTCAAGGCCATCCAGGCCGCCACGGTGCTGCTGGTGGATGACCTCGTCAGCGACGAGATCGTCGCCCTCGCCGCGCCCGGTGCGCGCGTGGTGCATGTCGGCAAGCGCGGCGGCTGCAAGAGCACGCCGCAGGCCTTCATCGAGAAACTCATGGTGATGGCCGTGAACGAAGGCGAGAACGTGGTGCGGCTCAAGGGCGGCGATCCGTTCATCTTCGGGCGCGGCGGCGAAGAGGTCGAGCACCTGCGTGCTGCCGGCATCGAGGTCACGGTGGTCAACGGCATCACGGCCGGCCTCGCGGGCATGACCCTGCTCGGCACGCCGCTCACGCACCGCGAGCACGCCCACGGCGTGGTCTTCGTCACCGGCCATGCCAAGCCCGGCGACAGCGGCATCGACTGGCGCCAGCTCGCCGCCACGGCCCGCGCCGCGCGCCTGACGCTGGTGATCTACATGGGCGTGAGCAGCGCCGCGCACATCCAGGAAGAACTGCTCACCGGCCTGCCGGCCTGCACCCCCGTGGTCATCATCCAGCACGTGAGCCTGCCCTGCCAGCGCCATGCGCTCACCACGCTGGGCGAGCTGCACGCCACCATCGAGCGCGAACAGCTCGGCAGTCCCTCGGTCATCGTGGTGGGCGACGTGGCCGCCGGCGTGGCAGCCACGGCCGGCGACGGCCTGGGGCAGCCCCTGCCGGTGGCGCCACCGCCGTTGCGGCACGCCGGCTGAAGGCGCCAGCGGCCGGCGCGAGAGTTTTCCATCGCACCCGAAGAGGTTCCCATGGCCGCCCTTCCGATCCCCGCAGCGCAATCCTCGAAACCCTCCGCCCCGGGCACGGCCGGCGGCGGTCCGCGCCAGGCCGGCAGCGGGGAGGCGGACATCTCCCTGGTGAACCTCGCCGCGCGCCAGCGCATGCTGTCGCAGCGCATCGTCCTGCAGACCGTCCTGGCCGTGCAGGGCGAGGCCGCCCAGGCCCGGGCGGCACGGCAGACGCTGCAGACCTTCGAATCCGCCCAGGCCCGGCTCCTGCAGACGCCGCGCCACCTGGACGCCGACTCTGCCCGCGAGGTGGAGGCCATCTACCACGGGCCGCGCGGCGTCGGCGCGACCATCGATGCGTTCGCGCGCCAGGCCCGCGCCACGCTGGACCTCGCCGAACAGGGCAGTGCCCGCGCAGCCGGCACGCTGGCACCGCTGGTGGCCGCCACCGACGGCGTGCTGGAAGCACTCAACGCCGCCACCACCGTCTTCGACCAGATCCAGCGGCGGCAGTCCGAGGCCATGATGGGTGAGCTGTCGGGCATCGTCGCCTCCATCCAGACCGTCGCGCGCGAGGCCAAGGTGGTGAGCTTCAACGCCCAGGTCATGGCCGCCCGCGCCGCTGCCCATGGGCGTGAATTCGCCGTCGTGGCCAACGTGCTTTCGGGCATCACGGCGGAAATCGACCGGCTGTCGCTGCAGGCCGTCTCGCTCGCAGGGCGCGGGCAGCGGCCCTGAGAGGCGCGCACGCGCCAGGCCCCCGAAGACATGTATCCGAGCCGGACAGGCAGCGAAGACAAAGGACTAAAATGAGAACAATTCCCATTTTTAACTATCGCCGCTCCCGCTGCCGCGCCCATGCCTGCCGCCCTGCATCCGTCCGCCGCCGCGGCCGTCGAAACGATCTACCGCTCACACCATGGCTGGCTGCTGGGCTGGTTCCAGCGCCGGCTGGGCAACGCATCGCAATCGGCCGACCTGGCCCATGACACCTTCCTGCGGCTCATGGCGTCGCGCGATGTCGTGGCGCTGCGGGAGCCCCAGGCCTTCCTGCGCACTCTCGCGCACGGGGTGGTGGTCAACCACTGGCGCCGGCTCGACATCGAGCGCGCCTGGCTCGACGTGCTGGCCGCGCAACCCGGGCCGCTGGCGCCGTCGCCGGAAGAGCGGGCGCTGGTGCTGGAAACCCTGTGCCAGATCGACGCCATGCTGGACCGGCTCAACCCCCGCGCACGCAGCGCGTTCCTGCTGTCGCAGCTCGACGGGCTGACCTATGCGCAGATCGGCCGGCATCTGGGCGTGTCGGAACGCATGGTCAAGAAGTACATGGCCCAGGCGATGCTGCAATGCCTGCTGCTGGCGCAGCGATGAGCGAGGGACTCGCCGACCAGCCCGCGTTCGAGGATCTGCAGCAGGCGGCCGACTGGTTCGCCGTGCTGCAAAGCGATCGCGTGAGCGAAGCCGACCGGTGCGACTGGCAGCGCTGGCTGGAGACCGGACCGCGGCAACGCGCCGCCTGGCGCAAGGTCGAGGCGATCGCCCGTGAATTCGCGGGCGCGGCGCATCCGATGGCGCGCCAGGTGCTGGAGCACCGCCCGGCCGTCTCCCGCCGCCGGCGCACCGTGCTGCGCACGCTGGTGGCCGTGCCGGTGACGGGCGTGGCCGCCTGGATGGCATCGCGGCAGATGCCGTGGCACGCATGGACCGCTGCCTTGCGCACCGATACCGGAGAGCAGCGCTCCTGGGCGCTGGCCGACGGCAGCGAGCTCGTGCTGAACACCGCGAGCGCCGCGGACCTGGACTACTCCACGACCCTGCGGCGCATCGTGCTGCACCGGGGAGAACTGCTCATCACCTCGGGCCACGACCCGGCCTCGCCGCCGCGGCCGCTCGTGGTGGACGTGGCCCAAGGCCGCATCACGGCGCTGGGGACCCGCTTCGCCGTGCGCTACGAGGACGATGGAGCTGTGCGCGTCGCCGTGTTCGAGGGCGCCGTGCAGTTGCGCCCCGTGGATGGCGGCGACGGCCCGGTACTTGCTGCCGGCGAGCAGGCGCTGCTGCGGCGCGACCGCGTCGGGCCATCGGCCAGCGCCGCCGGCTACGCGGCGGACTGGCGGCGCGGCATGCTGGTGGCCGACGGCATGCGGCTGGGCGACTTCATCGCCGAGCTGGCGCGCTATCGCCGCGGGCACCTGGGTTGCGCGCCGGAGGTGGCCGATCTGAGGATCGTGGGTGCCTACCCCCTTGCCGACACCGACCGCATCCTCGAAGCCCTCCAGGCCACGCTTCCAGTCCAGGTGCGCCGTCCCATGCCGTGGTGGACGGTGGTCGAGGCGGGTGCGCGCCCGCGCTGAAATTTTTTTACAGGCAGGTTCCCGGACTGGTTCCCTTTCTGCCGGGTGGATTGGCATATCCGATGCCGATCCTTCCAATGAACCCGTACGCTGCCATGACCGCGAAAAGAACCTCGCCGACCTCCCCTTTTCTCTCGCTGCCGCTGCGCCGCCGCACCCCGGCGGGCACGCTGCGCGCTGCCATGATGGCGGTGCCCCTCGCGGCCGCCATCGCCACCTCCCCGGTCCATGCACAGGCCGCGGCACCCGCGGCGCGGGACTACGCCATTCCTGCCGGGCCGCTGGGCACGGTGCTGAGCCAGTTCGCGGGACAGGCCGGCATCCTGCTGTCGTCCGATGCATCGGTGACGGCCGGCGTCGCCAGCCCCGGCGTGCGCGGCCGCCTGAGCGTGGAGGAAGGCCTGGCCGCCGCGCTGGCGGGCACGGGCCTGCAGGCGGCGCTCGGCGCGGGCGGCCTCTACACGCTGCAGCGCAGCGCCGCTGCGGCTGCGGCCCCCATGCCGGAGGTGCGCGTCGCCGCCCAGCGTGCCGGCACCCTGCCGCAGGTCGACGTGACGGCCGACGCGATCGAGGAGTCGGGCAAGGGCCCGGGCACCGGCTTCGTCGCGCGCCGCGCCACCGGGGGCACCAAGACCGACACGCCGCTGCTGGAGACGCCGCAATCCGTCTCGGTCGTCACGCGCGGCCAGATGGACGCACAGGGCGCGACCACGCTGGTCGAAAGCCTGCGCTACACGCCGGGCATCGTGGCCCAGTACGGCAACACCGACCTGCGCTACGACTGGCTCACGCTGCGCGGCTTCACGCCGCCGGCGCGCTACCTCGACAACCTGCGCCTGCCGTTCGGCGCGCGTGGCTATTCCCAGCCGCGCATCGAACCCTGGGGGCTGGAGCGCACCGAGGTGGTCAAGGGCCCGTCGTCGGTGCTGTACGGGCAGGCCACGCCGGGCGGGCTGGTCAACATGGTCAGCAAGCGGCCCACGGTCGCGCCAGTGCGCGAGGTCGAGGTGCAGGTGGGCAGCCACGATCGCAGGCAGGCGGCGTTCGACTTCGGCGGCGCGCTGGATGCCGACGGGGTGCTGAGCTACCGCCTCGTGGGGCTGCACCGCGAGGCCGACACCTCGTACGACCACGTCTCCGAGAAAAAGACCTTCATCGCGCCATCGCTCACCTTCCGCCCCAGCGATGCCACGCAGGTCACCGTGCTGGGCCAGTGGCAGTCGCTGGATTCGCCGGGCGGCGGCGGTGCGCCGGCACTGCCGGCCGCCGGCACGCTGGACACCAGCCGCTACCCCGCGCTGCCGACCAGTGCCTTCGTCGGCGAGCCGGGCTTCGACCGCTACCAGAACCGCCAGCGCTTCATCGGCTACGAGGCGGAGCACCGCGTCAACGACAGCGTCGTGCTGCGGCAGAACCTGCGCTACGGCAAGGTGACGGCGGAGACCCGCCGCATCCAGGCCTTCTGCCAGAGCGCCTGCAATCCCGCGGCGCTCTCGCGCTACGCCTGGACGTTCCCCGAACAGGCCGACCTGCTGACCGTGGATACGCAGGCGCAGATGGATTTCCGCGCCGGGCCGCTGGCGCACACCGTGCTGGCCGGCCTCGATTTCTCGAATGAGAAGGCGACCTACGACGAGAGCAACCTGCGTGTGCTGGCCACTCCCTTCAACGCCTACCAACCCGTCTACGGCCTCGATTCCGGCGTGGTTCCCTCCGTCGGCACGCACATCGCGCAGAAGCGCCGGCAGATCGGCGTCTATGTGCAGGACCAGGCGCGCTGGGACCGCTGGACCGCCGTGCTGGCCGGCCGCTACGACCGCGCCGAGACGGCCACCCGCACGCTCACGACGTCCACCGGCCGCACCGTGGCCACCGACCAGGACGACGGCAAGTTCACCGGACGCGCCGCGCTGATGGTCACGCTGGACAACGGCGTCGTGCCCTACGTGAGCTACTCCACCTCGTTCCAGCCGGCGGTGGGCACCGACCGCACGGGCGCGGTGTTCGATCCCACCACCGGCAGGCAGGCCGAGGTCGGCGTGAAGTACCAGCCGGAAGGCTCCAAAGCCCTGCTGACCGCAGCGGTCTATGAGTTGACGCAGCAGAACGTGCTCACCCCGGACCCGCTGAGCCGCTCGTTCAACGAGCAGACCGGCGAGGTCCGCGTGCGTGGGCTGGAGCTGGAGGCGCGCGGCCCGGTGGCCCGTGGCCTGGAAGCCGTGGCGTCGTATGCCTACACGGACAGCCGCGTGACCCGTGCCAATCCGAATGCCGCGGGCGCCAGCACGCTGGGCAAGCGTTTCGCCTTCGTGCCGCAGCACCAGGCCTCGCTGTGGCTGGACTATGCGCTGCAGGGCGACGATTTCGCCGGCCTGTCGCTCGGTGCGGGCGTGCGCCACACCAGCGCGACCTTCGGCGATGCGGCCAACGTCTACCGCGTGCCCGGCGTCACCCTGGTGGATGCGGCCATCCGCTGGGACCTGGGGCGCCTGCAGCCGTCGCTCAAGGGCGTGCGGCTGGCGCTCAATATCGCCAACCTGGGCAACAAGCGCTACGTGGCGTCGTGCCTGGCATCCGCGGGCTGCTACTACGGCGAGCGCCGCAGCGTCTACCTGACGGCACGCTACGGCTGGTGACGCGCACGCGGGCCGCGTCCTGCCCCGTGCCCGGCGCAGGCCCTGCAGGCTGTCTCGCTCGCCCGCCGGCCACCGCCGGCGGGGAGCGTGGCGGCAGCCATCCAAACACCGTACAGCCCCTTACAACCGCACGGAATCGAAACACTCCGGCCGCATTTCCTCCTCCTATGATCCAGCCCGGCCGTGCGCGTCGCCCGGCCCCGCGCCGGCAAGGCACGGCCTTCGCGGGCGCGGCCATCACACTCGAATTGATCCGGCAAGACCGGGAGGGAGAGAGACCATGGCACATCCTGGAACCGTGGGAAGGGCCGTCGCGCTGGCCGCCAGCCTGCTCGCATGCAGCGGGGCGGCATGGAGCTATTCCATCAGCAACGGCCAGCTGGTGGACGACGCCGGCCAGTCCGTACAGCTGCGCGGCGTGAACTGGTTCGGCTTCGAGACCGGAGAGCACGTGGTGCACGGCCTCTGGGCGCGCAACTGGAAGGACATGATCGGCCAGATGCAGCAGCAGGGCTTCAACGCGGTGCGCCTGCCCTTCTGCCCGCAAAGCCTGCGCGGCACCGGCACCGGCAGCATCGACTACAGCCGCAACCCCGACCTGCAGGGACTGAACTCGCAACAGATCCTCGACAAGGTCGTGCAGGAAATCAGCGACCGCGGCATGTTCGTGCTGCTGGACCACCACACGCCGGATTGCCAGGCCATCAGCGAGCTCTGGTACACCCCTGCCTACAGCGAACAGCAGTGGATCGCCGACCTGGTCTTCGCCGCCAACCGCTACAAGGGCGTGCCCGGGGTGATCGGCATCGACCTGAAGAACGAGCCCCATGGCGCCGCCACCTGGGGCACCGGCAACGCCGCCACCGACTGGAACCGCGCTGCCGAGCGCGCCGCCGCCGCGGTCGTGCAGGCCGCACCGCGCTGGATCGTCGCGGTGGAAGGCATCGGCGAGAACCCCTCCTGTTCCACCAACGGCGGCCACTTCTGGGGAGGCAACCTGGAGCCCCTGGCCTGCACGCCGCTGGACATCCCCGCCGACCGCCTGCTGCTGGCGCCCCACACCTACGGGCCGGACGTGGCCATGCAGTCGTATTTCAACGCAGCGGACTTCCCCGCCAACATGCCCGACATCTGGGAGCAGCACTTCGGCCGCTTCGTGCAGGCCGGCCACGCCGTGCTGCCGGGCGAATTCGGCGGCAAGTACGGCCGCGGCGACCCGCGCGACGTGCAGTGGCAGAACGCTCTGGTGGACTACCTCATCGGCAAGGGCATCCGCAGCGGCTTCTACTGGTCCTGGAACCCCAACAGCGGCGACACCGGCGGCATCCTGGACGACGACTGGAACACGGTGCGCACGGACAAGGTGCAACTCCTGAACCGGCTCTGGGGCACGGGCGGGGCGAATCCGAATCCGAATCCGAATCCGAATCCGGATCCGGATCCGGGGGCGAGTTTCGGCGTGCAGCAGGTCACCGACAACGACTGGGGCGCGGGCTACTGCCAGCGCGTGCAGGTGACCAACAGCGGCGCCGCCGCGGGCGACTGGACGGTATCCATCGGCGTGCAGGGCACGGTCAACAATCTCTGGAACGCGATCTGGACGCAGTCGGGCAGCACGCTGCAGGCCTCGGGGGTCTCCTGGAACCGCACGCTCGCGCCCGGGGGCACGGCGGAATTCGGCTTCTGCGCGGCGCGCTGAAGGCAGCCTGCGCCGCCCGCAGGCCAATGGCCCCTGCGACGAACCGGAGGCCGTCAGCCGTGCACCAGCGCCGCCTCGCGCTGGATCTGCGCGAAACGCTCCGCCTGTTCCTTGCGCAGGCTCTTGCGCAGCAGCGCGGCCTCCCAGCGCCGCCGCTCGTCCGCCGTGGAGGGCGACAGCGGCGGCACCGGCGTGGGCTTGCGGGCCTCGTCCACCGCCACCATCGTGAAGAAGCAGCTGTTCACGTGCCGCACGACCTGGGTGCGGATCTCTTCAGCGACCACCTTGATGCCCACCTCCATCGACGAGGAGCCGGTGTAGTTCACGCTCGCCAGGAAGGTGACCAGTTCGCCCACGTGGATGGGCTGCAGGAAGGTCACCTGGTCCACGCTCAGCGTCACCACATAGCTGCCCGAATAGCGGGCCGCGCAGGAGTAGGCGACCTGGTCCAGCAGCTTGAGGACCGCGCCCCCATGCACGTTGCCGGAGAAATTGGCCATGTCGGGCGACATGAGCACCGTCATGCTGAGCTGGTGGGCGGGGCTGTGGGGCATGGTCATGGCGGCGATTCTAGGGGGACGGAGCCGGAAAGCCCTTGCTTTCCACAGGGTCGGCAGCCCGGCCTTTCCAGGGAGGCGGGCGAGGCGGGTCTGCAACAGGCTGTTATCCAGCGCATGCAAAGAAACATCCATGTAAGCATCCGAAATTCCGCGCACAGGAATTCCGCTTGACGGTAACCTTGAATGCTGCACTGCAACATTCCTGAATCACCGCCCACCCCAAGGAGGAAACCATGGACCTCACCACCCGCCTGCTGCTCCAGAACCGCGCCTGGGCCGACGAGATGACTTCCCGCGATCCCGCCTTCTTCGAGAACCTCGTGAGCGGCCAGCAACCCCGGGCCTTCTGGATCGGATGCGCCGACAGCCGCGTGCCCGCCGAGCGCATCACCAATGCCCTGCCGGGCGAACTGTTCGTCCACCGCAGCGTCGCCAACCTCGTCAGGCCGGACGACACCAACATCATGAGCGCCCTGCAGTACGCCATCGACGTGCTGCGCGTGCCGGCCGTCATCGTCTGCGGCCACGAAGGCTGCGGCGGCGTGCGGGCCGCGCTCCTGCAGTCGCGCGAACGCGTGGGCGAGCCCGGCGAAGGCGACTACCTCGGCCGCCACATCCGCCCGCTGCGCTCGCTCTACCGCCGCCGCGTGCAGGAGATCGAAGCGGGCGACAGCCTGCCGGACGCCGAACAGGACCTGAGCTCGCGCGTGGACCGCTTCGTCGCGCTCAACGTGGCCGAGCAGGTGCATGTGCTGTCCGCCACCGCGCCGGTGCGCCAGGCCTGGGACCGGGGCCAGCCGCTCGCCCTGCTGGGCTGGGTCTATGCGCTGCGCGACGGGCGCCTGCGCCAGGTGATCGCCCTCGACGCCGAAAGCCGCCATTGGGCCGAGGCGGCCTGAAGCCGACAGGAGACACGCCATGTCCACTCCACACCTCCGGGCGGCCCAAGCTGCCGCCTCCGCCCCCTCCTCCTCCCCCGCGGCGCCCCCTCCGCGCGGCCTGTTCGCCCATGTGCGGCAGGACGCGCCCGCGAGCATCGTCGTTTTCCTCGTGGCGCTGCCGCTGTGCCTGGGCATCGCGCTCGCCAGCGGGGTCCCCCTCATGGCCGGGCTCGTGTCCGGCATCGTGGGCGGCCTCGTCGTGGGCGCACTCTCGGGCTCCCACCTGAGCGTCAGCGGCCCCGCCGCGGGGCTGGTGGTGATCGTCGTGGGCTCCATCGCCAGCCTGGGCAGCTACCCGGCCTTTCTCACCGCCGTGGTGCTGGCCGGCGTGCTGCAATGGGTGCTGGGCCGGCTGCACGCCGGCAAGATCGGCGCCTGCTTTCCCGCCGCCGTCATCAAGGGCATGCTCGCGGCCATTGGCCTGCTGCTGATCATCAAGCAGTTGCCCGTGGCCTTCGGCTTCCAGTCCACCGAGCACGCCATGCGCACCGTGCCCTCGGCGGCGGACACGTTCGATGCCGCACGCCATCTCTTCAGCGCCGTCAGCGTGGGCCCCACGGTGATCGCCGCCGGCGCCCTGGCGATCCTCTTCGCCTGGGACACCGCCTTCGTCAGGCGGCTGCCGGTGCTCGGGCGGCTGCCCGGACCGCTGGTCGCCGTGGTCTGGGGCGTGGGCTGCCATGCGGCCGCGCTCGCCACGCGGCCCTCGGCCGCCCTCACCGAGGCGCAGCGCGTGGCCCTGCCGGACGTCCACAGCCTCGCGGGGCTCTGGGCCCAGTTCTCCACGCCCGACTGGTCGGCGCTCGCGAACCCGCAGGTCTATACCGTCGCACTGACCCTGGCCTTCGTCGCCAGCCTGGAGACGCTGCTGAGCCTGGAAGCCACCGACCGGCTCGACCCCATGAAGCGCGTGGCCCCGCCCAATCGCGAACTGCGCGCCCAGGGCATCGGCAACATCGTCGCGGGCCTGCTCGGCGGCCTGCCGATCACCGCGGTGATCGTGCGCAGTTCCGCCAATGTGCAGGCCGGCGCCCGCACCCGGCTGTCGGCCATCCTGCACGGCCTGCTGCTGCTCGCGAGCCTGCTGTTCCTGGCCGAGTTCCTCGAATGGATCCCCCTCGCGGCGCTGGCCGCCGTGCTGCTGCACACCGGCTACAAGCTCGCCAAGCCCTCGCTGGTGGCGGGCGTGTGGCGCGAAGGCTGGGGCGTGTTCATCCCGTTCGCGGTCACCGTGGGAGCCATCCTCGCCACCGACCTGCTCATGGGCATCCTCATCGGCCTGGCCAGCAGCATGCTGTTCGTCATCGAGTCCAACACGCGCGGCGCGCTGTCGATGGTGTCGGACGGCGACATGCACCTGCTGCGGCTCAACAAGGACGTCTCGTTCTTCAGCCGCGCCAGCCTGCGCGGCTACCTCTCGCGGGTCCGTGAGGGGCAGACACTGGTGATCGACGGCTGCGACTGCCGCTTCCTGGACCGGGACATCCGCGAGACGCTGCAGGACTTCCTCGCGCATGCCGAAGAGCGCGGAATCCACGTGGAATGCCGATCCCTGCCGGGCGCCACGCCGGACTCCGGGTTCGGGGGCGCCGTGGGCATCGCCGGCCTCGCGGCGCTGCTGCGCCCCCGCGCCGCCGCGGGCTGAACCGCGCGGGGCACGCCGGCATCCCCACCCTGGTAGGGGTGCCGGGCGGGGCGCGGGTTCGCTACACTCGCGCCTCGCTTCACAGACCCCAGCGGCAGTCCCATGCTCGACAAACTCAACGACTTCACCGCCAGCCACGGCGAATTGCGTCCGGGCCGCGGCCACATCTCCGGCGTCATCGCGCTCTCGCTCGGCATCCTGAGCTTTCTGGGCGTGCTCGCCTTCCACTTCCCCGAATACCTCACCACGCCGCAGCTGCGCAAGGCCTACAACGTCGATGTGCTGCGCATGGTGCTGTTCGCAGCGCTGGTGGTGGCCGGCGGGCTTTCGCTCGTCAACATCGTGTTCAACCGCGCGCGCTGGCTCTCGTCCGCGGCCTTCCTGCTCGTGACCTCGGCCGCGCTGCTCGGCGGCCACAAGGTGCCCGTGCACGACTTTGCGGACAACACGCCCTACATCGGGCTGGACTGGTTCATCCTCGACCTGCTGGGCAGCGCGCTGATCTTCATCTTCATCGAGAAGCTCTTCGCCCTGCGGCGCGACCAGCCCATCTTCCGCCCCGAGTGGCAGTGCGATTTCCACCATTTCATCGTGAACCACATGGTGGTGGGCTTCGTGCTGCTGGCGACCAACCTGCTGGTGCACAAGCTGTTCGGATGGGCCGCCAGCGACGGCATCCGGGGCTGGGTGCAGGGCCTGAACTTCTGGGTGGCGCTCTTCCTCATCATCCTGGTGGCCGACCTCGTGCAGTACTGGACGCACCGCGCCTACCACGAGGTGCCCGTGCTCTGGCGCCTGCACGCCGTGCACCACAGCGTCAAGAGCATGGACTGGATGGCGGGCTCGCGCCAGCACATCCTGGAGCTGCTCATCACGCGCACGCTGGTGCTGGCCCCCATCTACGTGCTGGGTTTCTCGAAGGAAGTGATCGATGCCTACATCGTCATCGTCGGCTTCCAGGCGGTGTTCAACCACGCCAACGTGAGCGTGCGTCTCGGCCCGCTGCGCTACGTGCTCGTCACGCCCAACTTCCACCACTGGCACCACAGCCAGGACCAGGAAGCGCTGGACCGCAACTACGCCGCGCATTTCGCCTTCCTCGACTACCTCTTCGGCACCGCGGTCCGGAGCGACCGCCTGTGGCCCGAGAAGTACGGCGTGCTGGGCGACTATGTGCCCAACGGATTCATCCAGCAGCTGAAGTTCCCGTTCACCTGGAAAGGCTGATGCATTCGCCGCCACGGTTCGACGCCGTCGTCATCGGTGCCGGCGCCGCCGGCCTGTTCTGCGCCGCGCAGGCCGGCCAGCGCGGCCTGAAGGTGCTCCTGATCGACCATGCCGAGAAGGTGGCCGAGAAGATCCGCATCTCCGGTGGCGGGCGCTGCAACTTCACCAACCGCGACCTGGACGTGCGGGCGCCGCACCGGCACTTCGTGGGGCAGAACCCACAGTTCGCGCGCTCTGCGCTCTCGCGCTACACCCCGTCGGACTTCATCGCGCTGGTCGAGCGCCACGGCATCGCCTACCACGAGAAGCACAAGGGCCAGCTCTTCGCCGACCGGTCGGCAGAAGACCTGATCCGGATGCTGCTGGCCGAGTGCGAGGCCGGCCAGGTCGAGCGCTGGCAGCCCTGCGCCGTGAAGAAGGTGGGCGTCCACCCCGCGTACGCCGATGGAGCGGACGCTCCCCGGTACCACGTCGATACCGACCGCGGCCCGGTGCAGGCCCGCAGCCTGGTGGTGGCCACGGGCGGGCTTTCCATCCCCAAGATCGGCGCGACCGACTTCGGCTACCGCCTGGCGCAGCAGTTCGGCATCCCGCTTGTGGAGCGCCGCCCGGGCCTCGTGCCGCTCACCTTCGACGGCGACGCCTGGGCACCCTATGCGCAGCTGGCCGGGCTGGCGCTTCCCGTCGAGATCGCCACCGGCACGAAGAAGCAGCGCACGGCCTTCCTGGAAGACCTGCTGTTCACGCACCGCGGCCTGTCGGGTCCGGCCGTGCTGCAGATCTCCAGCTACTGGCAGCCGGGCACGCCGCTGGCCATCGACCTGGCGCCCGGCACCGACCTGCCCGGAGCGCTCGCGCAGGGCAAGGCACGGTCGAAGAAACTGATCGCCAACGAGCTCGCCACGCTGGTGCCCGGCCGCCTGGCCGATGCCTGGGCCCAGCAGAGCCCGGAATGGCAGCGCCCGGTCAACGAAGCCTCCGACAAGGCGCTGGCGCGGCTGGCCGACCAGCTGGCGCGCTGGGAACTGACGCCCACCGGCACCGAGGGCTATAAAAAGGCCGAAGTGACACTGGGCGGCATCGACACGCGCGCGCTGTCGCAGCAGACCATGGAAGCGGCCGCGCAGCCCGGCCTGTACTTCATCGGCGAGGTGGTGGACATCACCGGCTGGCTGGGCGGCTACAACTTCCAGTGGGCCTGGGCGAGCGCGCACGCCTGCGCGCAGGCGCTGCCGACGGCACAGGACGGCACCGGCCCCTAGCCGCACGGGCGGGCGGCGCACCGCTCCCCAGCCCCTGCTCAGCCCCTCTCCGCGGGCCCCACCACCTCGGCCCAGCGGGCCACGCCCAGCACGGCCCGCAGCGCCACTGCACCGCGCGGCGTGACGGACAGCGCGCGGGAACCTGCGCTGCGCGCCAGCCAGCCGCTGTCCAGGCAATGGGCGCAGACCAGGGCGCCGATGCGGCCGGCCAGGTGGGGACGGCGCTCGCTCCAGTCCAGGCAGGGACGGCACACGGGCCGGCGCGAGCCGCCGTCCAGGGCGGCAGCCACTTCCAGGCCCAGGCGCGCTAGCACGGCGGCGGCCCGCTCCGTGGCACGGCCGCCCTCCTCTCCATCGAACTCGACGGCGCCCTCTTCCAGCAGGTGGTCGGCCACCGCCACGCCCAGGCGGCCTGCCAGATGGTCGTAGCAGGTGCGCGCCATGCGCAGCGCCGCATCGCGCGGGCCCGCGGCCACGGTGGGCGGCGGGACGGCCGCGGGGCGCACGGTGAACTGCATCAGCCCTTCGAGCAGCCGGGCCACCTCGGCGCCGGCCAGGGCGTGGTAACGATGGCGCCCCTGGCTGCGCACGGCGAGCAGGCCGGCATCCACCAGCAGCGCCAGGTGCCGGCTGGCGGTGGCCGCGGAAATCCGCGCAGCGCCCGCGAGTTCGCGCGCGGTGAGCGCCCGCCCGTCCATGAGGGCCAGCAGCATGGCCGCGCGGGCGGGTTCGCCGATGAGCCCGGCCACGCGGGCGATCTGGTTGGTGTTCACGCTCCGCAGTGTGCCGCAGGCCGCCACCGGCACGTTTCGCTCCCGGGCGAAGCATCCCGCCCGGTGCTGCCCGTCCAATGGACCGGTGCGCAACGCATGCACCTTTCACTGCATGCATCGCGCCGTTCCCCGCCACCCTCACCAGGAGCGCACACCGTGCCCATCACCTGCTTCATCCGCTACGAGATCGATCCTTTCCAGATCGACGCCTTCCGAGACTATGCCGAACACTGGGGCCGCATCATCCCGCGTTGCGGCGGCCACCTCGTCGGCTATTTCCTGCCGCACGAGGGCAGCAACTTCGAGGCCTGGGGCCTGGTCGCCTTCGACAGCCTCGCGGCCTATGAGTCCTACCGCGCCCGCCTGCGCGCCGACCCCGAAGGCCGCGCCAATTTCGAGCGTGCGCAGCGCCAGCGCTTCATCCTGCGCGAGGAGCGCCGCTTCGCCGTGGCGGTGCCGGGCACGTTCGAAAAACCGGCATGGCCCGTGGACGCCGGCCGCGCGATCCCGCCGGCCGCAGGGACCGCGCCATGATCGCGGTGATCTTCGAGGCACGGCCTTCTGCCGCGGGCCGCGAGGAGTACCTCGCGCGCGCCGCGGCCCTGCACGCGGCACTGCAGGACATGGACGGTTTCCTCGGACTGGAGCGCTTCGAGAGCCTGGCCACGCCCGGCAAGCTGCTGTCGCTGTCCTTCTGGCGCGACGAGGCCGCGGTGGCGGCCTGGCGCGGACACGGGGGCCACCGCGGCGCGCAGGCCGCCGGCCGCGGCGGCGTCTTCGCGGATTACCGGCTGCGCGTGGCCCGCGTGCTGCGGGACTACGGCCTGCACGATCGCGCCCAAGCGCCGGACGGTGCCGCCGGCACCGCATCCTGAGCCCCCGGGCGTCATTTTTCCACGGCCACCAGGGGCCGGTGCGCGCGCGGCGGCTGCTTCGCCGCCTCCGCCACCCACCGCTGCAGCGCCTCGGGCGGCAGCGCCCGGCTGAACAGGTAGCCCTGCACCTCGTCGCAGTCCAGCGACTCCAGCATGCGCAGGGTGGCCGCATCCTCCACGCCCTCGGCCACCACTTGCAGCCCGAGGGTGCGGCCCAGTCCGATGATGGCGCGCGTGATCGCCATGTCGGCCGGGCTCGCCAGCATGTCGCGGATGAAGGACTTGTCCACCTTCAGCTTGTCGATCGCGAAGCGCTTGAGGTAGGCCAGGCTCGAATAGCCCGTCCCGAAATCGTCGATGGACAACTGCACGCCCAGTTGCTTGAGCGCCGCGAGTTGCCCCTGCGCCACGCCGGCGTTGTCCATCAGTTGCGACTCGGTGATCTCCAGCTCCAGGCAGCGCGCGGGCATGCCGTGGCGCGCCAGCAGCGCGGCGATGTCCGGCACCAGCAGCGGGTCGGCCAGTTGCGCGGCCGACAGGTTCACCGACACCGGCAGGCCCGCGAGCCCGCCGGCCGCCTCCGAGGCTCGCCAGGCCGCCCACTGCGCGCAGGCCTGGTCCAGCACCCAGGCGCCGATGGCGCGGATGAGGCCGGCCTCTTCCGCGATGGGAATGAACTCGCCCGGCAGCACTTCCCCGAGCGAAGGATGCCGCCAGCGCAGCAGCGCCTCCAGGCCCGTGGGCACGCCGGTGCGGGCGGACATGCGCGGCTGGTAGTGCAGCGCGAATTCCCGGCGCTCCAGCGCCCGCCGCAGAGATTGCTCCATGGCCTGCCGGGCCTGCACGCGGCGGTCCGTCTCCAGCGAATACAGGCGCGCCATGTCCCGCCCGGCGGTCTTGGCCTCGTACATGGCCGCATCGGCCCGGCGCATCAGTTCGTCCAGGTCTGCGCCATCCTCGGGATAGACCGCGATACCCACGCTGCACGACACGCTCAGTTCATGCGCCTCCACCGGATGGCTCTGCCGGATGAGCGGGATGAGCCGCTCCTGCACGATGCGCAGCACCTGCTGCGCGCCTTCCACCTGGCGCATGACGATCACGAACTCGTCGCCTCCCAGGCGGCTGACCGTGTCGCCCTCGCGCACGGACTGCACCAGCCGCGCCGCCACCGAGCGCAGCAGGCCGTCGCCGATGTGGTGGCCCAGCGTGTCGTTGATCGCCTTGAACCGGTCCAGGTCGATGAACAGCACGGCCAGTTGCTCGCCGGTCCGGGCGGCCTGCTCCAGCCCCGCCTGCAGGCGCTGCACGCACAGCGAGCGGTTGGGCAGCTCGGTGAGCACGTCGTGGTGCGCGAGGAAGCGGATGCGTTCCTCGTTGCGCTTGCGGTCGGTGATGTCGATCGCGATGCCGATGTGGTTGGTGACCGCACCGCCCTTGCCGCCTTCCCGCACGGCCGACACCATGAGCCAGGCCGGGTAGCTCTCGCCCGAACGGCGGCGGAAGCGCACCTCGCCCTGCCAGGACTCCTTGTCCGCCAGCGCGCGCGCGATGGCCTCGCCCGGCGAAGCCTCGCCCGGCGCATCGAGCAGCATGCCCAGCTGCTCGCCGATCACCTCGTAGAAGTCGTAATGCGTGCTGCGGCAGAACGCCTGGTTCACGCTCACGATGCGCTGTGCGGCGTTCATGATGATGATGCCCTCGGACGAGGCCTCGAACACCTTTGCCCACAACTCCAGCCGCTGCTCCATCACCTTGAGCACATTGATCGGTGCGAACGCCGTGAGCATCGCGTCGCGGCCCTGGAAGCGCAGCCGCCGTGCGGACAGCACCGCCCATGCAGGTTCCTTGCCGCCTTTCCAGCGCACCTCGAACTCGTCCACCACGCCATGGTCCGCCAGGCGCTGGAAGAACCGCGCCCGCACGCCCGGCTCCAGCCCGGCGCGCCAGGGATCGTGGGTGACGCCATCCAGCCAGTGGCCGGCGGGTGCATTGGAATGCAGCACCTCGTGCTCGGGCACCGAGGTCACCACCATCGGGATCGGGAGCGCCTCCACCAGCTCGCGCTGGGCTTCCGCGGCGCGCGCGCTGGCGGCCAGTTCCTGCTGCAGCAGGCGCTCGCGGTCCAGTTGCGCGAGCATGTCGTTGAACGCGGTCACGAGACGGCCGATCTCGTCGCCGCTGTTCCAGTGCGCGCGCAGCGTGTGGTCGCCGGTACGCCGCACCTCCCCTGCCACCCGCGCGAGCTGCTGCAGCGGCTTGGCGATCTGCCTAGCCACCAGGGTGACCATGCTCAGGATGCAGCCCAGCAGCAGCACGGCGGTGCCCAGGTGCAGCCACATGCGCGCGAACAGGTCGTGAACCCGCACACGCAGCAGGTCGTCCATGGCCTCCGTGCCGGCCACCCAGGCGCTGCCCAGGGAGGCCAGCAGCGCCTGCTGGCGGCCATGCAGTTCCTGCGCCGCGGTGTCGGGCCCCACTTCGCCCTGGGCCACGCGCTGCAGCAGCGCCTGCAGGGCCTGCCCCGACTCCTGCAGACCCTGGCGCGTCGCGCCCAGCCGCGCGCGCAGCGCCGGCTGGCCGGCGATGAAAGCCTGGTCGAAATCCGAATCGATGCCCACCAGCACGGCATCGAGCCGGCCCACCAGCGTCAGCAGCTCCGCGGCGCGGTGCGGCCCCGGGACGGCCTGCTGCGTGCGCGGCGCGGGCCGCGCCGAGAGGAACCCCAGCGTATCGTGCACCACCTGCAGCAGTTCGGGGTAGCGCAGCATGGTGAGCGACATCACGTAGTAGCTGTCCAGGTCGGGGTCCAGGATCAGGTTCGACTGGTTGGCCACGGTGGTCAGGAGTTCGCGCCCCTGGCGCAACAGCACGCCCCGCTCCTGCGGACGCACCGGCCCGGAGCCATCGTTCGCCACAGCCTGCAGCGATTGCGCGAAACGCTCGGCCATGTCGCCGGTGCGCAGGGTGGCATCGTGCTCGGCGCGCGCATCCCGCAAGCGGTCCTGCAGCAGGACGCGCGCCACCGGATCACCGGGCAGGAAGGAGCCCATCAGGCCGTCGCGCACCACCGCCGCGTAGGCCGTGCCGACGATCTCCTTGCGCGCGAAATCGATGGCGAGGAATTTCTCGTGGATCAGGATTCCCGAGACGTAGATGACTGCCGTGAGGTCCAGCAGGTAGATGAGCATGAGCTTGCGGCCCACGCTGAGACGGCCCAGCCAGCGGCCCAGCCGGCCCGTGATGCGGTGCATGATCGACATGAGGTTGCAGCGGGGACGGCAGGCACCGTCCCGCCCGCCCGTCCCCGTAAAAAGCCTGGTGCACCCAGGCTGTTACACCTATTAGCAATTTCCGCACCATGGCCAGCTACAGCCGGGCTCGCCCGAGGCGCAAGAAGACGGCAGGCACCGGGCCAGTGCATGGGCATGACACGCCACGGCCAGAAAACGCTATAATCCCCGGCTTTGCTGGCAAAACCCCGTCGGCCAATACTAGTTAGAGACGGGGAAAACCGCTGTGAATGGCTGCAGGGCCCGATCTTCCCCGCAACCCGCTGGCAGCACCTATTGGAAACATCACTGAATGACCACCATCCGTGTAAAAGAGAACGAACCTTTCGACGTGGCACTGCGCCGCTTCAAGCGCACCATCGAAAAGCTGGGCCTGCTGACCGACCTGCGCGCCCGTGAGTTCTACGAAAAGCCGACGGCCGAGCGCAAGCGCAAGAAGGCTGCCGCCGTGAAGCGCCACTACAAGCGCGTTCGCAGCATGCAGCTGCCCAAGAAGCTGTACTGATCGCGTCGCTATCGACCGATTCGTACGGCCTGGCTCGCCGCCGAGAAACCCGCGCTAGGGACGCCAAGCGCGGGTTTTGTCTTTTCGGGTCTGCAAAAAGCCTTCCTGGCGTCGTTGCAACGCCTTGCCGTAGCAACACTACTGTCTGCGGCGTTGCGCCTAGCCAGGAAGGCTTTGTGCAAACCCTTCCTCTCTGCCTGATCCAATCAATACAAGGAAATCTGCCATGGGACTCAAGGAACAGATCACCGAAGACATGAAGACCGCCATGCGTGCCAAGGACTCCGAGCGCCTGGGCACGATCCGGCTGCTGCAGGCCGCGATGAAGCAGAAGGAAGTGGACGAGCGCGTCACGCTGGACGATGCCGCCATCGTCGCGATCGTGGACAAGCTCATCAAGCAGCGCAAGGACTCCATCGCCGCGTTCGAGGGCGCGGGCCGCCAGGACCTGGCGGACAAGGAGAAGTCCGAGATGGCCGTGCTGCAGGCCTACCTGCCCGAGCGCATGTCGGCCGAGGAGGTGGCCGCCGCGGTGAAGGCCATCGTGGCCGAACTGGGTGCCGCGGGCCCCGGGGACATGGGCAAGGTCATGGGCGTGGTGAAAACCCGCCTGGCCGGCAAGGCCGACATGGGTCAGGTCTCGGCCGCCGTGAAGGCCGCCCTGGCCGGTTGACGGTTCCCCGCCCTGCCGGTGCGCAGCAATGCGCCGCACTGTGACTGCCAGCGCTCCCGCAGGGAGGCTGGCAGTTTTTCATGGTGCTGCCGTTGCCGTCGTTTTGGCCGTCGCGGCCGCTGCTGCCGCTGCCGCCGCGGGATGCGGATGGGCGGCCATCAGGGCTTCGTCGCGGGCGGCGGCGCGCAGCGCGGCGGGGCGCTGCTGGTGCAGCCGCACATAGTCCTCGAACGCGGCCCTGCGCTCCAGCATTCCGAAGCGCATGTAGAAGCCCATCGCCGACGCCAGGTACAGGTCGGCCACGGTGAAACCGTCGCCCGCCACGTACGTCCTGCCGGCCACTGCCTGCTCCAGGGTGTGCAGCAGGTCGGCCTCGTTGCCATAGCCCGCCTCGGAGGTGGGCGCCAGGGCGCCGTACTTGCGCGCCGTGAGGAAAGACTCCAGCGGCCCGGCGGCGAAGAACAGCCAGCGGTAGCACAGGCCGCGCAGAGGCGAGCCGGGCGGTGGCAGCAGCGCTTTCTCCGGCACCAGATCCGCCAGGTACGTGCAGATGGCGGCGTTCTCCGTGACCGTCACGCCGCCGTGCCGCAGCGCAGGCACCTTGCCCATGGGGTTGATGGCGAGGTAATCCGGCGACTTCATGGTGCTGCCATAGTCCAGGATGACCTCTTCGTACGGCAGGCCGGTTTCCTCCAGCATCCAGCGGCTGACCCGGCCGCGGGACATGGGATGGGTGTAGAAGGTCAGGGAATCAGTGCTCATCGGAAGCTCCAGGGTGGGAAGAGCCCGCAGTGTGCGCGCCGCCACTGTCAGATCCTGTCAGCAGTCAGGCCAGGTCCCGCGCGTCGCTGCCCGCCGGCAGGCGCTCCCTGCGCCACCGCTGCAGGAGGTCGTGGCGCCGGGCCGGGTAGCGCACGCCGGTATCCTCCAGCGCCAGCACCCGGTCCGCCCGGAAATGGCGGAAGTCCTGGCGCAGTTCGCACCAGCCCGCCAGCAGGCGCATCTGGTCGAGGAATGCCATGGCGAAGGGCCACACCACCCGCTCGGTCACGGCGCCGTCCGCGTCCGTGTAGCGCATGCGCACGGCGTGGCCCGCCCGGATCGCATGGCGCAAGGTCCCCAGCCAGGGCTCGGGCGGCGGGCCCGCCCACTGGGGAGCGAACAGCCCGCTGGTCTCCACTTCGAGACGCAGCAGGGCCGGCAGGGTGCTGGCAATCCGCTCCATGCCCTGCGCCGCGGCGCGGGCCAGCACCGGGTCGGCGTGGGCTGCCACCCAGCGCGCGCCCAGCAGCAGCGCCTCCAGTTCCTCGGGCGGAAACATCATCGGTGGCAGCAGGAAGCCGGGACGCAACTGGTAGCCGACGCCGGCATCGCCCGCCACGTCGGCGCCCTGCGCCCGGAGCACGGCGATGTCGCGGTACAGCGTGCGCAGGCTCACCCCCAGGCGCTCGGCCAGGTGGGCGCCGGACACGGGGCGGCGGCAGCGGCGCAGTTCATCGAGCAACTGCAGGAGCCGGGCGGAGCGCACGGGACGGCTCATGCGGCCTCGCTCCCCCACGTTTCCCGCGAGAAACGGGCCTGCAGGAACTCCACGCACACGCGCACCTTGGCCGAGCGCTCCAGCCGCGTGGGGTACACGGCCCAGACGTTGGCCTCCTGCTGCCATTCGGGCAGCACACGCACCAGGCGGCCCGCGGCCAGGTCGGGCCCGACGTCCCACAGGGACCGCAGCACGATGCCGCGCCCATCCACGGCCCATTGCACGGCCATTTCGCCATGGTTGGCCGACAGCGGCCCGCGCACCTTCACCGTGCGGTCCGCCGCGCCGCTGCGCAGCCGCCAGACGCCGAAGGGATGGTCGCGCTCCTTGATCACCAGGCAATCGTGGCTGGCCAGGTCGTCCACCGCCCGGGGCATGCCCTTGCGCGCCAGGTAGGCAGGCGCCGCGCACAGCACGCGGTGATTGCCCGCCAGCCGGCGGGCGATCAGGTGCGGGGCGATCTCGTCGCCCACGCGGATGTCCAGGTCGAACCCCTCGCCCGCCACATCCACCAGCCGGTCGAACACCTCGAGCCGTACCTGCAGGCCCGGATGGCGCTCCACCAGCCGCGACACGGCGGGGGCCACGATGCGCCGCCCGAAGCCGAAGCTGCAGCTCAGCCTGAGCAGCCCGCGCGGCTCGCGCCGCGTCACGGCCACCTCCTGCAGCAACTGGTCCCAATCGTCCAGGATGCGCTGCGCCCAGTGGAAGACGCGCTCGCCCTCCTCCGTCACCGCCACGCGGCGTGTCGTGCGGTGCAGCAGCTTCACGGCCAGCTCTTCCTCGAGCAGGCGGATGCGCTTGCTCACATAGGCGGGCGAAGCGCCCAGTTCGACGGCCGCCTCGGCGAAGCTGGCCTTGCGGACCACCGCGGTGAAGACACGCAGGTCGTCGGTGGCGGGCGTTTTATGCACGATGTGTGAACAATGGGACCACGGGCAGCAGATTGTATTGCGCGGTGGTTTGTCGAAGAATCAGCGCATTCCCATTTTCTGCACCATTTCAGGAGACTTCGCACATGTCCAGCCCTACCCACACGTTCAGGATCGCGGTGCTGCCCGGAGACGGCATCGGCAAGGAAGTCATGCCCGAGGGGCTGCGTGCGATCCAGGCGGCGGCCGAGCGCTTCGGCTTCGCGCTGGAGCTGCACACCTTCGATTGGGCCAGCTGCGACTACTACCTCGCGCACGGGCAGATGATGCCCGACGACTGGAAAGAGCAGCTCAAGGGCATGGATGCGCTCTTCTTCGGCGCCGTGGGCTGGCCGGCCACCGTGCCCGACCACGTCTCGCTGTGGGGCTCGCTGCTGAAGTTCCGCCGCGAGTTCGACCAGTACATCAACCTGCGGCCCGTGCGCCTGTTCGAGGGCGTGCCGTGCCCGCTGGCGGGCAGGAAGCCCGGTGACATCGACTACTACGTGGTGCGCGAGAACACCGAGGGCGAATACACCTCGCTGGGCGGCATCATGTACGAGGGCACGGACCGGGAGATCGTGATCCAGGAGTCGGTGTATTCGCGCAAGGGTGCCGAGCGGCTGCTGAAGTTCGCGTTCGACCTCGCGCAGAGCCGCACGAAGAAGCACGTGACGCTGGCCACCAAGAGCAACGGCATCGCCATCAGCATGCCGTGGTGGGACAAGCGGGCCGACGATGTGGCCAGGGGCTACCCGGAGATCACGCTGGACAAGCAGCACATCGACATCCTGACGGCGCGCTTCGTGCTGCAGCCGGGGCGCTTCGACGTGGTGGCGGCGACGAACCTGTTCGGCGACATCCTGTCGGACCTGGGGCCGGCGACGACGGGCACGATCGGGCTGGCGCCGTCGGCGAACCTGAACCCGGAGCGCACGTTCCCCAGCCTGTTCGAGCCGGTGCACGGCTCGGCACCGGACATCTATGGCAAGAACATTGCCAACCCGATCGCGATGGTCTGGTCGGGGGCGCTGATGCTGGACTTCCTCACGCAGGGCCAGGGTGCGGGGCGGCAGGCGCACGATGCGATCGTGGCGGCCATCGAGCAGGTGATCAAAAGCGGCCCGAAGACGCCGGACCTGGGCGGCACGGCCAATACCACGCAGGTGGGCGAGGCCATCGCGGCGGCCATCGCCCGGAGCTGACCGGCAGGGGCGCGCGGCGGCCCCACGCCCCCACAGACGCACGATGGGCGGCGGCCCGATAAACTGGCTGCTTCCCCACAGTGTTCCCCTGCCGGCATGCGATTGAACGCCCTGTTGCGCCCCCTGTTCTTCCTGAGTGCGGCGACTCTCGCCGCCTGCGGTAGCGCGCCGCCTGCTACCCCGGCGGCGTCGCCGGCTGTGCCGTCCCAGGCGGCTCCTTCTTCCCCGCCTGCGCCGGCCCCCATCAAGGTGGGCATCGCGCTGGGCGGCGGAGCGGCCAAGGGCTTCGCGCACATCGGCGTCATCAAGATGCTGGAGGCCAACGGCCTGGCGCCCGCCGTGGTGGCCGGCACCAGCGCGGGCAGCGTGGTGGGCGCGCTGTACGCGAACGGCATGAACGCCTTCGAGCTGCAGGAAAAGGCCGTGGCGCTCGACGAGGCGAAGATCCGCGACCTGCAGCTGTCCTCCGGCGGACTGGTGCTCGGGCAGAAGCTCGAAGACTATGTGAACGCACAGGTGCGCAACAAACCGATCGAGCAACTGGCCAAGCCCTTCGCCGCCGTGGCGACGCGGCTGGAGGACGGCGAGCGCACCGTGTTCACGCGGGGCAACACCGGCCAGGCGGTGCGCGCCTCCAGCAGCATACCGGGCGTGTTCCAGCCCGTGGCCATCGGCAAATACCACTTCGTGGACGGCGGCGTGGTCAGCCCGGTGCCGGTCGATGCTGCGCGCCAGCTGGGGGCCGACATCGTGGTCGCCGTGGACATCTCCAACAAGGCGCGCGGCCAGACGCCCGCCGGCATGCTCGGCACCCTGGGCCAGTCGATCGCGATCATGGGCCAGAAGCTAGGCCAGGCCGAGCTCACGCGGGCCGACGTGGTCATCCGCCCGCAGGTGCTGGACATCGGCGCAGCCGATTTCACGCAGCGCGCCAGCGCCATCCTGGAAGGCGAGAAAGCCGCCCTCGCCGCCATGCCGCAGATCCGCGAGCGCGTGGCGCAACTGCAGGCCGAACGGGCCCGCGCCGCGCAACTGGCCCGGGAGCAGGCCGCCCAGGCGCTGCACCAGGCCTGCCTGGAGCAGCGCTCGCGCCTGCAGAAGCTCGCGGGCATGGCGGGGCTGGGAGACTCCTGCCCCGCCGCGGCCCCCTGACGCCGACATTCGCGCCCGCCTCCTACGGCGACCCCATCGGCGCGCACGTATGGTGCCGCCATGTCCCCCGGCAGCGATATCCCCGCCCGTCTCGATCGGCTTCCCTGGTCCGCCTGGCACTGGCGCGTGGTGATCGCGCTGGGCATCGCCTGGGTGCTCGACGGGCTGGAAGTGACCATCGTCGGTTCCCTGGGCAGCGCACTGGAGCGCCCGGACACGCTGGGGCTGACGGCCTCGCAGGTGGGCTGGACGGCCTCGCTGTACGTGGCCGGCGCGGTGATCGGTGCCCTCGTGTTCGGCCGCATGGCGGACGCGCTGGGGCGCAAGCGCCTCTTCATGCTGACCCTGACGGTGTATATGGTGGCGACCGTGGCCACGGCCTTCACCAGCAGTTTCGCCGCCTTCGCGGTGTGCCGCTTCCTGACGGGCATCGGCATCGGCGGCGAATATGCGGCGATCAATTCCGCCATCGACGAGCTGATTCCCGCACGGGTGCGCGGCCGTGTGAACCTGGCCATCAACGGCAGCTTCTGGCTGGGCGCGGCCCTGGGGGCCGCCCTGAGCCTCGTGCTGCTGGATGCCCGCGTGCTGGGCCCGGAGCACGGATGGCGGGCCGCGTTCCTCATGGGCGCCCTGCTGGGCGCCGCCGTGCTGCTGGTGCGCCGGCATGTGCCGGAAAGCCCGCGCTGGCTGATCACCCACGGCCGTGCCGACGAGGCCGAACGCATCGTGGCGGACATCGAGCGCAGTGTGCATGGCACGACGAATCCGCACCCAGCCCGGCCCGCGGCCACTGCCGCCCCTGCCGTGCCCCGCGCAATAGCGGCCGGCCCGGCCGCGCCTTCCGGCCGCCGCACGCTGCCCTCCGCGTCCCAGGTGGTCCAGGTGCTGCTGCGGCGCTACCCGGAGCGCAGCGCCGTGGTGCTGTCACTGATGGTGTCGCAGGCGTTCTTCTACAACGCGATCTTCTTCACCTATGCACTCGTGCTGACGCGCTTCTACGGCGTGGACGCCAGCCGGGTGGGCCTCTACATCTTCCCCTTCGCCGCCGGGAACGTGCTGGGCCCGCTGCTGCTGGGTCCGCTCTTCGACCGCATCGGGCGGCGCGTGATGATCACCGCCACCTATGCGCTCGCAGGCATCGCGCTGGCGCTCACCGGCCTGGGCTTCATGAACGGCTGGCTGGATGCCACCACGCAGACCGTGGCCTGGTCGGTGGTGTTCTTCCTGGCCTCGGCCGCCGCGAGTTCCGCCTACCTCACCGTGAGCGAGGTATTCCCGCTGGAGATGCGCGCGCTGGCGATTTCCCTCTTCTACGCCGTGGGCACCGGCGTGGGCGGTTTCGCGGCCCCGGCCCTGTTCGGCGCGCTCATCGATACGGGCAGCCGCGAGAACGTGTTCATGGGCTACCTGCTCGGCGCGGCGCTGGTACTGCTGGCGGCCGGCGTGACATGGCGCTGGGCGGTGGATGCCGAGCGGAAATCGCTGGAGGAGATCGCACCGCCGCTGCACTCCGGTCACCAGCCGTAGAAGCGGGGCCAGGCCTCGGCCCGTCCATCGGGGCCGATCGCGTGGTACTCGGGATGCTGCGCCCCGGTGGCGCAGGCATGGTTGGGCAGGATGCGCAGGCGGGTGCCGATGGGAAAGCGCTCGGCGATGCGGCCATCCGGCTCGCCGGCCCGCGACAGGATGCCGTGCTCCTGGTTGGCGCCGCTCAGGGTGTAGCCGTCCAGCACCGTTCCATCCTCGCTGCACGCCTGGCCGAAACCGAAGTCCTGCTTCTGCTTCTGCGTGCCACGGTCGCGGCTCATCGCCATCCATCCGGCGTCGACGATGGCCCAGCCCTTTTCCTCCTGGTGGCCGATGACGGTCGTGAGCACGCTCAGCGCGATGTCGTCCGCATTGCACACGCCCACGTTGCGCATCACCAGATCGAAGAACACGTACACGCCGGCCCGCACTTCGGTCACTCCCTCCAGGTGCTCCGCCGCCAGGGCCGTCGGCGTCGAACCGATGCTCACCACGGGGCAGGCGAAGCCGGCCTCGCGCAGCCTCTGCGCCGCGCGCACGGCCCCGGCGCGTTCCTGCTCGGAGATGGCCCGCAGTGCCTGGGGATCGTCATGGTCGTAGCTGGAGCCCGCGTGCGTCAGCACGCCGCCCACCACCATGCCGGCGTCCTGCAGCACTTGCGCGACCTGCAGCAATGCGTCTTCTTCCGGCTTGATGCCGGAACGGTGGCCATCGGTGTCGATCTCGATCCACACCTCGAAGCCGGCAGCGTGCGCCATGCCGAAGCGGCCGATCTCGCGTGCGGCGGCGACGCTGTCCGTGATGATCTTCAGGTGGCAACCGCGCCGGCGCAGCGCGAGCGCCTGCATCAGCTTGCCGGGGACCATGCCCACCGCATAGAGGATGTCCTGGATGCCGGCCTCGAAGAATTGCTCTGCCTCCTTGAGCGTCGATACGGTGATGCCCTGCGCGCCCGCCGCGATCTGCGCCTGCACGACCGGCAGGCACTTGGTCGTCTTGGCGTGGGGGCGGAAGCGCACGCCCAGCGCCTGCATGCGGTCCTGCATGCGGTGGATGTTGCGCTCCATGCGCTGGATGTCGATGAGTGCGCTGGGCGTGCCCAGTTCGTGGATGGTGGTCACCGGCTGGCTCCGTGGAAGATGGCGTACCGCGCCAATGTAGGTTTCCGGGCTACATTTGTGTTTAATGCCGGCAAACTCCAGCATTGAAATTCAGTGAATGGTCGATCTCGATGACCTGCGCATGATCCGGGCGCTGGGCAGCTGCGGCTCCCTGGCGGGCGCAGCCCGCCTGCTGGACCTGACCCCGCCAGCGCTGACCGTGCGCCTGAAGCGCCTGGAAGCCTCCCTGGGCATCCATCTGGCGGTGCGCGGCGCGCGGGGCATCGCCTTCACCGATGAAGGCCGGCGGCTGCTGGAGGAAGCGAAGGACGTGCTGGAGCGCGTCGAATCGCTGCCCGGGCGGGTCGGCAGCGAAGCCCGAGCCATGTCCGGGCGGCTGCGCGTCGCCGCTCCCTTCGGCTTCGGAAGGCAGTACATGGCGCGGATCGCGCGCGCCATGCACCTCGCCCATCCGGCCCTGGGCATCGCGCTGCAACTCTCCGAGCATCCGCTGCGCGACGCGGCCGCACACGACATCGTGGTCCACATCGGGATGCCGAAGGATTCGTCATGGGTAGGCCACCTGCTGGCCCCCAACGACCGCCTGCTGTGCGCCAGCCCGGACTTCGTGCGGCGGCTGGAGGCGCCGCTCACCCACCCGTCCCAGCTGGCGCACCAGCCCTGCCTCTGCCTGGCGGAAAACGACGAGGACGTCACCCGCTGGCGTTTCATGCCATCGGCAGCAGTGCAGGAAGGAAAGGGCCCGCGGACAGCAGGCATTTCCGTACGTGTGGCGGGGCGGCTATCGTCCAACGACGGCACCGTGGTCACGCAGTGGGCGCTGGACGGCCTGGGCATCGTGGCGCGCTCGGAATGGGAGGCTGCGCCCCTCATCGCCGAGGGCCGCCTGGTGCGGCTGCTGCCCGACTGGCATCTGGAAGCGGCGCCTGTCATGGCGCTCACGCCGGTGCGCAACGGGGTGCCGGCGCGGCTGCGGGTGTTCATCGAAGCCTGCAGGGCGGCGCTGGATCCGGTGCCGTGGCGCATGGGCCCCGGGCAGACCTGAACAGCCATCCAGGCTGCGGCGTTCTCATCTATCGGCGCAAGGGGTTTGGTGCAGCAACAGGCCTGTCCGTCCGGCGTGCGCGCCTTTCGGCGCGGACCATCACCAGTCCCAGGAGCAGGTGGATCGATCCCAGTATCCCGAACCCATACACCCCGGCGTGCCAGAGCCCGGAGTGCACCATCCGGTACCGGGAATCATTGAAAAGAATCTGGTTCAATTCAAAATCAACAATCTTCCGCTCGCTTTCAACCAGACCCTTGCCATCCACCAATGTCTCGAGATATGCCACAGCAGATGGCGTGCTCACTTTGATGACAGGGATGTGTATGAGGCAAAAAGCGCACAAGGCCAGAGCAGCGAGCCCGGAAACGATAAACAAATACCTCGCATACTTTCCAACAATCTCAGCGAATACGGTCATCGCAGGTCAGTCAATATCTCCAGAACCAATCCACTCCGGAGAGCACCAGGAACGCGGTGACCTCTGCGACGACCACGTATGCGAGGCTGGCGATCAGCCTGGCAATGCCATGCCAGCGAGGCAGGTTGGCAATGACGTAAACGCCGGGAATGAAAACGAACAGGAACAGTAGCATCATCAGCCCCATCGCGCCACCGGGTTGTGAACCCAGCAGCAGGCCCGTGGCCAGAGGTACCCATACCGGGACCGCGAGGCTCATTCCGGCAAACCAGCGACCACGCAGGGTCTCCGGGCTTAACCCCCAGCCACCCTTCGCCGGTTCGATGAGATCGGACGCGGTTCGCCAGGTACCCGGCCTGAAAATCGAGCCACAGTACGGGCATTTGTCCTCCGCCAGATGGATGTATGCACGGCAATTGAAGCAGGCGGCCATGAGGAACAATCTTTGAAAAAATGCGGATACCTTCGCGAATTCTTGACGCGTTTCCCGGCTGCAATGCGCCCCACCGGGGCAATGGCGCCAACGGCCGTGTTGGGCGCTCCTAATTTTGCCTCTCCCTCAGGCACTCCACCAGCGCCTCCGTCACCGCCGTACCCTCCTGCCCCCGCATACGGATGATCCCTATCGGCGGCAGCTCCACCGGCACGGGCAGCCTGAGCACCGCCACCAGCCCCTGCTGCGCGAAATGCCTGGCCACGGTGCCGGCCATGAAGGCCACGGCGCCGCGCTGGTGGACGAAGGTGATCTGCGACAGGAACGACGCCGATTCGACAATGTCGGCGGGCGGGTGCAGGCCGTGGGCGAAGAACTGCTGCTCCAGCTTCACGCGCAGCGAGGCCCAGGGCGGGGGGAGCACGCAGGGCTGGGCGGCGATGTCGGACCAGCAGGGCTGGCGCCTGCGGGCCAGCGGGTGGCCGGGGCGCACGATGGCGACCATGGGGTCGTCGTAGAGCGCCTCGGTTTCCAGATCGGGCGAGGCGTAGCCGGGCTCCAGGCGGCCGACGAACAGGTCCAGTTCACCCAGGCGCAGCTTCGGCAGCAGGCGCGTCAGGTCGCCCTCCTCGATGAGAACGGTCACATGGGGCGAGCGTGCCTTGAGCCGCTCCACGGCCTGCGCGAGCAGCACCGGAGTGGCGGCCACCATGGCGCCCACGCTGGTGCGGCCGCGGGCGCCGCTGGCCTCGGCGGCGATCTCGTCGCGCGTGCGCTCGTAGCCGGCGAGCACGGACCGGGCGAAGCGCACCACGCTGGCGCCGGCGGCGGTGGGCTCGGTGCCGCGGGTCGAGCGCTCGAAGAGCGGCAGGCCGAACATGCGCTCGATCTCGGCCAGGGTCTTGGAGACGGCGGGCTGGGTGACGGACAGGAACTCGGCCGCACGCCCGACATGCCGGAACTGGTCGAGCGCGACCAGCATCTGCAGGTGCCGCAGCTTGAGGTTGGAGCGCAGCACGCGATCGATCCCGGGCATTTCCGGTCATTCCTTGGAGGTTATGAAGGCAGTCCGTATTTTCATTGGATTGGCATGGCCTGCTTCTGAACAATGGCGCTGGCCTCACCCACGATAAAGAAACAGGAGACACATCCATGCAGACCCCACGCTGCGGCCGGCGCCAGCTCATGCTGGGCGCCCTCGGCACCGCCACGCTCGCCCTCGCCTCCGCGCCCGCACGCCTGCTCGCGCAGGGCACCTACCCCGACCGCCCGATCACCTTCATCTGCCCCTGGCCGGCCGGCGGCACGGCGGACCAGTCGATGCGCACGCTGTGCACGGTCGCGGGACGCATCCTGGGCCAGGCGATCGCGGTGGAGAACCGCGCCGGGGCCTCCGGCATGATCGGATCCAAGGCCCTGGCCGCCGCGAAGCCGGACGGCTACACCATCGGGCAGATCCCGATCTCGGTCACGCGCTTCTCGCAGCTGGGCACTTTGCAGGCCGATCCGCGCAAGGATTTCACGTACATCGCCCGCACCTCGGGCCAGACCTTCGGCATCGCGGTGCCGGCGAACTCGCCGTTCAGGACGCTCAAGGATTTCGTGGATTACGCGAAGGCCCATCCGGGCAAGGTGACGTATGCGCATGCGGGCGTGGGCGGTGCGACGCACGTGGGCATGGAGGAATTCGCCAGCGTGGCGGGCATCCAGCTGAACCACGTGCCCTACAAGGGCGGCGCCGAAGCGCTGCAGGGCGTGCTGGGCGGCCATGTGGATGCGCTGGCTGACTCCAGCTCCTGGGCACCGCACGTGGAGGCCGGCAAGCTGCGCCTGCTGGCCACCTGGGGCGAGCAGCGCACGGCGCGCTTCAAGGATGTGCCCACGCTGCGCGAGCTCGGCTGGGACGTGGTGGTGGACGCGCCCAACGGCATCGGCGCCCCCCGGGGGCTGGACCCGGCCGTCACCGCGAAACTGCGCGATGCGTTCCGCCAGGCCGTGGCCAGCCCCGAGTTCAAGGCGGTGGCCGACAAGCTCGACGCCCCGCTGCTGTACCTGGACGGCCCGGACTACGAGAAATACGTCAACACCGTCTATGCCAAGGAAACGGTACTCATCGACAAGCTGAAATTGCGAGAGCTGATGAAAGGGTGACATCCCCCCCGGAGCGGCGACGCCAGCGGCCCGGCAAAGCCGGTTCCGCGGCGTCTGCCGGCCTGGGCCGTGCCCATGTTTGCGGCCCTGCCGCTACGCCAGATCCGGACAAGACACGAGCCACAATTCCATGATGAAAGCCCCGCATGCCCACCCTTGACAGTCCGCTGCTGCACCTGCATCCCAATGACAACGTGTTCGTCGCCAAGACCGGGCTGGCGCTGGGGCAGGAGATTCCCGAACTGGGCGTGCGGGCGCGCGCGCAGGTACCGCCCGGGCACAAGATCGCCGCGCGACGCATCGCCCAGGGCGAGCAGGTGAAGAAGTACGACACCGTGATCGGGGTGGCGACGCGCGACCTGGAGCCGGGCGAATACGTGCACAGCCACAACCTCGAGATCGTGGACCATTACCGCGATCCGGCGTTCTGCGCGGATGTCCGGCCGGTCCATTACGTGCCCGAGGCCGAGCGCGCGACCTTCCAGGGTTTCGTGCGCGCGGATGGCTCCGTGGGCACGCGTAATTTCATCGGCATCCTGTCGTCGGTCAATTGCTCCGCCACGGTCATCAAGCAGATCGCCGCTCACTTCACGGCGGAGCGGATGCGCGCCTTTCCCCACGTGGACGGCGTGGTGGCCTTCGCACAGACCAGCGGCTGCGGCATGTCCTCGCCCAGCGAGCATTTCGACGTGCTGCGGCGCACGCTGGCGGGCTATGCGCGCCACCCGAATCTGGCGGGCGTGCTGATCGTGGGCCTGGGCTGCGAGCGCAACCAGGTGGACGGACTGGTCGAATCCCAGGGCCTGGAGCGCGGCCGGCTGATGCGCACGCTGGTGATGCAGGACGTGGGCGGCACGCGCGCCACCATCGCGGCCGGCATCGCGGCGATCGAGGACATGCTGCCGGCCGCCAACGAAGCGCGCCGCAGCGCGGTGAGCGCCAGCCACCTGAAGATCGGGCTGGAATGCGGCGGCTCGGACGGCTTCTCGGGCATCACGGCCAATCCGGCGCTGGGCGCTGCGATGGATGTGCTCGTGCGCCATGGCGGCACGGCCATCCTTTCGGAAACGCCGGAAATCCACGGCGTGGAGTTCATGCTGACGCGCCGCGCCATCAGTCCCGCAGTGGGCCGGAAGCTGCTGGACCGCCTGGCCTGGTGGGAACGCTACGCGGCCGGTCAGAACGCGCAGTTCAACGGTGTGGTGGGCCACGGCAACCAGGCCGGCGGCCTGGCGAACATTTTCGAGAAATCGCTGGGCAGTGCGATGAAAGGCGGCACCACGCCGCTGCGCGCCGTGTACGAATACGCCGAGCGCATCGACGAGAACGGCTTCGTGTTCATGGATTCGCCGGGCTACGACCCGGTGGCGGCCACCGGCCAGATCGCGAGCGGCGCGCAGCTGATCTGCTTCACGACCGGGCGCGGCTCGATGTTCGGCAGCAAGCCGGCGCCGACCATCAAGCTGGCCAGCAACACGCCCATGTACCGCCGGCTGGAGGAGGACATGGACATCAACTGCGGCGTGATCCTGGACGGCGAGCTGACGGTGCCCGAGATGGGCGATCGCATCTTCGCGCAGATCCTGCGGCACGCGAGCGGCGAGGCGACCAAGAGCGAGCTGCTGGGCCTGGGGGACCACGAGTTCGTGCCCTGGCACCTGGGCATCGTGAGCTGAGACTTTCTTTCCTTTTTCGTGCGCGACATGACCACTTCCTCCTTGCCTGCATCCCCCCTCTCCGCAGCCCTGCCACTGGTGCGCAGCCAGCTGTGCATCGCCGGCCGCTGGCAGGCCGCAGCCAGCGGCGCCACCTTCGCCGTCACCGATCCGGCCACCGGTGCCACCATCGCCGACGTGCCCGACGGCAGCGCCCGGGACGCCCGCGCCGCCGCCGACGCCGCCCATGCCGCCTTCGCCACCTGGCGCACGGTGCCGGCCAAGCAGCGCGCGGCCCTCATCAAGCGCTGGAACGACCTCGTCATGGCCCGCCAGGACGCGCTGGGCGCGCTCATCTCCCTGGAGCAGGGCAAGCCCCTGGCCGAGGGCCGGGGCGAGGTCGCCTACGCCGCCAGCTACATCGAGTGGTTCGGCGAGGAGGCCACGCGCATGAACGGCGAGATCATTCCCGCGCCCGTGCCCGGCCGGCGCATGTTCGCCCTCAGGGAGCCCGTGGGCGTGGTGGCCGCCATCACCCCGTGGAACTTCCCCGCCGCGATGATCGCGCGCAAGATCGCCCCGGCCCTGGCGGCCGGCTGCACCGTGGTCTGCAAGCCCGCGGAGGACACGCCCCTCACCTCGCTCGCGCTCGTGGCGCTGGCCGAGGAAGCAGGCATTCCCGCCGGCGTGCTCAACATCGTCACCGCCTCGCGTGTGCAGACGCCCGAGGTGGTCGATGCCTGGCTCGATGATCCGCGCGTGCGCAAGATCACCTTCACGGGCTCCACGCCCGTGGGCAAGCACCTGGCGCGCCGCAGCGCGGACACGCTCAAGAAGCTCTCGCTGGAGCTGGGCGGCAACGCGCCCTTCATCGTGTTCGAAGATGCCGACGTGGATGCGGCGGTGGACGGCTTCATGGCCGCGAAATTCCGCAACGGCGGACAGACCTGCGTGAGCCCCAACCGGGTGTACGTGCACGCGGCCGTGCACGAGGCGTTCGCGGGCAAGCTCGCGGCGCGGGTGGCGGGGCTCAAAGTGGGGCCGGCCAGCGACGCAGCCTCGCAGATCGGCCCGATGATCAACGAGCGCGCGGTCGAGAAGATCGAACGCCACGTGCAGGACGCCGTGGCCCGGGGCGCGAAGGTGCTCACGGGCGGCCGGCGGCTGGCGGAGCTGGGCGAGCACTACTACGCGCCCACGGTGCTCACGGGCGCGGATGCCACCATGGCCTGCGCCTGCGAGGAGACCTTCGGGCCGGTGGCGCCGCTGACCGTGTTCCACGATGAGGCCGAGGTGATCGCCGCGGCCAACGACACGCCCTTCGGGCTGGCCGCGTATTTCTACAGCCGCGACGTGCGGCGGATCTGGCGCGTGGCGGGCCTGCTGGAGACGGGCATCGTGGGCATCAACGAAGGTGCCCTGGCGGCGGAGGCCGCGCCCTTCGGCGGCGTGAAGGAGTCCGGCTACGGCCGCGAGGGCTCCACCCACGGCCTGGACGACTACCTGCACACCAAGTATCTTTGCCAGGGCGGGCTCGGCTGACCTGGCCCGGCATCTCCTTCCCGGTCCAACGACAGAAAACAGAAAGCGCGAGAGACATGCCCGCACACAACCCCTTCAAGACCGCCCTCGCCGCCGGCCGCCCGCAGATCGGCCTCTGGCTCTCCATGGCCGACCCCTACCTGGCCGAAGCGGCTGCCACCACTGGCTACGACTGGCTGCTGATCGACGGCGAGCACGCGCCCAACGACCTGCGCAGCACCCTCGGCGCCCTGCAGGCGGTGGCGCCCTACCCCTCTCAGCCGGTGGTGCGCATCGCCGAAGGCGGCACCGCCCTCATCAAGCAGGTGCTGGACATCGGCGCGCGCACGCTGCTGGTCCCCATGGTGGACACGCCCGAGCAGGCCCGCGCCATCGCCGCCGCCACGCAGTACCCGCCGCACGGCATCCGGGGCGTGGGCAGTGCCGTCGGCCGCGTATCGCAATGGAGCGGGCGCGCGGACTACCTGGACGTCGCCGACGACGAGGTCTGCCTGCTGGTCCAGGCCGAAACCGTCACCGCCCTGCGCAAACTGCCCGCGATCTGCGCGGTGGAGGGCGTGCACGGTGTCTTCATCGGCCCGGCAGACCTTGCCGCATCCATGGGGCACCGCGGCAATCCCGGCCACCCCGAGGTGCAGGCCGCGATCGAGGATGCCATGCGCACCATCATCGCGAGCGGCAAGGCCGCGGGCACGCTGACCTCGGACCCGGCCCTGGCACGCCGCTACCTGGAACTCGGCTGTACGTTCGTGGCAGTAGGCGTGGACGTACTGATGTTCGTGGGCGCGGCGCGCAGGCTGCGGGCGCAGTTCGACGGTGCCGGCGAGGCGGTGTCGGCGAAAGCCAACGCAGCCTACTGATACCCCCCGGAAATCGGGACCCGGACCTCGGAAAGTGGCTGCGGACCGGTACGAAATGGAATCGACATCGTAAACTGGCAGGCTCGTAACATTTTGCTAACAAACGGAGGTGATGGAGAGGAAAATCCTATTGGGCCTGGTGGCCATGGCTGCGGCAGGCGCCTCGTTCGGTGCGACGGTGAACGTCAACAGCACGGGCAATTACGGCACCATCCAGAATTACACGAACTGCACGACGTCACCTGCGAGCAGCTGCGCGAACTTCGTGTCCACGAACAACGTGTCGGGTTCGTTCACCACGTCGGGCGCGCTGCCGGCAAGCGCGAGCAACGTGGAAATCGGCTCCACGGTCACTGCCTACAGTTTCTCCAATGGCCTGGACACCGTTGCCTCCACCGACACGAATGCCCGGCTGAATTCGCTGCGCGTCACCACCGACGCCTCCGGAAACGTCACCGGCGTGACACTGCAGGCGGTGCAGTGGACGACGGGCCCGGTTCCGCACAACAACACGAGCCGTTTCAATGCAGTGACCTTGAGCGGTACAACCGGCGCCGGTACGCACAACTCTGCCTGCCAGAGCACGGGCACCGGTAACAGCGGCGTGACCGATACCTGCCTGGTGGCAGTGGTCACTGACACCTCCCGCAGCACCGGTCTCAACTCGCCGGTGAGCTATGCCATCGCCCAGGCACCTGTCAACAACACGGCGGCACCGATCCCCACCGTGTCCGAATGGGGCCTGATCCTGATGGCCTCTCTGCTGGGCTTCTTCGGCATCGCACGCCTGCGCCGCCAGCGCTGATTGCCGAGAGCGGCCTTGCGGCCATGAAAGAGAAAACCCGCCGCTGGCGGGTTTTTTCCATGCCGCGGCGCCACAGGTGCGCGGCAGCAGTCGCTGCATCGGGTTGATATGCCTCAGCTGCCCGCCACCTTCATGCGGTTGACCAGCATCGAGCCCACAGTCTTGGCGCCATAGTTGTAGGCGTCCGCGCCCACGGCCTCGATGCCGAGGAACATGTCCTTGAGGTTGCCCGCGATGGTGATCTCGTGCACCGGGAAGGCGATCTCCCCGTTCTCCACCCAGAAACCGCTGGCGCCGCGGGAATAGTCGCCCGTCACGTAGTTCACGCCCTGGCCCATGAGCTCGATCACGAACAGGCCCGTGCCGAGCTTCTTCAGCATGGCGTCCAGGTCGTCGCCCGGCTGCGTGAGGCGCGAGGTGAGCGCGAGGTTGTGCGAGCCGCCGGCGTTGCCGGTGGTCTTCATGCCGAGCTTGCGGGCGGAATAGCTGCTGAGGAAGTAGCCCTGCACCTCGCCGGCATCCACCACCTTGCGCGGGGCCACGCGCACGCCCTCCTCGTCGAAGGGCGAGCTGCCCTTGCCGCGCGCGACGAACGGATCCTCGTCGATGTCGATGTGGTCCGGGAAGACCCGGCGGCCCAGCGAGTCGAGCAGGAAGCTGCTCTTGCGGTAGAGGGAGCCGCCGCTCACCGCCTGCGTGAAGCCGCCCAGCAGGCCTGCAGCCAGCGGCGACTCGAACAGCACGGGACATTCGGTGGTGGGGATCTTGCGGCTGCCCAGGCGGCTCAGGGCGCGCTCGGCCGCATAGCGACCCACGGCGGCGGGCGAGGACAGCTCGGCCGCGTCGCGCATGGACGAATACCACGCATCGCGCTGCATCTCGGCATTGCGGCCCGGCAGCGAGGCGATGGGCGCCACCGAGATGCTGTGGCGCGAGCTGGCGTAGCCGCCGCGGAAGCCGTGCGTGTGCGCGCTGAAGAAATGGCTCTGCTGGGCCGAGACGGCGGCGCCTTCGCTGTTGGTGATGCGGCGGTGCGTGCGCAGGGCGGCCTCTTCGCATTCGAGAGCGATGCGGGCGGCCTCTTCGCTGGTGATGGCCCAGGGATGGAACAGGTCCAGCTCGCGGTGCGTGCCGGGTGCGGCCACGTCCGCCACGTCGGGCAGGCCGGCCACCGGGTCTTCGGCGGTGAAGCGGGCGATGTCGTAGGCGGCCTGCACGGTCTGCTCGATGGCGCGCTCGGAGAAGTCCGACGTGCTGGCGTTGCCCCGGCGGTTGCCCACGTACACGGTGATGCCCAGCGACTTGTCGCGGTTGCGTTCCACCGTCTCCAGTTCGCCCTTGCGCACGCTCACCGACAGCCCGCAGCCCTCGGAAGCCTCCGCGCCCGCATCGGTGGCGCCCAGGCGCAGCGCATGGGCCAGGGCCCGGTCCACCAGTTCCTCGAACACGCCGCGGCTGTAGCTGAAGCCGTTGCCGGCATCGCCGCCGGCAGGCGCAGGCGTGGAAGCGGAGGGGCGGGAGGGAGAGGCGGCAGCGCGGGCTGCGGTACGGGGGCGGGTGGTCTTCATATCGCCGGCTATGATACTTGCCGCCTTCCGCCCCCGCCCAGGGCCTCTTTTTGTCCCCTCTCCCATGTCCCGCAAACCCAAAAAAGGCTATTTCGTGAAGGGCCATTTCGTCGCCGAAGGCAGCGAACTGGACCTGCAGCTCAAGGCCGAGCTCAAAGGCACGACCGAAGCCAGCCGCACCGATCTCAAGCGCGAGAGCGATGCGCTGCAGCAGCTCGGCCAGGACCTGCTCACGCTGCGCAGCGACCTGCAGGCGCGCCTGCAGCTGCCCGACAAGCTGCAGGATGCGCTGGCCGAGGCGCGGCGCATCACCAATTTCGAAGGCAAGCGCCGGCAGATGCAGTACGTGGGCAAGCTCATGCGCCAGCTCGACGAATCGGTGGTGATCGCCGCGCGCGCCGCGCTGGACGAGCAGCACAACGGCTCGGCCGCGGAGAAGCTCGCGCTGCACGAAGCCGAGCAATGGCGCGAGCGGCTGATCGCGGACGATGCGGCGCTGCCGCTCTGGATGGAGCGCTTTCCGCGCACCGACACCCAGCAGCTGCGTGCGCTGATCCGGCAGGCCCGCAAGGACGCGCCGGAAGGCAAGGAAGCCAACGTACAGGCATCCCAGGGCCTCGCGCCGCGCAAGGGGCGCGCCTACCGCGAGCTGTTCCAGCTGGTACGCACGCAGATGGACGAAGCCGCGCTCCACGCCCGCCATGAGGAGGCAGAGCGCGATGCATGAGGCCCTGCCACCGCCCGAGCCGGTGCGCATCGGCATCGTGTCGGTGAGTGACCGCGCGAGCCGCGGCGTGTATGCGGACCAGGGCCTGCCCGCGCTGCGGCAATGGCTGGAGCAGGCGCTGCACAACCCGGTGCATTTCGAGGAGCGGCTCATCCCCGACGAGCAGGAGCGCATCAGCGCCACGCTCGTCGAGCTGGTGGACAGCGCAGGCTGCCACCTGGTGCTGACCACCGGCGGCACCGGCCCCGCACCGCGCGACGTGACGCCCGAGGCCACGCTGGCCGTCGCGCACCGCGAAATGCCCGGCTTCGGCGAACAGATGCGGCAGATCGGCCTGCGCTTCGTGCCCACGGCCATCCTCTCGCGGCAGGTGGCAGTCATCCGCAACGGCAGCCTGGTCATCAACCTGCCGGGGCAGCCCAAGGCCATCGCGGAGACGCTGGAAGGCCTGAAGGACGCCGACGGTGCAACGGCCGTGCCGGGCATCTTCGCCGCCGTGCCTTACTGCATCGACCTGATCGGCGGGCCCTACCTGGAGACGCGCGAGGCAGTGTGCAAGGCGTTCAGGCCCAAGGACGCACGCAGGCCGGCACGACCGGAGTGAACCCGGGGCGCGCTGGGCTGGCGCGAACCTGAGCACGACAGTACCATGCGGCGCCCGGGCCCTCGCCCGCTCGATCCATGCCCATGTCCACACTCCTTCTCGCACTGGTCCAGCTGGCCTTCCTCGTGGCCATCCTGGTGATGTTCTACCGCCACCGAGGCCTGAAGCGCCGCCAGGACGCACTGGTCCAGGAACTCAAAGGCGTGCAGTACTGGCGCATCAACGTGGCCCGTCCGCGCTTTTTCCGCAGCTGGCTTCGCCTGCTGCCATTCGAAGGCAAGGGCGTGCTGATCGCCGAGGGCGACCATGCCGTGCGCATGAAAGGGTTCTGGAACCAGGACGGGCGCCCGTTCGACGTGCCGATCGACCTGCGCCACAGCCGTGCCGAATGGCTGGGCAACCGCAACCTGAGGGCGGGCAACCTGTACTGGGCGCAGCTGGAAACGCCGCGCGGCACCATCGTTTTCAGTGCGGACACGGGCATGAACGCGCTGCAGTCGCGCGAGGCGCTGTCGGACATCTTCCGCGCGGTCTTCACCGAACAGGAGCTCACCGAGGCGCAGACACAGGACTTCGCGCTCGAGAAGAACCCGCGCAGCGTGCTGGCGATGGCGCTGTTTTTCGGCCTGCTGTTCTTCGCGCTGATCGACACCTTCGCCATTTCACGGTTCGAACTCACCGATGCGCAGATCGGACGCATCCTGCGCCATCCGCTCACGTGGGCCGGCACCCTGGCGGCCGCTGCCGCGGGCTACCTGCTGACCTACCGGCACCTGCTGGGCGGCGACGTGCCCGCCCGCGAATCGCATGTACTGGCCCTGATGCTGGTCGCCGTGATGGCCGGCAGCGCATTGCCACTGGCCAAGCGCATCGACCAGGTGCTCGCGCAGGCGCCGTCGCGCAACTACGACTACCGGGTCATCGGCACCGCACGCCTCGAACCTGTCGATTCCACGCTGGGGCTGCCGGCCATGCGGTTCCCGCGGGCGAAGGAATACTGGGAGCAGTTTCCCGCCGGGTCGGTCTATCCCGTTCCGTACCTGCGCGGGCCGATGGGCCTGTGGCAGCTCGACCATGCGGCGTTCGACGCGCCGCTGCGCGCCTTCTACGAAAAGCGTTGAAGCCGGGGCACGCTCCGCCTACTTCCCCACCAGCGCGTTGAGCTTCTCTGCCTCGAACTGCTCGTTGCGGTTGGCGTCGCAAGGCACGCAGTCGCGGGCTTG
This sequence comes from Paracidovorax avenae, assembly GCF_040892545.1. NCBI lineage: Bacteria > Pseudomonadati > Pseudomonadota > Betaproteobacteria > Burkholderiales > Comamonadaceae > Paracidovorax > Paracidovorax avenae. The sequence continues at coordinate 3,681,412 of NZ_CP156079.1, forward strand.
CGGCGCGGCCTGGGAGAGCTTTTCGATGGCCGCCCAGAGCAGCGCGATCTGGCGCTCCTGCGACGAGGCGTTGTCGATCAGGCCGCGCATCGCCTGCGAGAGCGGATCGTCTTCCTGCGTGACGCCGTAGGCGGAGAACGCACGGGCCTCCGGCCGTGGCGGACTGGCGGCTTCCGTGACGTCGGCGCTCTGCCCCGCCCTGGAAGGAATGATGCGCGCGGGAATGCCCACGGCCGTGGCACCGGCGGGCACGGGCTTGATGACCACGGCATTGCTGCCGATCTTCGCGCCGTCACCCACCTCGAAACCGCCCAGCACCTTCGCGCCCGCGCTGACGACCACGTCGCGGCCCAGCGTAGGGTGGCGCTTGGTGCCCTTGTAGAGGGACGTGCCGCCCAGGGTCACGCCCTGGTAGATGGTGCAGCCGTCGCCGATCTCGGCGGTCTCGCCCACCACCACGCCCATGGCGTGGTCGAAGAAGACGCGCTCGCCGATCTTCGCGCCGGGGTGGATCTCGATGCCGGTGAGCCAGCGCGCGAAATGCGAGATGAAGCGGCCGGGCCACTTGAGTCCGTGCGTCCAGCACCAGTGCGCAGGCCGGTGCAGCCAGATGGCATGCAGCCCCGGATAACAGGTGACCACCTCCCAGGTGCTGCGGGCCGCGGGGTCGCGGTCGAGAATGCACTGGATGTCGGAGCGCAGGCGGTCGAACATGGGGCGGGGGCTTCTTGGAATAAGCGCGGGGTGAAATCGGCCCTGCAGTCTAGCGCTTCGCCTGCGCCGCTTCCGACATGGCCTTGGCGACACCGCGCAGGATGTGGATTTCCTCCGGGGTGGGTTGCGCGCGGTTGAAAAGCTGGTTGAGCCGCGGCATGAGCTTCTTGGGAGCTGCCGGGTCGAGGAAGCCGACATCCACCAGCGCGCGCTCCCAGTGCGCGAGCATGCCGGCCACCTGGGCAGCGTCGGCGGGCGCGGACACGGGCGCGGCGTCCCGCACGGGGAAGCCGCCGAGCGCAAGCCGCCATTCGTAGGCGATCACCTGGATGGCCGCGCCCAGGTTGAGCGAGCCGAAGCCGGGGTTGGTGGGAATGGAGAGTGCGACATGGCAGCGGTACACGTCCTCGTTCGCCATGCCGAAGCGCTCGGAACCGAACAGGAAGGCCACCCCCGCCTCCCCGGCCGCATCCGCTGGCGCGGAGGCGGGATCGGCGTCCGTGGGTGGCACGGCCGCGCCCCCTTCCAGGGCCAGTTCGGCCAGGGGATGGCCCGCATCGGCGGACTGCCTGCGCGCCAGCCATTCGAAATGCTCGCGCGGCGAGCGCGTGGGCGGGCCGAAATCGCGCGGCGTCATCGCGGTCGCGCACAGGTGGCTGATGCCGTCCAGGGCCTCGTCCAGCGTGGCGACGATGCGGGCGTTCTCCAGCACGTCCAGTGCGCCGCTCGCGCGCTGGATGGTTTCCTCGCGCCGCAGCACGTTGGGCCAGCGCGGGGCCACCAGGACCAGGTCTCCGAAGCCCATGGTCTTCATGGCGCGGGCGGCGGCGCCGACGTTGCCGGCATGGCTGGTCTGGATGAGGATGAAACGGGTTTTCATGGGAAGCTGCGCAGCGGAAAGGACGCGCGATTGTCGCCGCTGCGCCTTCCAGCGCTTCGCAACAGGGCGGAGCCGCACCGCCGCGGGCTCCGCCGTTGCCGCTACCCGTCCTCAGTGCATGGTGCGAGGCCGCTTGCTCCTGCGGTCGCCCACTTCGCCGTCAGGCTGCCCAGAGCCCTGCGGGACAGAATGCAAGGCAGACAGGTAGTCCGTGCGCCACTTGGCAAGGTCTTCCGTTTTCACGTTGTCCAATAGCCGCGAGTGGCGCTCCTTGCGCTCGTCCAGGCCCATGGAGAGCGCCGCTTCATAGGCTTGCGTGATGGCGGGACGGTCCGAAGGCGGCACGAGGATGGCATCCTTGAGCTGGTGCGATGCGCCCGCTCCTTCCGACAGCACCAGCACGCCGGGATCCTGCGCGTTCTGTGTGGCCACGTATTCCTTGGAAACGAGGTTCATGCCGTCCGCCACGGACGTCACGACACCGACGCGGCTCATGCGGTATATCTCCGGAAGGGCGTTGCGCTTGACCGACTTGTCGATATAGAGAATGGGCTGCCAGGAGGACGTTCCATGGCGCTTGTTGATGTCATCGACGAGCTTGCGCGTGTTGCGGGCCAGTTGCGCATAGGCCGGCACATTCTGACGGGACGGTGCACCGATCTGCACGAAGGTGACCTTTTCCGCAAGGTCGGGACGACTGTCCAGGAGATCCCCCAGTGCCGACAACCTGTCCGGTATGCCCTTGGCATAGTCCAGCCGCTCCACCCCCACCATCAGCATGCGCCCCTGGTCCTTCTCGGACTTCACCTGGTCCAGTATCCAGTCGGAATCCGCATCCGGCTTCAGTTCCATCAGATTCTGGAAGTCGATGCCGATGGGGAAATGCTGGAGCTGGGTCTGCCGTCCGAAGGCTTTCAGCTCCTTGTCGCCCACGGCCTCGCCAACCCGCTCTTCACGCACATAGTCCCGGAGATGATCCACGTCCCGGGGGATCTGCATCCCGACAAGGTCATAGGAAAAAAGGGCCTGCATGAGCTCCTTGTGCTGGGGTATCTTCTTGAATACCTCCGGCGAGGGAAACGGGCTGTGGTTGAAAAAGCCGATTCTCTGCTTGCAGCCCAGGCGGCGAAGCTCTTCAGCCAGGGGTATGAGATGGCAATCATGGACCCAGAGGACGTCGTTGTCTTTCAGCAAGGGCGCCAACTGGGAGGCGAATATCTTGTTCACCTGTTTATAAACGCCATACTGACCCGGCCGAATGTCCGCCCATTGCGCGCTATTCTGCATGACGGGCCAGAGGACCGAGTTATAGAAGCCGGAATAATAATTATTGAATTGAGTCCGGCTCAGATCCATGCCCACCAGCGCGGATTTCCCGAACGTCTGGGTCTTGATCTGGGGTGTGCCCGGCCTTCCCCCGATGTTTCCGCTCCAGCCCATCCACAGGCCCTCGTTGTCGTGCATCGTGTCGGCCAGGGCCACGGCCACTCCGCCGGCAGCGGGCTTGGACGGGTCCACCATGCGGTTCGAAATGACGACGAGACGACCCTGCGGGCTTGTCGAGGAACCGGCGCGGTGGGTATCTGGAGCAGATGCCTCCGCACGCCCGTTTCGGGACTGCAAGGCCGCGTGCGTGAGTGCCTGGCTGGAACGTGGGTGTTCGGGAGACCTTGCGGCATGGACCGGGTCCCCTGCCGTACCGGAGGAAACCGGATTGTGCGAAGCCTGGGATAATGGTTTGACCATTGATTCATTCCTTTATTGAACGCAGTGCCCTTTTTCTATTTTGCAGGCATTGCTCCGCAACGCACGCAACGATTCATGCAAGCACGGCACGTCGCAAATGCCTTGCCATGGATATTACCTCCAGGATCTTCGGTCACTCGGGGGCAATTCGAGTTCTTCAATCTCCTGGAATCCGTTTGCATGCAGCTTAATACTTTTCGATCGAATATTTCATGCAAAAATATAAATATCCATGATATTCTTCAGAAATAATACTTCAATCAAACCATTCGCAGTTATTGAATCTTCTTCGCCTCGAAATCGGCCTGGCGAGCGCGTTCATGCGATGTCGTGTAGCATCCGCGCCCTCCCGCCATGGATCACATCGCCGTCCACCACCTGTACAAGTCCTACCGCATCCACGAGCGCGACCCCGGCGTGCTCGGTGCGCTGCAGGCCCTGGCGCGCCCGCGCTACCGCACGGTGACGGCGCTGTCGGACGTGTCGTTCAGCCTGCAGCGCGGCGAGATGCTGGGCTTCATCGGTCCGAACGGCGCCGGCAAATCCACCACGGTCAAGATCCTCTCGGGCATCCTGCGGCCCGACGGCGGCAGCGTGGCGATCGACGGGCGCGACCCCTTCGCCGAACGCGAGCGGCACGTCGGGCGCATCGGCGTGGTGTTCGGGCAGCGCACCCAGTTGTGGTGGGACCTGCCGGTGGGTGACGGCTTCACGCTGCTGCGCGACATCTACCGCGTCGATCCGCAGCGCTTCGCCCGCACGCGCGACGAACTGGTGGCCCTGCTGCACCTGGAGCGCGTGCTCGACCAGCCCGTGCGCCAGCTGTCCCTGGGCCAGCGCATGCGCGCGGAAATCGCCGCGGCCCTGCTGCACGAGCCGGACATCCTCTTCCTGGACGAGCCGACCATCGGCCTGGATGCCCCCTCCAAGCTCGCGGTGCGCGACTTCGTGCGGCGGGCCAACCGGGAACGCGGCACCACAGTCCTGCTCACGACCCACGACATGCACGACATCGAAGCGCTGGCCGAACGGGTCATCGTGATCGGCCACGGCCGGGTGCTGGCCGACTGCGGCGTGGACGCGCTGCGGGCCCAGGTGGTGGCCGCACGCCCGGACGACGAGGACATGACCATCGAGGCCGTGATCGCACGCTTCTACGCGATGCACGGCGCGGCCGAAGGATGACGGCAATGGCCCCGGCCGCGCTCCTGCGCCCCTACCGCGCGGCGTTCGCTTCGCGCTTCCTCGTGATGCTGCAGTACCGGGCCGCGGCCTGGGCCGGCTTTGTCACACAGTGCTGGTGGGGCGGCCTCAAGGCCATGGTCATGGCGGCGTTCTACGGCGGCGCGGCGGCCGCAGCGGCGCCGCTGTCGCTGGCGCAGGCCATCACCTACACCTGGCTGGCACAGGGGCTGTTCGCCCTGCTGCCCTGGAGCGCCGACCCGGAACTGGCCCAGTCGGTGCGCACCGGGGCCGTGGCCTACGACCGGCTGCGGCCGGTGGACGCCTATGCGCTGTGGTTCGCCCGCTCCGCCGGGTGGCTCGCCGCGCGGGTGCTCCCGCGGGCGGCGCTCATGGCGGCCTTCACCGGGGTGGTCCTGCCGGCGGCCGGCCTGGACGCCTGGGCGCTGCAGCCCCCGGCCGGCTGGATGGCGGCGGCAGCGTTCGCCCTGTCGCTGCTGCTGGCGCTGGTGCTCTCCACGGCATTCGTGATGCTGCTCAACGTGGTCACGGCGGCGGCGCTCAACGAGCGGGGTATCAACACCCTGGCCGGCCCGGTCGTCATCGTGTTCTCCGGCAACCTGCTGCCCCTGGCGCTGCTGCCCGACGGCTGGCAGGCCGCGCTGCTGCTGCAGCCGCTCGCGGGCATCGTGGACATTCCGGCGCGCATCTATTTCGGCCAGCTGTCGGGTACGGCAGCGGTGGCGGGGCTGGGCCTGCAGTGTTTCTGGGTGCTGGCGGCAGCGGGACTGGGCCGCGCCCTGCTGCAGCGCACCCTGCGCAACCTGGAGGTGCAAGGCGGATGAAGCCACGGCCCATGGGATCGGCTGCGCTGTTCCTGCGCCTCGCGCTGGCATCGCTGAGCGGACAGGCACGCTACCCCGCGTCGGCGCTGATGCTCACCGTGGGCCAGGGCCTGGTGACGGCCATCGAGGCGATGGCCGTCTGGGCGATGTTCCACCGGTTCGGCGACGTGCAGGGCTGGCGCATCGGCGAGGTGGCCGTGTTCTACGGGCTGGTGAACTGCATGTTCGCCATCGCCGACGCCCTGGGCCGGGGCTTCGACACGCTGGGCACGCAGTTCCTCCGCACGGGGGCCTTCGACCGCCTGCTGTTGCGCCCGCGCCCGGTGTGGCTGCAGCTGATGGCCCACGATGTGCGCATCAGCCGCGCGGGGCGCCTGCTGCAGGGGCTCGCCGTTCTGGCCTTCGGCACGGTCCATGCCGAGGTCGCCTGGACGGCGCAGACGGTGGCGCTGGCCGTGTTCGCGGTGGCCGGCGGCGTGGCGCTGTTCCTGGGCATCCTGGTGCTGCAGGGGGCCCTCTCTTTCTGGACCACCGAGAGCCTGGAGGTCGCCAACGTGCTCACCTACGGGGGCGTGGAGGCAGCCCAGTACCCGCTGGCGCTGTATGCCCGCTGGCTGCGGTACCTGCTCACGTTCGCCGTGCCGCTGGCCTGCGTGGCCTACTACCCCGTTCTGCCGATCCTGGGGCGGACCGATCCGCTCGGAGCGCCCGCCTGGGTGGGCTGGGTTTCACCGCTCGCGGGCTTCGCATTCCTCGCGGCGGCATTCGGCGCCTGGGGCCTCGGAATGCGGCGCCACGCATCCACGGGCAGCTGAAATCCGGCAAGGGCGCTAAAATAGCCGGTTATCGCGCCTGCATCGCCGGGCGATCCTTCTTGCCGCCCCCTGCGGCGCCAGCTCCTTCCTCACAATTCATGTCGTCCAATCTGCACCCCATGCTCAACGTGGCCATCAAGGCCGCTCGCGCCGCCGGCGCCATCATCAACCGCGCGGCGCTCGACGTCGAAGCGGTGCGCGTTTCGCAGAAGCAGATCAACGACTTCGTGACCGAGGTGGACCACGCGAGCGAGCAGGCCATCATCGAGACCCTGCTCACCGCCTATCCGGGCCACGGCATCCTCGCCGAGGAATCGGGCAGCCAATACGGCGCGAAGGATTCGGAATTCATCTGGGTCATCGACCCGCTGGACGGCACCACCAACTTCATCCACGGCTTTCCCGTCTATTGCGTGAGCATCGCGCTCATGGTGCGCGGCAAGGTCGAGCAGGCCGTCATCTACGACCCGACCCGCAACGACCTCTTCACGGCGACCAAGGGCCGCGGCGCCTACCTGAACGAGCGGCGCATCCGCGTGTCCAAGCGCACGCAGCTCAAGGAAAGCCTGCTGTCCACCGGCTTCCCGTTCCGCCCGGGCGACAATTTCAAGACCTACCTGCACATCATGTCCGACGTGATGCAGCGCACGGCCGGCCTGCGCCGCCCCGGCGCGGCCGCGCTGGACCTCGCCTACGTGGCGGCCGGCTTCACCGAAGGCTTCTTCGAGACGGGCCTGTCCATCTGGGACGTGGCGGCCGGCTCGCTGCTGGTGACCGAGGCCGGCGGCCTAGTGGGCAATTTCACGGGCGAGGCCGACTTCCTGGAGCAGCGCGAGTGCCTGGCGGCCACGCCGCGCATCTACGGCCAGCTGGTGCCGATCCTCTCCAAGTACAGCAAGTTCGCCAGCGCGGGCGACAAGGCTGCCGTGCGCCAGGCCGTGCGCAATGACACGCCGGCAGGAGAGGCCGTCGCGGCGGATGCCGATGTGGACGCGGAGTCCGCCCCGGCGCCCGAAGCAGAAGACGGACAGGCGGCGCCGCGCGCACCGTTCTGAACGGCAGCGCCCGGCTTCACTCCGGATCCGGGTATTTCAGCGCGATCTGCCGGAAATCCTCCGCCAGGTCCACGAAGGCATCGACCATGTCCGGGTCGAAATGCGCTCCTCGGCCCTTGATGATGGTGGTGCAGGCCTGTTCGTGCGAGAAGGCGGGCTTGTACACGCGCTTGCTGATGAGCGCGTCGTACACGTCGGCCACCGCCATCAGCCGCGCCGAGACGGGAATCGCATCGCCCGCCAGCCCCAGCGGGTAGCCGCTGCCGTCCCACTTCTCCTGGTGGCTGTAGGCGATCTCCTTGGACACGCTCAGGAACGCCACCCGCATGCCCAGCCGCCGCTCGGCGTTCTCGATGGCGTCGCGGCCGAGCGTGGTGTGGGTCTTCATGACCTCGAACTCCTCGGCGGTGAGCTTGCCGGGCTTGAGGAGGATGCTGTCGGGAATGCCGATCTTGCCGATGTCGTGCAGCGGCGCGGATTTGTAGAGCAGGTCGATCATGCGCTCGTTGAGCACCGTCTCGAAGCGCGGATGGCGCGCCAGCCGCTCGGCCAGGGCCTTGACGTAGAGCTGCGTGCGCCGGATGTGGTTGCCGGTTTCGTTGTCCCGCGTTTCCGCGAGCGAGGTCATGGCCATGATGGTCACGTCCTGGATGGCCTGCACCTCCAGCGTCCGCAGGGCCACCTCGCGCTCGAGGTAGGCACTCTTGTCGCGCAGGAAATCCGCCGTGGCCTTGAGGCTGAGGTGCGTGTGCACCCGCGCGAGCAGGATGGGCGGGCTGATCGGCTTGGTGATGTAGTCCACCGCGCCCACTGACAGGCCGCGCCGCTCGTCTTCCGGCGTGCTGCGCGCGGTCAGGAAGATGACGGGAATGTCGCGCGAGGCGGGATGCGCCTTGAGCTGCCGGCAGACCTCGTAGCCGTCCAGGCCGGGCATCATGATGTCGAGCAGGATCAGGTCGGGCGGCGCGTCCGACTGGGCGATGCGCAGCGCCTTCTCGCCGTGGTTGGCCACCTTGACGAGGTAATGGTCGCGCAGCAGCGTGGCCATGAGCGCGAGGTTGTCGGGGGTGTCGTCCACCACCAGCACCGTGGCGATGGTCCGGTCCTTGAGCATGGGGTCATCGGAGAGCAGGGAAGTGTCCATGGTGGTGCTGAGCCTGTGTCATTCGGATGGCCTGCGGCGCGAAGATCGGCCCGCCTCACGCGGCGCCGGAAACGATGGAAGGCTCCGGCGGCGCGTCGATGACCGCCAGGGCATGTTCGAAGTCGAAATCGCGGATGTGCGTTTCCGCGGCGACGAAACCGGGCCCGAGGGCGCGGCGCAGCAGCACGGCCTGCTGCTGCAGGAACTCCACGGCGCCGGGGTCGTCGGCGCGCAGCAGCGCGCACAGCTGTGCGAGCGCGGACTGCTGCGCGGCCTCCGTGCCGCCGTCGGCGGCATCGGCCGGCGCCGTGGCGCCCGCCTGGGCCGCTGCCGGTTGCGCCCCCGCGAGGCGCCAATGCGCCAGGCCGAGCAGCAGCGCATCGAGCCGGTCGCACACCGCCAGGGCCTGGGCGGAGACGTCGTCCCCCGCCCCGTCGGCGCGCAATGCCTGCTCCAGCTGGTGCGCGGCGTGTGCCAGCGGTATGGCGCCGATGTTGCCGGCCACCGACTTGAGCGTGTGCGCCAGCCGCTCGGCCACGCCGCGTTCCCCGCCGTGCAACGCGGCCTGCAGGGCGGCGGCGGTGTCGCGCTGTCCATCCATGAAGCGCCGCAGCAGGTCGCCATAAAGCGCGGGCCGGCCCAGGGCGCGCTGCAGGCCGGCGGCGATATCCAGCCCCTCCACGCCATCGGGCAGTGCCTCCGGCGAACCGCCCTGCCCTGCACCGGCCGGCGCCGCGTCGCCCAGGGCGCCGCCGATGCCGATGCCCGGCCGCGGGCGCACCCACCGGGCCAGCGCGCGCCACAGCACGGTCGGCTCGATCGGCTTGGGCACGTGGTCGTTCATGCCGGCCTCGAAGCAGCGGCGCCGGTCGGCCTCCATCGCGTTCGCGGTCATCGCGATGACGGGCAGGCGCGCGTGGCGCGGATCGGCGCGCAGGCGGCGCGTGGCCGTCTCGCCGTCCATCACGGGCATCTGCATGTCCATGAGCACCACGTCGTATTCGGTGCGCGCCACGCAGTCCAGCGCCGCCTGCCCGTGGGCCGCCACGTCCACGATGAAGCCGGCACCACGCAGCAGTTCCACGGCCACGAGCTGGTTCAGTTCGTTGTCCTCCACCAGCAGCACGGAGGCACCGCGCAGCTGCGGCGGCGGCTGGTCGTCGTCGGGCCGCGCCAGGTGCGCGTGGGCCGGCAGCCAGCCGTGGGCCAGCGGCTGCGCCAGCGTGTCGTAGAGCAGCGAGGCGCTCACCGGCTTGACCAGCACCGTCTCGATGCCCTGCTCCTTCGCGGCCGGCATGATTTCGTCGCGACCGTAGGCCGTCACCATGAGCATCTGCGGGGCCTGGTCCAGGCCCAGCTCGTGGATGCGCCGGGCCAGCTCGATGCCATCCATGCCGGGCATGCGCCAGTCGATGAGCAGCAACCCGTAGGGTTCGCCGTCCGCCGCGGCATCCCGCAGCATGTCCAGCGCCTGCGCGCCCGCATGGGACTCGCGGGTCTCGAAGCCCATGTTGCGCAGCATTTCCGAGAGCACGGCGGCGGCCGTGTGGTTGTCGTCCACGATGAGCACGCGCCCGTTGCGCAGCGCAGGCGGCAGGGGCGGCGCTTGCAGCGCGCTCTCTGCGCATTCGAGCGGCAGCATGACCCAGAAGGTCGAGCCTTCGCCCAGGACGCTTTCGGCGCCGACCTCGCCCCCCATGAGCTCGGCCAGGTTCTTGGAGATGGCCAGCCCGAGGCCGCTGCCGCCGAAGCGCCGCGTGGTCGAGGCGTCGGCCTGCTGGAAGCTCTGGAAGAGCCGGCCCATCTGCTCTGGTGCCACGCCGATGCCGGTATCGCGCACCTCGAAGCGCAGCAGCACGCGCCGGCCGTGGCGCTCCACCACCCGCACGCGCACGTGGATCTCGCCGCGCTCGGTGAACTTGATCGCGTTGTTGGCGAAATTGATGAGGATCTGGCCCAGCCGCAGGGCATCGCCCACGAGATGGGGCGGCACGTCGGGCGCCACGTCGAGCACCAGCTCCAGCCCCTTCACGCCCGCCTTGTAGCCCACCACGTCGGCCATGCCTTCCAGCACGCGGTCGAGCATGAAGGGCTGCTTTTCCACGACCAGCTTGCCGGCCTCGATGCGCGAGAAATCCAGGATGTCGTTGATCACCCCCAGCAGGTGCTGGCCGGCCTGCTGGATCTTGGCAACGTAGTCGGCCTGGCGCGGCGTGAGGCCCGACTTGAGCGCGAGGTGCGACATCCCGATGATGGCGTTCATCGGCGTGCGGATCTCGTGGCTCATGTTGGCCAGGAAGTTGGACTTGAGCGCCGTGGTTTCCTCCGCCAGTTCCTTGGCCCGGCGCAGTTCGCGCTCGGCCCGCTGGCGGTCGGTGATGTCCACCAGCGTGCCGATGGAGCCGCCGGGAGAGCCGTCGGGCCGCTGGAAGCCATGCATCCAGAACAGGGTGTGGTGGATCTCTCCGTCGGCATAGGTGAGATCGACCTCCTTGTGGATCGGCGGCCCGCCGGCGCGGATGGTGCGGGCGTCGGCCTCGAATTCGGCGCGCTCGGCCTGGTTGAGGAAGCCCGCCTCGTGCACCGTCTTGCCCAGGAAGTCCTCCCGGCGGATGCCGAAGGCTTCCTCGTAGGCCCGGTTGAATCCCCGGTAGCGCCCGTCCCCGTCCTTGTGGAACAGCGGAATCGGAATGGCGTCCACCAGCGCCTGCTGGAACGCGAGCTGGTCCGCGAGGCGGGCCTCCAGTTCCTTCTGCTCATGTACGTCCACCTGCACGCCGATGAGCCGCCGCGCCCGCCCCTCGGCATCCCGCTCGATGCGCGCCGAGCACAGCAGCCAGCGCTCGCTGCCGTCCGGCCGCACCACGCGCCACGAGTCCTGCATGCCGGTGGCCGTGCCCGCCAGGGCGGCATCCAGGCGCGCCTGGACCCGCGGCCGGTCTTCCATGTGCAGGCTGTCCATCCAGTCCACCAGCCGCAGTCCCTGCGGCCGGTGGGGCAGCCCGTAGAGAGATCCGAGCTTTTCGCTGAACACCAGGTGGTCGCGCGCCAGGTCGAGGTCGAAGACCCCGACGCGGCCGGCCTCCTGCGCCAGGATCAGGCGCTCGTTCATCTCGCGCATGGCCGTCTCGGAGCGCCGCGCCTCCGTGACGTCCTCGACCACCCAGATGCAGGCATGCGTGTAGCCCTGCAGCGGCAGCAGGCGGCCCGAAAGCCGCGCCTCGAAAACCGTTCCGTCCCGGCGCACCAGCCGCGCGACCTCCCGCACGGACTCGCCCGCCTCCAGCCGGCCCTCGATACGCGCCATGAAGCGCCGGTGGAATTCCTCGCCACCGAAGATGGTCTCCGCCCTGCGCCCCTCCAGCTGCCCCGGCTGCACACCCAGCAGCTCCAGGCAGGCGGGGTTGAAGCGCAGCAGGTGGTCGTCGGCCACGATCAGCACGGGCGGGGCGTTATCGAAGATGGCCGTCTGCTGCGCGAGCGCGTCGTTGAGCTCGCGCTCGCGCCGCTGCAGTTCCTGGTGGGCCGTGATGCGCTCGGTCACGTTCTCGTGCAGGCCCACGATCGCGATGCGCCGGCCCCGGTCGTCGAACACCGGCGAGAGGGTCGCCTCGTCGTGGTAGATCGTGCCGTCCTGCCGCTGGTTGATGAATTCGCCGCGCCAGGGCAGGCCCGCGATCAGCCGCGACCACATCTGCCGGTACGTTTCGGGCGGCGTCAGCCCGGAGGCCACCAGCGAAGGCTTGCGGCCGCGCACCTCTTCCAGGCTATAGCCCGTATTGGCCTCGTATTGAGAGTTGACCCAGTCGATGCGGCCCTCGGCATCGGTGATCACCACGGCCACGGGGCTGGACTGCAGCGCCGCGCCCAGCACGCGGAAGCGCTCCATCGCCAGCGCCATGCGCGCGCGGTGGCGCATCATGTCCAGCAGCATGCCGCCCAGCACCAGCAGCAGGGCGAACACGCCCACGCCGATCTGCCAGCGCTGCGGCGCCGGCAGCAGCGCATGCAGGTCGTCGAGCATCACCAGCTGCCACGGGCCGTCCGGGTCGTGCCATTCGAGGTTGCGGCGCTCCACCGCATAGCGAACGCCCCCCACCACGGCCTCGCGCGCATCCGGACGGAACGGCAGGGCCTGCGCCACGCCGCTGTCGAACAGCGTGCCGAACTGGCGCTGCCGCCGGATCGCGTCGATGCGCTCCTGCGTCAGCGGCGGCGCGATGGCATAGCGCCACTCCGGCTGCGTGGCGGCGAAGGCCACGCCCTGCGGCGACAGCAACGCCATCGGGTAGCCCGAGCGCTGCAGCTGGGTTTCCACCGGCTCGAAGGACATCTTCACGAGCACCACCCCCACGATCACGCTCGCGGGCGTATCGCCCTCGTAGAGCGGCGCGGCGTAGTACAGCCCGCGGTCCTGCGAGTTCGTGCCGAGCGCGGGGTACACGTTCACCGCGCCGCGCATCGCCTGCAGGAAATAGGGCCGGTGGGACAGATCCATCCCGAGGGCCGGGGAGGCCGGCGTCTCGTGCGCCACCACCCGGCCGCCGGCATTCAGCACGTACACGCCGCTCAGCAGGAAACGGCCGCGCGCCACGGCCAGGCGGGCCAGCGCCTCCGGAGCGTTGGGCGGCAGCGTGCCTAGCGCCACGGCCTTCAGCGTGGGCTCGCTCAGGCCCAGCAGAGCCACCGCGCCCAGCAGCGGGCTGCCGGCAGTCTGGCTCATCAGCACCTCGGCGGCATGGCCCAGCAGGCCCTCCCGCTCCTGCGCGCGCGCGGCCTCCCGCCATTCCGCCACGGCAGCCACCGCCAGCCATGCGCCGATGGCGGACAGCACCAGCACCACGGCCCAGCCCCGCAGCCACTGGCCGTCGCGCTGGGCCACCTTGTCGAACAGCGCGGACAGGCTGCCCAGGCGCGGGCTCATGCGCATGGGCGCTCCCGGAACGCCCACCCGCCGCGACCCGGCGGACCATGCCGCAGGCAGGGCCGCCGCGGCCCGGCCGGCCGCCAGGCGGCCACAGGAACAGGAGAGGCTTCGGCAGACACGTCGCTTTGAACCTTCGCAAACGGCAGGAAACACACCAAGCGTGGACACCCACGCGCACAGGCACCCCACAGTATGGCAAAAGGTAACAAAGCATGGATTTTTTTACACACCTCTCTCCCTGGGTAGCGACGGCGGTCGCGGCGCTGATCGCGGTCACTGCCGCTGCGGTGGTGCATCGCATCGCGGCCCTCGTGGCCCTGCGCGCCACGCGTGGCGTGCCTGTCCTGCACACGGTGGTGCAGGCCTGCGTGCCCGTGGTGCGCGTGCTGCTGCCCCTGGCGGCGCTGCAGGTCGTCTGGGTGGCCGCGAGCAATGAGCAGCCCTACATCGGCGCCATCCGGCACACGGGCGGACTGGCGCTGATCGGGGCCGTGGCCTGGCTGCTGGTGGCCGGCATCGGCGGCCTGGCCGACGGCGTGATCGCCCGCTACCCCGCCGACGTGGAGGACAACCTCGCGGCGCGGCGCATCGCCACCCAGGCGCGGGTGCTGTCGCGCACCGCCATGACGGGCGTGGTGATGGCCGCCCTCGCCCTCATGCTGATGACGTTTCCCGGCGCGCGGCAGGTCGGGGCCAGTCTGCTGGCTTCCGCGGGCGTCGTCGGCATCGTGGCCGGTATCGCGGCCCGGCCGGTGTTCAGCAACATGATAGCCGGCCTGCAGATCGCGCTGGCGCAGCCCATCCGCATCGACGACGTGCTCATCGTGGAAGGCGAATGGGGCCGGGTGGAGGAAATCACAGGCACCTACGTGGTGCTGCGCATCTGGGACGAGCGCCGGCTCATCATCCCGCTGCAGTGGTTCATCGAGAACCCGTTCCAGAACTGGACGCGCACCAGCTCGGCCATCCTCGGCACCGTGTTCCTGTATGCCGACTACCGCATGCCGCTGGATCCGCTGCGCCAGGAACTCGACCGCATCCTGGCCACTGCCCCGGAATGGGACCAGCGCGTGAAGGTGCTGCAGCTCACCGACGTGACCGAGCGCACCATCCAGATCCGCGTGCTGGTGTCGGCCCGCTCGTCCGGGCTGGCGTTCGACCTGCGCTGCCGCGTGCGGGAAGCCCTTGTCGCATTCATGCAACGCGAATACCCGGAGGGCCTGCCGCAGACGCGGGCGGTGCTGTCGGAAGGCGGCGGAACGGCAGGAGCGGAGCAGGCGCCGCCAATAATCCACAGTCCCGCCACTCGCCGGGACAACCCATGAATACGCTCTGGTTCCTGCTGCTCCTGCCCCTCTTCTGGCTCAACGCCTGCCGGATGCTCGCCGCACGTTCGGGCTGGCGCGCGCTCGCGGCCCGCTTTCCGCAGCAAGCGCCTCCCGGCGGCGAGACCGTCCGCTTCGCCTCGGCCCGGATGGGGCGCGTGCACGGCCTGCCGATCCACTTCGCGCACTGCCTGACGGTGGCCGCGGGGCCCGAAGGGCTGTCGCTGTCCGCACCATGGTTCGTGTTCTTCCACCGCCCGGCCATCACCCTTCCCTGGCAAGAAGTGGAGGCCGTGGAGCCCATCGCGGACACCGCAAACGCACGCATCCGTCTGCGCGAAGGCGCAGAAGGCCTGCTCGAATTCGTACTGATGGGGAATGCGGCCCGGCTGGCAACGGCCGCGTTCGACCGCTTCCGGAGCCCGGCGGCATAGCCCGCGCCTCCGGTGCGCATGGCATCCAGGATTGCCGGATCAGGCCTTCCACTCCGGCAGCGGCAGGCGCAGGAATCCAGGGATCGCCTCCGCCTCCAGCGGCCGCGACAAGTGGTAACCCTGCACCGCATCACATCCCGCGCCCGCCAGCATGCTGTAAGCCTCCCGGGTTTCCACGCCTTCGGCCAGGATGCGGTAGCCCAGCGAATGGCCCATCAATATCAGCGACTTCACCAGCAGCCATGCCCGGGTATCGCCATCGATCGGCTTGACCAGCGACTGGTCCAGCTTCAGCAACTCCACCGGCAGGCGGCGCAGGCACGCCAGGTTGCAATACCCCATGCCGAAATCGTCCAGCGAGATCTGCGCGCCCATGGCCCGGATTTCCTCCAGGGCTTCCTGGGTGCGTGCGCTGGTCATCACCGCGTTCTCGGTGCATTCCACGTGCAGGTAGCGCGGATCGACGCCGGCTGCCGCGCAGATACTCCGCACGTCATCCACGAAGGCGGCCTCTTCCAGGTTGCGAGAGGAGACGTTGACCGCCATCGTGAGTTCGATGCCCTCCCCGCGCCAGCGCGCCAGTTGCCCCAGCGCGGTCCGCAGCACCCAGCGGGTGAATGCGTGGATGAGCGCGCCGCTTTCCACCAGCGGTATGAATTCTCCCGGCGAGACGTCGCCCAGCTCGGGATGGCGCCAGCGCGCGAGCGACTCCACGCCCGTGAACGCGCCTGCGCGCAGGTTGAGCTTGGGCTGGTACACCAGCCTGAATTCACCACGCTCCAGCGCCGGCGAAATCTCCCGCATCAGGCGATAGGCGCGGCGGTGGGAAGCATCCAGAGCGGCGTCGTGCCACGCGAACGCCGCCCCGCCGCCCACGCCCGAATGCAGGGCCGTGCTGGCCATTCTCAGCGCGTCGCCCGGCCCCACGTGCCCGGGGTCGAACTCCACCAGTCCCGCCGTGGGCGCCAGTTCGATCACGCGCCCGTCGAAGGCCGTCGGGCCGCCCAGGCCGGCCACCGCCGCCGCGGCGAACGCCTCGCGCTGCGGGTGGGTGTCTCCGGCGGGCTCCAGGGCGAAACGCATCTCGCCCACGTGGTAGACGGTGGTGCCCGGCCCGGCGAGCCGCTTGAGCTTGGCTGCGAACGCGATGGAGAGCGATTCGAGCGGCTCGACGCCCACCGCACGGGATTCGGCAAGCATGCGTTCATGCTCCATGATCTCGACCAGCATCAGCGCCGACGACGTACCCGCGGGCCGCGAGCGCAGGTCTGCGAACAGCTGCGCGCGGTTGGGCAGCCGCGTCACGGCATTGACCCTGCCCGCGCGCTGGTGCAACTCGATCTGCGCCATGGTCATCCTGGCCAGCGTGGCCAGCTGGTCGCGCTGTTGCGCACTGAACGTCCGGGGGCGGTGGTCGAGCACGCACAGGGTGCCGAGCACGTGGCCGGAGTCCAGCAGCAGGGGCGCGCCGGCATAGAAACGGATGTGCGGCTCATCCGTCACGAGAAGATTGGCCTCGAAACGCGGGTCAAGGGCGGTGTCCTCCACCACCATGACATCGGCTGTTTCCACGACATGGGTGCAGAAGGACCACGCCCGGCCGGTCTGCGCCAGCGGAAAGCCCAGGCGCGACTTGAACCATTGGCGATCGGCGTCCACGAAAGTCACCAACGACACGGGCATGTCGAAGATCTGGCTGGCAAGCCGGGTGATCTGGTCGAACTCTTCGCTCGCCGGGGTGTCCAGCAGCATCGAGCAGTCGAGAAGATGGAGCCGCTCCCTCTCACGGGCTTCGGCAGACGATTCGTGGTCTGGCATCTGGAGTACTTCTGGCGAGTGATGTCCCGGGTTTAACGGAGGCGCCGCGGGTTGTCAAAAAGTGGGGGAACGCCGGTCTCTTCCCGAAGCCGGACAAAAAGCTTCCACACAGGATAATCGCCCCCATCGCATCGGATTCATCCGGCGGTCGCCCCGGTTTCGGCGCGACCGCCCAGCGCCATGGACAAAGGTACCAATTTGCAGAACGACAAGGAGCCATCGCCGATGGCCGAGGGGAACCCCGCCGACTTCTCCGCCCATACACCCATGATGCAGCAGTACCTCGCCCTCAAGGCGGGCTACCCCGACACGCTGGTCTTCTACCGCATGGGCGATTTCTACGAACTGTTCTGGGCCGACGCGGAAAAAGCCGCGCGCCTGCTGGACATCACGCTCACGCAGCGCGGGCAGTCCGCCGGGCAGCCGGTGGTGATGGCCGGCGTGCCCTTCCACGCGCTGGAGAACTACCTGGGCCGACTGATCCGCATGGGCGAGTCGGTGGCGATCTGCGAGCAGGTCGGCGAGGTGGGCGCGGCCAAGGGGCCGGTGGAGCGCAAGGTGGTGCGCGTGGTCACGCCCGGCACGCTCACCGACAGCGAACTGCTGCCGGACAAGGCCGAATCCATGCTGCTGGCCGTGCACCAGGCGCCCCGCGCGCGCTGCGGACTGGCATGGCTCAGCGTCACGCAGGGCGTGGTGCACCTGGCCGAATGCACGCACGACGAAGTCGGCACCTGGATCGCGCGCATCGGCCCGAGCGAGGTGCTCTACAGCGCCGGGGTGACCGAGCGCTTCGAGCAGCAGTTGCAGGCGCTGCGCCAGGGCGGCGTGCTCGCCTGCCCCTTGAGCCTGCGGCCCGACTGGCAATTCGACGGCGCCCTGGGAGCGCGCAAGCTGCTGGAGCAGCTCGGCGCCGCCAGCCTCAACGCCTGGGATGCGCAGGACCTCGCCCATGCCCATGCCGCCAGTGCCGCCCTGCTCTCCTATGCCGAGCACACCCAGGGTCGCGCACTCACGCACATCCACGCGGTGCGCGTGCAGAAGAACGACGAACTGATCGCCCTGCCCCCCGCCACGCGCCGCAACCTGGAACTCACGCGCACGCTGCGCGGCGAGGATGCACCCACCCTGTTCTCGCTGCTGGACACCTGCATGACCGGCATGGGCAGCCGCCTGCTCAAGACCTGGCTCCTGGAGCCGCGCCGCGATCGCACCGAGGCGCGTGCACGGCTCGCGGCCACGGCGGAACTGCGCGGCGACCACGGCGGCGCGGGCAGCTGGCAGGCCCTGCGCGCCGCGCTGCGCGGCGTGAGCGACGTGGAGCGCATCACCGCCCGCATCGCGCTGCGGCAGGTGCGCCCGCGCGAACTCGTCGCGCTCTGCAAGACCCTGCACAAGGCCGAACAGATCGCCGCGGAGCACCGCTGGCAGGATCCCCTGCTGGCCGGCATCTCCGGGGACCTGCACGCGCCACCGGCCTGCGGTGCGCTCCTGGCCGGCGCCATCCTGGAGGAGCCCTCGGCCCTGGTGCGCGACGGCGGCGTGATCGCCGACGGCTTCGACGCCGAACTCGACGAACTGCGCGGCATCCAGAACCATTGCGACGACTTCCTGCTCGCGCTGGAAACGCGCGAGAAGGCCCGCACCCTGATCCCCAACCTGCGCGTGCAGTTCAACAAGGTGCACGGCTTCTACATCGAGGTCACGAGCAGCTACCTCGATCGCATTCCCGACGACTACCGCCGCCGCCAGACGCTGAAGAACGCCGAGCGCTTCATCACGCCCGAACTCAAGGCCTTCGAGGACAAGGCACTGTCGGCCCAGGAGCGCGCGCTGGCGCGCGAGAAGTGGCTGTACGAGCAGGTGCTGGACCAGCTGCAGCAGCACGTGCCGGCGCTCACCCGCGCCGCGCAGGCCATCGCCACGCTGGACGCGCTGTGCGCGCTGGCCGAGCGCTCGCTCACGCTGGGCTGGTGCGCGCCTCAGTTCGCGGCCGAGCCCTGCATCGAGATCGAGGGCGGCCGCCACCCGGTGGTGGAGGCGCGCCTCGCGGAAACCTCCGCCGGCGCGTTCATACCGAACCACACGCGCCTGAATGCCAACACGCGCATGCAGATCATCACCGGCCCGAACATGGGTGGTAAATCGACCTACATGCGGCAGGTGGCACTCATCGTGCTGCTCGCGAGCATGGGCAGCCACGTGCCCGCCGCGCACTGCCGGCTGGGTCCGATCGACGCGATCCACACCCGCATCGGCGCGGCGGACGACCTCGCCAACGCCCAGTCCACCTTCATGATGGAGATGACCGAGGCCGCGCAGATCCTGCACGCCGCCACGCCGCATTCGCTGGTGCTGATGGACGAGATCGGCCGCGGCACCAGCACCTTCGACGGACTGGCCCTCGCCAGCGGCATCGCCACGCACCTGCACGACCGCACGCGCGCCTTCACGCTGTTCGCCACGCACTATTTCGAGCTGACGGAGCTGGCCGCGCGCCATGCGCACGCGGTGAACGTGCACGTGGGCGCCACCGAATCCGGCTCGGACATCGTGTTCCTGCACGAGATCCAGCCCGGCCCGGCGAGCCGCAGCTACGGCATCCACGTGGCGCGGCTGGCCGGCGTGCCCGCGCCGGTGCTCAACCACGCCCGCCATGCGCTCTCGGCGCTGGAAGAGCGCGCCAACGAAGGCGAGACGCAGGTGGACCTGTTCGCCCCGCCGCCAGAATCCGAGGCGCCGGGCATCAGCCCCGTGGAAGCAGCCCTGCAGGACATCCACCCCGACACCCTGAGTCCGCGCGAGGCGCTGGACGCGCTCTACCAGCTCAAGCGGCTGGCGCAGCCGGGCTGACCCGCGCCCGGCACGGGGCCGCGGCCGGCGCGGCGGCACCACCGGCCCGCACCGTATCCCCTGTCAGCCCAGGATATGGTGGCCCGCATCCACGTACAGCGTATTGCCGGTGATGGCCCGCGCGCCGTCGCTGGCCAGGAAGGCGCACAGCGCGCCGATCTCCTCCAGCTCCACCAGGCGGCGCAGCGGTGCCCGCCGCACGGCATCCGCCATGAGCGTGTCGAAGTCGGGAATGCCGGAGGCCGCCCGCGTGGCCAGCGGCCCGGGGGAGACCGCGTTGACGCGGATCCCCTTCGGCCCCAGTTCGGCGGCCAGGTAGCGCGTGCCGGACTCCAGCGCCGCCTTGACCGGCCCCATCACGCCATAGCCGGGAATCACTTCGGCCGCGCCGACATAGCTCATCGTCATCAGGCTGCCGCCCTGCGGCATCAGCGGCTCGGCCAGCCGGGCCATGCGCAGGAAGGAATGGCAGGAAATATCCATCGCCCGCGCGAAACCCTCGCGCGAGCTGTCGGTCACGCGGCCGGAAAGATCGCTGCGCGGCGCGAAAGCGATGGAATGCAGCACGAAATCCAGGCGCCCCCATTCGCGGCCGACGGTGTCGAATACCGCCTCCATCTGGCCGGGCTGCTCCACGTCCAGCGGCAGCGTGATCGGAGCATCTACCTGCCGCGCCAGCGGCTCCACATAGGCCCGGGCCTTGTCGTTGAGCCAGGTGACCGCGAGTTCCGCCCCCGCATCGCGGAAGGCGCGGGCACAGCCCCAGGCGATGCTCTGGTCATTGGCGATGCCGACGACCAAGCCGCGCTTGCCTTGCAGGTCCAGTAGAGGCATGGAAACTCCCGGGTGGGCAGGTTGAGGAAAGGAAAGAAAGAGAGGAAAAGGAAGGAAGGCCAGTGCGGCCACCAGGGCTGGCGGAATGCTTCCCGGCCTCGCTGTATGCCGCGCTGTCGCGCCCAGGGGGTGCAGCCGCACGGGATGAATACCCACCATGGCCCTCTGCGACGACTGGGGCACTGTACGCAAAAGGCCTGCGAGCCCATTGACCCAGGTCAACGGCGTGGACGCGCCTCGTTATCGGCCGTGGCCATGCTTGGGAATTTCGTCATCGCACGGCCTCCCCTCTCGAAAACACCTCCCATTGCAATTGAACCGGCTTCAGGTCATGTTCAACCTCGACTTCCGGCTCCAGATTTTCACGGACAAAGGGCGTGGCTTCCTTGAGGAACCGGGCCACCGCTTCCCTTTCTTGTTGGGTTAGCGAAAGAAACGCCGGATTGGATCCTGGATTTTTCAGGTAAACGAGCAGGTCCCACATGAAGTACCCCCGGTCAGCCGTTTCCGTGCTCAGCGCGATTCTGCCCAGTGCCGGAAGCCAGTACCTCCAGCCCGCCACGTTCATGCAACCGACGGGATTCCAGCCCACACTGCCGAGATCCTCTCTGGTCAGCGACTGGTGGTGCCTGGACTGCAATAGCGCGTCGTGCTCGCGGAACTCTTCATCGACACCCAGGAAATCATTGAATGCCTGCGGACGCAGGTTTCCAGAAAATCCGGCCATCAGCGCCAAAAGTGCAGCATGTGTTGATGCATCTGCCATCACACGATCAGCATGAAGTTTAAAACACCTCGCAAAAATCACATCTCGAACATATTCAAATGCAATCCCCAAAAAATGAGCAGCCGATGATGAAATACATCAAATAGAACATTGGGACAAACAATGCAGATGCGATGATTATTGGTGCAACCCCAAAACCGCGCATTGCAAACAAACAACATGGCAGGGCGATCACAAAGACCAGACAATCCCTGCCACTTATGTCAACAATCCAAACAGTATGTGAGTAAGCAAGGTAAGACAGGCATATCGATGCAGCATGTATTCCACAAAAACGGAGCAGCAGGCCGAAGACCTCGATGGTCCCTTTGCCGAAAATTGACTTCATCAATAAAAACTCTTTTGCCTTTTTAAACAGCACCGATTGCCTGAGGATTTTACATTTACCTTCCAGAGAAATTATGAGGAAGCTTTTCTCCACCCTCTTTGCCCAGGCATTTGCCGGCATAAATGAGAATTACCGACTCTACGAGCTCAAATATTAGCCATAGGGGAAAAAATCCGAGAAGAATGAATATAAACACTAGTCGAAAAGGAAGATAAATCAGCAGAGCAATTCCCTGAAAAAATTTTGAACGTCCTTCACCATGCTTCAGCAGGAAAATTGCATACACAAGCAAAGCCAGCCCAGGGGTCAATAGCGCATGGACCAAGAGCAGACCATAGGCCGCAAGGTGCGGCATGTATGAATAGGCTTTGAGCCATTTTGCAGCCAGCTCTTGAAATGACGATGCGAATGCTGCCATCGCATAGCCAAAAATCAGAGTTATCAACAGCAGAAGTGGAATATTAAACAATTTCCTCATGCTACTGATATTTCCATACGTTTTTTTGACAGAAATTCAATCACAACGCAAGGGCAGTGGCGCAAATATCCAGCCATCAAGCCATTATCAAAAAATCAACTCGCCCACTTTTCCAGCGCACTTCTACTCCATGTCAAAACCCTGGAATCACCAAAGTAAAAACAATCAATACCTCGATTAATCTCAAACTCGCGCGCGAATCTTCCAGGAAATTTTTCGCCAGCCACTGCCAAGACAATCTTCACATATACTTTGTCGCCCTATACTCTGGAGTCATAGGTCTTTGCACCTAGCGAACCATGAAGGACCAAACCGCTCAACTTCAGCTCGTCTGACTCACTCTCTCTCAGACGGACGTTTAAATCCGCAACAGTCAAGCACGACTGCAGAGCGGGGCACGCAAAGCAGCAATGCACAAACAGCCTTTCTAGGCATTACCATTTTTCAAAAAACCATCAATCAGCATATACAAAAAAACAGCAAATAAACCTCCCAACCCTCCAAAAATACTATAATAAAAAGTTATAACATCCAAACCAGGATATCTTTTTAAAATCATGAAGAGCAATAAATTTACAACAAACAAACCTAGAAAAAATGCATAAACAAAAGCAAAATAAACACCAAATCTTTCGCCTACTTTTAGTGCAGATGCAAGCAACATCAAATTCAAAATTAGAGATACAAAAAAAGTCACTCCCCATATAAACCAATATACACCTCGATAGCCTCTATCGGAAAAAAAAACAAAAATGCTCGCCAATAAAAAAGAGGAGAGAAGGCTACTAATAATATAACTCTTTACTTGCATGATTCCGCATATTTAAAAACATCTTTATCCACCTTACCCCAGAGCCAGTCCGCAAGCGCATTATTCATCTTGCCCATCGGCCCCACGCCCTCGCCATATGTGTGCACAGTGACTTCATTGGCACTTTCCGAAACCCAGCGTCGTACAATGCCAGGATATAGCAAGTGGCTTTTCTCCGTGATATTGGTGACCATTGATCTATCAGGTGACACCACGTGAGTTACAGGTCCCACAGGAAAAGCAAAACCACTTTGCTTATTTGCAATAGGCTCTCCACTAGCGCCTGGAGCAGGGTATCTCATAAGCCCCTCAGCAACATTACCAAACGTGCAGCCAGGGGTG
The DNA here is from genome assembly GCF_040892545.1 of Paracidovorax avenae. Taxonomy (NCBI): domain Bacteria; kingdom Pseudomonadati; phylum Pseudomonadota; class Betaproteobacteria; order Burkholderiales; family Comamonadaceae; genus Paracidovorax; species Paracidovorax avenae. The sequence goes on from NZ_CP156079.1 coordinate 3,704,730, forward strand.
GTTTTTTGACATGAATTACTGACGTTGTAGCTATGAAAATTTGGGTTCTTTTCATCAAACAACAGCACGCCATTTTCGTCCTGGCCCAATAGTCCTGGGTAGCTCGGACGATTGTTGTCCAGGTACCCTCTTTGAGCCATCGAGCCCGGTTCCAAGCCACGTGGATCAACCCAGTTCAACGGATCATTTCCAACGTAGGCGTAAGAGTGACTCCCGCCCATCAGTCCGATTGGGTCCTGCGTCACATACTGACCCAGGATCGGGTCGTAATAACGGAACCGGTTGTAGTGCAGCCCTGTCTCTGCATCAAGCTGCTGGCCCTGGAAGCGGATGGGCTGATTGATGTCGTGCGGGTCATATTCTTCGCGCACAGCGCCCCAGGCATGGTAGGTCGCAGCCCAGGTCACCAAGCCCGCTTGCGAGCCATTGGCGTCCACCAAGGCGATGGGCGTGCCCAGGTGGTCACACAGGAAATGGCGGATGCGCGTGGGATGGGCCTGGGTGGCAGCCTGCTGTTGCTGGCGCACGGATTGCAGGCCTGCAGCCAACAATGCGCTGGCCTCGTTGGGCAGACTTGCCTGCAGTCGCGCCTGTAGAGCGTTGCCGTTAGGTCCGATAGCGTCGTGTAGGGCTCCCTCCAGCAGTTCGCGTTGCGCACGGGGCAAGCCAGCGAACATGGCTGCGGCAGGTGATAGCCCGCTTTCCTGGCTATTTAGCCGCATGCGAGCTTGGTCTTCCTCCATGGAAAGCATGGCCTGCAGGGCCGTAGGAATGGCCTGCTCGCGCTCCAGGCGCAGCAGCGGCGCGAAGGAGCCGGGCTCGTAGAGCACATGCTGCAGCCCCTGCGGGCCTTCGTTGTGCACGAGGCGGTCGCCGTCCCAGCCAGCGTAGGTGGTGATCGCTGACTCTGATGGGGCTGCGTCGTGGCTATTGCCATGGCCGAAGACGGTCTTGGCCAGCCGACGCCCGAAGGGGTCGTAGCGGTAGCAGGCCACGCGCTGCCATTCAGCCGCCCCGGCTTCACGCTGCCAGACCTCGCGCAATTGGTGCAGGGCGTCGTAGCGCAGCCGCTGCGCCCGGCCGTCGGCGTGCAGCGCCTGTACCCGGTTGCCGAAGGCGTCGTAGCGGTAGCGGATCAGGGTGCCCTGGCCGTCGCTGCCATCGATGCCGGCTCCATCGGCATCCGGCTCGGGCGTGCTCCATCCGATGCGGTTGCCCGGCCAGCGCGTGACCGGGCCAGCACCTTCGCCGGGCCCGTCGCCCGCGCGCAGCAGGTCGAAGTCCGCATCGTGCAGGTTCTCCCGCACCTGCCGCGCCCAGTCCTGCCGCTCGGCGCTGGAGGGGCCGGCTGCACGAGCCTCCAGGGGCGCAGGCAGGCGGTTGCCAGCCGCGTCCAGCGTCCAGTGCGCCTGCATTTCCGTCGAGCCCGGGCCCGCGCGGTGCAGCCCGCTCAGGCGCTGCCAGGCGTCGTAGCCGTAGCGCGTGGCCTCGCCCGGGGTCTGCACGCCCACCAGTTGGCCCAGCGGGTCGTACCAATAGCGGCGCTGGGCGAGTGTGGAGAGCGGCCCCAGGGCTGGAGCGATGCGACCCGCGGCGGACGAGGGGCCCGTATCGGAGTCATTGGCGTCACCGGTCGTTGGCATGGCCGCCGCATGGCGCAGGCCACGCCAGTCCTGGTGCAGCATCCTGCCCATCGGGTCGAGTTGGCGTGCATGCACGATGGCGTGCAGGTCGGTGTTGTCCTGGCCTTCCAGCAGGTGCAGCGTGCGCCCCACTTCGCGGTGCAGCGCATCGCGCTCCCAGTCCACCAGCGGCTGGCCGTCCAGCAGCAGCCCGTGCACATGGCCCGAGCCGTAGGCCAGCCACTGCAGCGTGCCCAGGCCCTGTGCCTGCGTGGCCGTGCGCTGGCCCAGGGGGCCCAGGGTGTGGGTGATCGCGTGCTCGAACTCCACGGGGGGCTCGCCACCGGCATGGGGCGCTTGCGGCTGCATGGCCTGCCGGTACAGCGTCTGCGTCTCTCCGCACACGCGCCCGAAGGCATCGCGCGCCAGGGCCACGCGGGCCTCGGGTTGCAGCCGTTGCACCTGCAGCACGGCGGCCAGCGGGGCTTGGGCGGGATCGCCCGGGCGGTCCAGCAGGGACAGCAAGGCCTGCGTGTCCAGCGCCAGCCAGCGTTCGGCCAGGGGCATGGGACGGTCCGTGGCAGCGCCTGGGCGCAACGAGTCAGAAGACAGGGCCGTTGGCAGAGCCATGGGCTCGATCCCGTGGGGCAGCTCTGCTTCCCAGGTCCGCGCCTGCAGCAGGGCTCCGGCCGGGGTGTGCTCGAAGCGCTGGATCTGCAGCACGGCGTGCGGTTCAGCCGCGGGGTTGTCGGTGGCCTCGACTGCGGCATCGCCTCCAACGCCGACACCAGCACCGGCCAATGCACCCGCTGCCGGCAGCCGCACGACCACGCGCGCCACCAGCCGGCCACCCAGGTCGTAGTGCAGCCGCGTGCGGACCACCGCCCCCAGTTCCGGCCGTGCCGCCGCGCCCGGATGGTGGCCTTCGCCATGCCCGTCGCCCGTGTGCGTGAGCTGGCCCGCCGCGTCGTAGCCATACACCTGGCTGCGCCCGTCGAAGCCCACTTCCTGCACCAGCCGGTCGGCCGCATCGTGCACGAAGCGCGTCACGTCGCCGTTCTCGTTGACGAGCTCCTGCAGCCGCCCGGCCACGTCGTAGCGCAGCTGCACGCCCCGGCCCGCCTGCATCTGCTCCACCACCCGGCCCCAGAGGTCGTGCCGGTAGGCGACCGTCGTGCTGGTGCCCGCGGGCTCGCCCGTGCCTTCCAGCACGTCGTGCGTGCCGTAGGTGGTCGCCTCCAGCATGCCGGCGGACGACCAGCGGTAGCGCACCGCCGTGTTGCCCGGCTGCTGCACGCCCACCAGCCGCAGTGCGCCTTGCTGCATCGCGTGGTGCAGCCGGGTGCGCTGGCCCAGCGCGTCCGTGGCCTCCAGCACCTCGCCCCAGGCGCCGTGGCGCCAGGACTGGCTGCGGCCGGAGCAGTCGGTGTGCCGCGCGAGTTGGCCGCAGGCGTTGTAGGCGTAGAGGCTGCGCCCGCCCTGGGCATCGATCATCGCCACGGGCTGGTCGCACCAGGCGAGTGTGTGGAGAGGGAAGCCTACGGTGCCGCTAGCGGCATCTTCCTGGGGTTGCTCGTATTCGAACCGGGTAATGAGGGCCTGGGAGGCCGCTGCCTCGTCCGCGCCCCCTGCTGGCAGCATTGCAACCTCGACGAGCCGACCCCAGCCGTCGTAGCGGAAGTCCGTGCGCAGCCCTGCTGCATCCTGGCTGGTCAGCAATAGACCATCCTGCGCGCTGCCCGCTGCTCCCCAGTGCTGCTGGGTGCTGCGGCCGTCCGGGCCCTGCACGCCCAGCAGCCGACCTGCGCCGTCGTAGCGCCACCACGTCGTGCGGCCCAGCGCATCGGTGGCCGAGAGGCGACGGCCGGCGCTGTCGTATCGGAATCCTTGCTCGGCCCCGTCCGGGGCCACCAGGCGCACCAGGCGCTTGAGGCCGCCTTCGCCCTCGAAGTGGTAGGTCGTCGTGCGGCCCAGGCTGTCGCGCACCACCGTGCTGCTTTGGCGATTGCCGGGTAAAGACGCGGTGGCCGGAGTCGGGCCATCCTGGCCATCCTCCGGCTCCTGGGCTGCCTGCGCGGTATGTGCGGATGGCGCGGGTTGCGTAGCCTGCGAGGGCGACTGGCTGTACTCGAAGAAGTACGACAGCCCCTCTTCGTTGTGCTGCTCGGCCACGCGGGCACCCGGACTGGCGGGCATCCCCGTGCGCCGGCCCTGCGCAGTCTGGTCCTCATAGACGTAGCGGTGCCGTGGGCCCTCGCGCACCTGGTGTTCGGTCATGCGGTGCAGCGCGTCGTAGCCGAAGCGGCGCAGCACCGTGCCGTCCGCACCCAGGACCTCGGCCAGGTTGCCTGCGCTGTCGTAGCGGTAGCCTACGAGCGGCTGAGGGCGCGGTGCGGTGCCGGGTACCACGCCCGGGTCGAGCGTGTTGAGAGTGCAGTCCACGCCCACCAACCGCACGCCGTCGTCGGGGCCGAGAAGGGGATGGGGGCTGGCATGCCCCGGTACCGCATTCGTGGCAACGTCGGGCGCAATGCGCTCGTAACGCAGTGCATAGCGGCGCCCGGTGCCATCGGTGATGCCTACGACACGGCCCTGCTGTTCACCTTCCGTACCCCACTGGTAGCGCTGGCTGCGGCCGAAGCGGTCGATCACCGCATGCAGGACGTGGCCCGAAGCTGTTTCGTCGCCCGATACGCCCGTCGGCAGGAACACCCAGGCCGGCGCACCAGCACCGCCCGCACCCGGCACGGCGATCACGCAGCCCGGGTCCGCACGCAGCACTGCCGGTATATGCGACCACCGGGGTTGCTGCGCCCAGGGCAGCAGTTCGGCCGGCGTGGAAGATGGGACTGTGGAGGTGGATGCCTCCGGGGTGGAGGCTGTGATGGCTGGAGTGTCGGCTGCCACGCCACCGCCCCGCAACAGCCACAGGTCCTCGCTGCTGCTGTACAGCGCCTGCCCCGGAAGCAAGGGCTCCTCGAACGTGATCGCCCGACCCGACGCATCGAAGAGCACCGCGCGCTCATCCTGAAGCCTCAGACGCAGTTCCAGCGGCAACTTCCACCCATACCCCAGCAGCCCGCATGCCGCACCATGCTCCGCATTCACGTAGCTGCTGTACACCCGCTGCCATGCCAGCGGCAGCGGCCCGGGCAGCGCGAAGTCCAGTTCATCGGCCCCCGTGAGCACCTTCGCGCCCAGCGCCGGGTTCACCGGGTTGCCCACCGCCATGCCACCGGGGCACACCGAGCACGCCACGCCCCCGGCCGAGCCGATCAGCACCGTCGCCGAGCCCTGGACGATCGGGCCTCCCTTTTGCGTCATGTCGCCCTGCCGGGCCGCGGGTTTGCCGCTCATGGTTTCTCGTTCCCTTTGCCTGTTTATCGTTATGGCCCCGTCCGGACACCGGTGGCCCATGGATGGGCATCACGCCCTGCAGCCGCCCTCCTTACGTGGCGATTGCAGGGCCGCCACATGGCGTGGCACTCAGCAGTTGAGCTTGTCCAGCGAGGACAGCACTTCGATGAGCGCAGGCGTGAGTCGCACCGTGCTCGATCCGCAGCGCAGCGTGATCTCGTCGCCCGCCTCCAGGGTGATGGTCTTGGCCTTCACGGTGAGCGCGCCCGACACCTCCAGGCTGTCCGTGCCGCTCACGCTCGCCTTGCGGTCCGAGCCCACGCTCACCGAGTCGCTGCCGATGACCGTGCGGGTCCAGTTCGCGCCCACGATGTCGTTGCGCACGCCGCCGATGTTGACGCTGTAGGCCAGCCCCACGTTCACCATCTTGGCCAGGCCCACGTTCTGCATGGCCGTCATCCCGATGGTCTCGGTCTTCATCGTGCCCACCCGGATGTTCCAGCTGGTGCCTATGCGGTCCTTTTCGCTCTGCCCGACGGTCTTGCTGCGGTGGCTGCCGATGCGGATGTCTTCGTTGGCGCCCACGGTCTCGTCGCGGTTGTCGCCGATCGAGATCGTCTCGTTGTGGTCCACCCGCTCCTTGCGGTGGGAGTGGATGGTGATGGTCTCGTCGCCATCCACTTCCTCGGTGCGCCATCCATGCACCGTGATCTTCTCGTTCCGATCCACTGTTTCTGTCCGGTCGCGGTGGATGGTGTTCGTCTCGTCCCGGTCGATCGTCTTGCGCCGGTCCTGGCCCACCCAGTGGTCCTCGTCGTTCTCCACCTCGATGAGCTGGTCCTTCTGCGCATGCAGCCACACCTGCTCCGCGCCCTTCTTGTCCTCGAAGCGGATCGCGTTGGCGTCGCCCGCGCCGTTCTTCATGCCATCGCCGAAGGCCCCGCCCTTGCTCGACTTCGTCTTGATGCCCGACTGCGTCGCATTGCCCGGCAAGGCCCAGGGTGGCATGTTCGCGGCGTTGTAGACGCTGCCCGTGACGATGGGATAGTCCGGGTCGCCGTTCAGGAAGTCCACGATCACTTCCTGCCCGATGCGCGGGATCGAGATCGCCCCGAAGCCCGAGCCCGCCCAGCTCGTCGCCACCCGCACCCAGCAGCTGGAGTTCTCGTCCATCGCCCCCAGCCGGTCCCAGTGGAACTGCACCTTGATGCGGCCGTATTCGTCCGTCCAGATTTCTTCCCCGGCCGGGCCGACCACGACGGCGGTCTGCGGACCGGTGGTTCTGGGCTTTTGCGTCTTGCGCGCGGGCGTGTACGGAAGGCTCGTGGGCTGGGCCGTGAGGCTGAATTTCTGGAAGGAGCCCTGCTCCTCGTTGTGCTTGAGCGCTTCGCCCGGCTTGGCGCTGTTGAACGATGAGCTGCGCGGGTTCTCGTGCAGGTGGTAGGTGACGCCCGTGATGAGGTACTGCCGGTTCTGGTCCCCGCGCGGGTAGTTCTCCAGCGTGAAGGTGTAGCCCGTGGCCAGGCTGCGGTGGCGGGATTCACCCCTGACGGTGCTGTGCCCGGTCAGGCCTTCCTGCAGGCGCACCCGGGCGTACTGCTCGCCGTCGCCGTGCTGCACGTAGCCGCCCGGCCATTCGTAGATCTCGTACGCATCGTGCGCATGCCCCGGCGGCTGCTGGCGCATGTTGGAGAGGTCCGACCGGGGCTTCTTGAAGTCGTAGTCGTCGTTGTAGTACCGCCCGGGCTTGATCTCCTCGCCCAGCGTCCAGGCGTGGATGTTCTCGCGGTCGGCCGTGGCCGACTTCTCGGGCGGGTAGAACGGGATCACGGCCGCGCCCGGCAGGGGCTCGTGGCCGGCCACGATGTCGTCGGCGATCACCAGGGTGTGCTGGCCGCTCGCGTGCTGGAAGTAGTAGTACGCGCCTTCATGCTCCAAGAGGCGCGAGACGAAGTCGAAGTCGCTCTCGCCGTACTGCACGCAGTAGTCCCAGGCGCGGTACGCGCGCGTGAGCTTGAGTTGCATCGGATAACCGTAACGGCTCAAAACCTCTTCCACGATCTGCGGGACGGTCTTGAACTGGAAGATGCGGAAATCCTGCCGCCGCGTGGCCACCCAGAGCCAGGGCTGCAGGCGCAGGTGGTACGAATACAGCCGATGGTCCTGGCCCTGCATGCCGAAGCGCGTGACCAGGCCGTCCAGGTACCGCTTGCCGCCGCCTTCGGTCTCGATCTCCACCGTCGCCGTCTTGCCCAGCAATGCCTTGGGATCGATGTCGCGCCCCTCCGAGAGCAGGTCGATGTCGAAGGAGAAAAGCTGGCTCAGCTCCTCGCTGCCCCGCAGCTGCCGGAAATGCAGCTGTTCTCCCAGGGGCGTCTGGATGGTGACGCGGCGTGTCATTGTCTATCGTGCAACTCCCCGGTTGCGGCAGAGTCAAGTTGTAAAAACTGACGATGATAGGAGCAGCATTGCAGGCCGCGATAGCCCCGGCAGGTAGGCAATTTGTTTCCAAAAATGTCCATCGGCCTGCCGGTTCGCTGCACTCAACGAGTGCGCGGCAGTCCTCGGACCGCTGCCCGGCAGTGCGCTCCCCACTACACTCGGTCCTTTCGCTTTCTCCCCGACGGTTTTTTCATGACGTACTGCGTCGCCATCAAGCTCAATGCCGGACTGGTCTTCCTGTCCGATTCCCGCACCAACGCCGGCCTCGACCAGATCAGCTCCTTCCGCAAGATGATGATCTACGAGCGCCCGGGCGACCGCTTCATGGTGCTGCTCTCGGCCGGCAACCTGAGCATCTCCCAATCGGTGCGGGAAATCCTGCAGACCGAGCAACTGGTGGACCGCGACGGCAGCGATCCCATCACCATCTGGAACGCCAAGAGCATGTTCGATGCCGCCCGCGTGCTGGGCTCGGCCGTGCGCCACGTGCACGAGCGCGACGGTGCGGCGCTCAAGCGCTCGGGGGTGGATTTCAATGTGTCGATGGTGTTCGGCGGCCAGATCGAGGGCGAGGGCATGCGGCTCTTCCAGGTCTATTCGGCCGGCAATTTCATCGAAGCCACGCCCGAGACACCCTACTTCCAGGTGGGCGAGTCCAAGTACGGCAAGCCCGTGCTGGACCGCGTGCTCACGCCCGACACGCCGCTGGACGAGGCCGCCAAGTGCGCGCTGGTGTCCATGGACAGCACGCTCAAGTCCAACCTCTCGGTGGGACTGCCGCTGGACCTGGTGGTGTACGAGGCCGGACGCCTCTCCACCGACAAGATCGTCTGCATCGACGAGCAGAACCCGTACTTCCGCATGGTGCGCAGCAGCTGGGGCGAACGCCTGCGCCAGGTGTTCGACAGCATCGAGGACCCGGCCTGGAACGGCGGAGCGACCTCGGTGCCGATCCTGGCGGAGACCACGCGCAGCCGGCCCCTGAAGAAGATCGGTACGCCGAGCGACAAGCTCATCTGAGGCGCCGGGCGGCGGCGCACCCCTGACTTGCCGGGCGGCCCCGCCACCCTCCGAACTTCCCGCCCTGCCCTGCCGGCCCCTTCCGCGATGACGACGCCCCTTCCGCTGGTCTTTTCCCACGCGAACAGTTTTCCGGCAGGAACGTACCGCGTGCTCTTCTCCCAGCTGCGCGATCGCGGCTTCGACGTGCATGCGGTGGACCGCTTCGGGCACGACCCGCGCTATCCGGTCACCAGCAACTGGCCCGCGCTGGTGCAGCAGCTCGCCGACTTCGCGCGGGAGCGGGCGGACCGCGCGGGCGGGCCGGTGTTCCTGGTGGGGCATTCGCTGGGCGGTTTCCTCAGCGTGATGGCGGCGGCGCGGCATCCGGAACTCGCGCGCGGCGTGGTGATGGTGGATTCCCCGCTCATCGGCGGCTGGCGCGCCGGGGCGCTGGGCATGGCCAAGCGCACGCAGGTGGTGGGCGCGGTTTCGCCGGGCAAGATCAGCCGGGCGCGCCGCAACCGCTGGGACAGTGCCGAGGACGCCTTCGAGCATTTCCGGCGCAAGAAGGCCTTCGCGCATTGGGACGAGGCGGTGCTGCGCGACTATGTGGACCACGGGCTGCGACCGCACGGGGACGGCGGCGTGGCCCTGCACTTCGAGCGCGAGGTGGAGACCGCCATCTACAACACCCTGCCCCACAACCTGGGCCGGCTGCTGTCCACGCACCCGCTGCGCTGCCCGGCCGCATTCATCGGCGGGCTGGGCTCCGAGGAACTGCGGCAGGTGGGCATGGAATTCACACGCCGCGTGACGCGGGGCCGCATCACCATGCTCGAGGGAAGCCATCTGTTCCCGATGGAGCAACCCCGCGCCACGGCTGCGGCCGTCGAGGCCGCGGTGCTCAACCTGATCGGCGCGCCGGCGGACTGAAGCGGCGAGGCGAGGCGGGGCGAGGGCTGGCGCACGGCGAGGCGCTGTGCCGCCCGGTGGGCATCTCCCGCCCTCCGGAACGGAAGCCGGAAAAAATCACGGACGCAGGGGCCCGCGATCCCCTACACTGCGGCGCAAGCTGGTTACATATGGACACAGAGGTGCCACCATCCGATCCCTGCGCAGCGAACGCAGGCGGGCGGCGCTCCGTTTTTCCGCGGGTCGCCCGCAGTCCTGGCTCCTGCTGACCCGCCATGCCCGAGCCTGCCACCTGATCCAAACGAGGGAATCCCACCATGGCCCAACGAAAGAGTCCTGCCCGCTTTGCCAAAGACCGGCGCGTCGCGCACCTGCGCGGCCTCGCCGCCGCCAACGGATCGGCCGACACCCCGTGGCCGTGGGACGCGCTGATCGCGCTCGAGGATGAACTGGTCGGGCGGGTCGTGCTGCCCGGCAGTGCGGACTACGACGAGGCCCGGCAGGAGTCGAACCCTGCGTTCCAGGCCTATCCGCTGCTCATCATCTATTGCGAGTGCGAAGACGACGTGATGCTGAGCCTGGCCTTCGCCAGGACCTGGAAGGCCTGGGTCGCGGTCCGCTGCGGGGGCCACAGCACGGCCGGCTATTCGGTCAACCAGATGGGCGTGGTCATCGACCTGAGCGATCTCAGCGGCGTGATGATCGACCCGGGCGCCGAACGGGTGCACGTGCTGCCGGGCACGGATTTCGACCATTTCAACGGCGCCATGGGCGCGACGGGCTGGCACGTGCCGACGGGCGCCTGCGGCAATGTCTGCGTGGGAGGCTTCGTGCAGGGCGGGGGCTACGGCTACACGTCGCGGGCATACGGCATCCAGAGCGACCTGGTGGAGTCGATGCGCGTGGCCCTGGCCGACGGCCGGATCGTGACGGCCAGCGCGACGGAGAACGCCGAGCTGTACTGGGCCATGCGGGGCGGCACGGGCGGCAACTTCGGCGTGCTGCTGCAGGTCACCTACCGCATGGTGCGGCTGCCGAGCGTCTGGGCCTGGGCCATTTCCTGGGAAGCCGCCGACGCCGCCGACGTGCTCGTGCTGCTGCAGGAGCAATTCATGCGCACCGGCGCGCCGGACGAACTGGGCTACATGATGAACCTGGGCTTCCGCGACGGAAAGCCGGTGTTCATGATCCAGGGCATGTACTGCGGTTCACGCGAAAAGGGCTTGCTGGCCATCGATGCGCTGCTGAAGTTTCCGACGGCCAGGCTGCTCGTGGACCGCAGCGGCAGCTACCCTGCCATGAACCGGTACCTGGACGACCACCCCTACGACCTGCCCCAGGGCCTGACGGAAGGCACCTGCGAAAGCAAGGCCTGCGGCTACCTGGACAGGCAGCTGACCAAGGCGCAGTGGCAGTCGGTGATCGACTACTTCGCCACGTCGCCCAACACGTATTCGATGGCCTACCTGGAGCCCTACGGCGGCGCGATCGAACGCTATCCGGTGGAGGACAGCGCATTCATCCACCGCCACGTGGACGCGGATTTCGTGATGGACGTGTTCTGGACCAAACCGGAAGACCGAGCGACAGTGCAAAACTGGCTGACGGGATTCCAGGCCCTGATGCGCCCGATGCTGACCGGCAAGGTGTACCAGAACTATCCGGACGGCTCGCTCCAGGACTACGTGGACGCCTACTGGGACCAGGATGTGTACGCCCGGCTCCAGAGGGTCAAGCGGGCCTACGATCCGGACAACTTCTTCCACTTCGCGCAGAGCGTGAAGCCGTAGGCACGGCGCGGGCACGGAGCGGGCGGCCCGCCCTCCCCTGCTCCGCTCAGCCCTGGCCCGCGTAGCACACGCAGCCGGGGCCGGACCGCTTGGCGGCGTACATGGCCTGGTCGGCGCGGGTCATGAGCAGTTCGATATCGCCCGCGAGCGGCGGGTGCATGGCAACGCCGATGCTCGCGCCCACGCACACGTCGTGGCCCCCGACATCCATGGGCTCGGAAATGGCCGAGATGATGCGCGAGCCGATCTGCCCGGCGAGGTCCGCCTGCACGTCGGTGTCGAGCATCACCAGGAATTCGTCGCCGCCCAGGCGGGCCACGGTGTCGTTGCCGCGCACGGCATGGGCCAGCCGGCGGGCCACGTAGCGCAGCACCTCGTCGCCGACCTTGTGGCCATGCCCGTCGTTGATCTTCTTGAATCCGTCGAGGTCGATGAACAGCAGCGCGACCGCGCCTCCGCGCGTGCGGATCTCCGACAGCGAGCGCTCGAAGCGGTTGTGGAAGGCCGAGCGGTTGTGCAGGCCCGTGAGCGAATCGTGGTTGGCGAGGTAGTGCTGCTGCCGCGATATCTCCATCTTGGCCGAGATGTCCTGCACCAGCGACATGATCGAGGTCACGCGGCCGATCTCGTCGGTGAGCGCCGAGTTGAACCATTCGCAATGGACCTCGGTGCCGTCCGCGCGCAGCAGGCTCGATTCCACCCGGTTGCGGGTGGCCCGGCCGGAGCGCAGTTCGGAGAACGCCTGGGACAGATGGTGATCCATGGCGGAGGTGCCGGGCAGCTCGTGCAGGCGGCGGCGCTCGATCTGCACCAGATCCTGCCAGCCCATGAGTTCGATGGCGCGGCGCGAGCAGCGCAGCACGCGGAGCTGGTCGTCCATCTCGAGCACGGCCAGGGGGCTGTTGTCCATGTGCGAGGACAGCCGCTGGTTGGCCGCGCGCAGCGCGTTCATCGCGACCTGCAGTTCGTCCACGTCCAGCGCGGCCGTGACGAAGCCGACGATGTCCCCGCGCGTGTCCCGCCAGGGGGACAGGCAGATCGTGCGCCAGGATTCGCGCCCTTCCGGGTCGAGCACCAGCCGCTGGTAGCTCACCCGCTCGCCCAGCAGCACGCGCTGCACGTACGGCATGAAGCGGGAGTGGTTGTATTCCCCGTAGAGCTCGAAGAGGGTCTTGCCGACGATGTCGGAGGGCGCGGCGCGGAACCAGCGGGCGTACTCGTCGTTGACATAGACGACGCGCTCGGCCCGGGAAATGACGGCAACGGTGGCGCCCACATTGCGCGTGAGCAGGCTGAGCATGTCAGTGTCTGAAATGTCCGGCGCCATCCCGGCAACGGAAGACATGCCGTCCAGCGGCAATGGATTCGGCGTCATGGTGGACAGCGGTTCCTCTACCGTCCGGCTCCTGCCTCCGCATGCGCGGTACGGCCGGCAGGCCCGGACCCTGTCTGCGTCATCCCCCGTCGAATGCAGCGCTACCAGGGGCCCTCGATAGCGCTCAGCTTATCACTTTCCTTTTCACATAGCAGCACGTGCTATGCAGTGATATGAAACCGGCATGCGAACGCCTTCCGTGCCGCGGCGCGGAAAGTCATTCCGCCCAGTGTACCCAGCCGGTCCAGGCTGTGGCAAGCACCACGATGCCGAAAACGATGCGGTAATAGGCGAAGGGCACGAAGCTGTGGGTGCTGATGTAGCGCAGCAGCCAGCGCACGCACAGCCAGGCGCTCGCGAACGAGAACAGCAGGCCCACGGCGAACATCGGCAGGTCGGCCATCGACAGCAGGTGCCGCTCCTTGTAGAGGCTGTACACGCCCGCGCCGATCAGCGTGGGGATCGCCAGGAAGAACGAGAAATCGGTGGCGGCCCTGCGCGACAGGCCCAGCAGCATGCCGCCGATGATGGTGGCGCCGCTGCGGCTCGTGCCCGGCACCATGGCCAGGCACTGCACCAGCCCGACCTTCAGCGCGTCCAGCGGGGTCATCTCGTCCACGGAGTCCACGCGCACGGCGCCGGGGGCCCGCCGCTCGGCCCAGAGGATGACGAAGCCGCCCAGGATGAAGGTGGATGCCACGACCACCGGCGTGAAGAGGTGCTCCTTGATCGCCTTGCCGAAGATCAGCGCGAGCACCACGGCCGGCAGGAAGCCGATGAGCACATTGAGGGCGAAGCGCCGGGCCCGGGGCTGGGTGGGCAGCGCCACCAGGGTGTCGCGGATCTTCTGCCAGTACACCAGCACGACCGCGAAGATCGCGCCGGTCTGGATGGCGATGTCGAATACCTTGGCCTTGTCATCGTCGAAACCGAGCAGCGCGCCCGCGAGGATCAGGTGGCCGGTGGAGGAGATGGGGAGAAACTCGGTCAGGCCCTCGACCACGCCCATGACGGCGGCCTTGGCCAGCAAGATGAAATCCACGGAAATCCTTTTTCGTGTGGTGGGGACAGCAGCCGCGGATTATCGGTTCTCGGCATCGCCCTGCGCGGCCGTGGCGGCGCCCCCGCCCTCCATCCAGGAGGCCTGCCACCCGCCGCCCAGGGCCTGGATGAGCGATGCCACCGCGAGCTGGCGGCTCACCTGCAGCTGCAGCAGGGCGCGCCGCGCGGACAGCGCCGATACCTGGGCGGTGACCACGTCGGTGTAGCTCACCTGCCCGGCGCGGTAGCGGTTGAGCATCTGCTCCTCGGTGCGCTGGGCGGCGGACACGGCCTCCTGCCGCAGCGGCTCCTGCGCCTGCAGGGTGCGCACTGCCGTGAGCTGGTCTTCCACCGTCTGGAAGGCACCCAGCACCGTCTGGCGGTAGTTGGCCACGCGCGCGTCGCGGGCCGCACGCGCCTGGTCCACGCGCGCAGCGATGGCACCGCCGTCGAACACCGTCTGTGCGGCCGACAGGCCCAGCGACCACAGCGCGCCGGAGGCGCTGAACAAATCGCCCAGGCCGGTGCCGCTGCGCCCCAGGGACGCCGTGAGGCTGAAGCTGGGGAAGTAGGCGGAGCGCTGCACGCCGATCTGCGCGTTGGCGGCGGCGACGGCGCGCTCGGCCGCGGCGATGTCCGGGCGGCGCTCCAGCAGGGTCGATGGCAGCCCCGCGGGCACCGCGGGCACGCTGGCCACCCAGGTGCCGGCAGGCAGGCTGAATGCGGCCGGCGGCTGGCCCGCCAGTACGGCGATGGCGTGCTCGTAGCCGGCACGGTTGCGCTGGGCGGTGGCGAGATCGGCGCGGGCGTTGGCGAGCTGGGTGCGCGCCTGCAGCACGTCCGACTGCGCGGCCACGCCGGCGTCGTAGCGGTTCTGGGCGATGCGCAGGGCGCGGTCGTAGGCCTGTACCGTGTCGCTCAGCAATGCGGCCTCGGCATCCGCCTCGCGCAGCTGGAAGTACGCAGCCACGAGCGAGCCCACGGCCGAGAGCCGCGCCGCGGCGAGGTCCGCCTCGCTGGCCTGTGCACTGGCCCGGGCGCTGTCCACGGTGCTGCCCAGGCGCCCCCACACATCCGGCGCCCAGGTCGCGCCCAGCGCCGCCTGGGCCGTGGTGCCATTGCGCGCGGAGCCCTCTCCGCCCGCGCGGGTCTCGCTGGCCGACAGGCTCACCCCTGGCAGCAGGCCGGCGCGCTGCTCGCGCACCAGGCCCTGGGCCTGGGCATAGGCGGCCACGGCCGCGGCGATGTTCTGGTTCGATACCTGCACCTGGGCGGCGAGGCGGTTCAGTTCCTCGTCACCGAACAGCGTCCACCAGTCGCCGCGGTCGGCGGCGTCGGAGGGCGCGGCCGGCTGCCAGAGCGCCCCCGCCTCCTTGAAGGCGGTGGGCATGGGGGTGGTGAGCGCCGGGGGCTGGTACGGCGGCGCGACCGAGCAGGCGGCCAGCCAGGCCGGCAGCAGCGCCGCGGCGCAGGCGCGCAACATGCGCGGGGCGGACGGCGCGCGGGCCACCGGGCGGGCGGCCAGGGCGGGCCGGGGGGCGGAAGGATCGAAGGTCATGGGTGTTGCGCGGGCACGGCCGGTGGCGTGTCGGCGGCGCGGCTGAGGTGTCGTTCGTTGCCGGAGGGGCGGCGGAGCCGGTCGAGCAGCACATAGACCACGGGCGTGGTCAGCAGCGTGAGCAGCTGGCTGGCGATCAGCCCGCCGATGATGGCCACGCCCAGGGGCTGGCGCAGTTCGGAACCCTGCCCGAAGCCGATGGCCAGCGGCAGCGCGCCCAGGGCGGCGGCCAGGGTGGTCATCAGGATGGGGCGGAAGCGCAGCATGCAGGCCTCGCGCACCGCCTGCGTGGCCGACAGGCCGCGCGCTCGCTCGGCCTCCAGCGCGAAGTCGATGATGAGGATGGCGTTCTTCTTCACGATGCCGATCAGGAGGAACACACCGATGAGCGCGATGATGGTGAACTGCATGTTGAACAGCAGCAGCGCGAGCACCGCGCCCACGCCGGCCGACGGCAGCGTGGTGAGCACGGTGACGGGGTGGATCAGGCTTTCGTAGAGGATGCCCAGCACGATGTAGATCACCACGATGGCCGCCAGGATCAGGAAGAACTGCTGCCCCTGCGTCTGCTGGAAACTGCGCGCCGTGCCCTCGAAGCTGCCGCGCACGTTCGTGGGCATGGCGATGTCGGCCTCGGCCTGCGCGACGATCTGCCGCGCCTCGCCGAGCGAGGTGTTGCCGTCCAGGTTGAACGAGATGGTGGTGGCCAGTTCGCCATCCTGGTGGCTGATGGAGGTGGGCGAGGAACGCTCCACCACCTTCGCGATGGCCGAGAGCGGCACCATGCTTTCCTGGGTGTTGGCCAGCACCTGCCCGGTGGACGCTCCGCGCTGGCCGGGGTTGGCCGGCGAGCCGGTGGCGCCCGACGGGTTGGCGGGCACGAAGACGTCCTTGAGCGCCGGCGGGCCGCGCGTGTAGCCGGGCGCCCACTCCATGATGACCGAGTACTGGTTCAGCTCGCTGTAGATGGTGGCCACGGACCGCTGGCCGAAGGCGTTGTAGAGCGCCGCGTCGATGGCCGCCGCGCTCACGCCCAGGCGTGCGGCGCTGTCGCGGTCCACTTCCACGTAGGTTTCGGAACCGTTGTCGGCCTGGTCGGTGTCCACATCGGTGAGCAGCGTCTCCTGCTTCAGGCGCTCGGCCAGCCTGGTCGCCCAGGCGCGCAGGTCGGCGAGGTTGTCGCTCTTGAGCGTGTACTGGTAGGTGGAGTTGCTGGATCGCCCGCCCATGCGCAAATCCTGCACGGGCGAGAGGAAGACCTGCAGGCCGGTGAGCGCGGCGAGCTGCGGCCGCAGCCGGCCGACCACGGCCATGCTGGGATCGCTGCGCTCTGATACGGGCTTGAGGTTGACGAACATGAACCCGCCGCCCGCGCGCCCTCCCCCGGAGAAGCCCACCACGGTGTCCACGGCCGGGTCCTTGCGGATGATGTCCACGGCCTGGCGCAATTTGTCCGCCAGCGCCCCGGACGAAATGCTCTGGTCCGCGCGCAGCCCGGCCACGAGCTGGCCGTTGTCCTGCTGCGGGAAGAAGCCCTTGGGGATATGGCTGAACAGGTACACGTTGAGGCCGATCACCGCGAGCAGGATCACGACGACGAGCGCCTTGCTCGCCAGCGCCCAGTCCAGCGCATGGCCGTAGCCGCGCAGCACCGCATCCTGCGCGGCGACGGTCCAGCGGGCGAAGCGGCCCCGGGGCCGGGGTGGCGCCCCCGGGTGGCCGTCCGCGCCTTCCGGGCGCAGCAGCCAGGCGCACATCATGGGCGTGGTGGTGAGCGAGATCACCAGGGAGATCGCCACCGCGACCGAGAGGGTGACCGCGAATTCGCGGAACAGCCGGCCCACCTGCCCGTCCATGAAAAGCAGCGGGATGAACACTGCCACCAGCGACAGGCTGATCGACAACACGGTGAAGCCGACCTCGCGCGCGCCCTGCAGGGCCGCCTCCATGCGGTCCATGCCGGCCTCGATGTGGCGGCTGGTGTTCTCCAGCACCACGATGGCGTCATCGACCACGAAGCCGGTGGCCACCGTGAGGGCCATGAGGCTGAGGTTGTTCAGGCTGAAGCCCAGCAGGTACATGATGCCGAAGGTGCCCAGCAGCGAGACCACCGTGGCCACCGCCGGGATCACCGTGGCGCGGGCCTTGCGCAGGAACAGGCCCACCACCAGCACCACCAGCGCGATGGAGACCATCAGCGTGACCTCGATCTCGCGCAGCGACGCCCGGATGGAGTTGGTGCTGTCCGAGGCCACGGCGATGCGGATGTCCTGCGGCAGCTGCGCCTGCAGGGAGGGGATGAGCGCGCGCACGCCGTCCACCGTCTGGATGATGTTGGCGCCCGGCTGGCGCGTGATGAGCACGACGATGGCCGGCTCGCCGTTGAAGAGGCCCAGCGTGCGGGTGTTCTCCACGCCGTCGATCACCTGCGCCACGTCGCCCAGGCGCACCGGCGCGCCGTCGCGCCAGGCGATCACGAGGTCCGCGTAGTCGGCGGCGCGCCGCGACGGCGAAGGGGTGTAGATCTGCATGCGCCGGCCGTCGCTCTCGATGGCGCCCTTGGGGCGGTTGGCGTTGGCCGCCTGGATGGCGGCGCGCACGTCCTCCGAGCCGATGCCGTAGCGGTTCAGCGCGAACGGCAGCAGTTCCACGCGCACGGCGGGCAGCGAGCCGCCGCCGATTTCCACGTCGCCCACGCCCTCCACCTGCGAGATGCGCTGGCTGACCACGTTGGAGACGGCATCGTAGATCTCGCCCGGCGTGCGCGACCTGGAGGTGAGCGCGAGGATGATGACCGGCGAATCCGCCGGGTTGATCTTGCGGTAGGTCGGATTGCTGCGCAGGGTGGCGGGCAGGTCCGCCCGCGAGGCGTTGATGGCGGCCTGCACCTCGCGCGCGGCGCTGTCGATCTTGCGGTTCAGGTCGAACTGCAGGCTGATGCGCGCCGAACCGCTCGAGCTGGAGGA
Organism: Paracidovorax avenae; assembly: GCF_040892545.1. Taxonomy (NCBI): domain Bacteria; kingdom Pseudomonadati; phylum Pseudomonadota; class Betaproteobacteria; order Burkholderiales; family Comamonadaceae; genus Paracidovorax; species Paracidovorax avenae. The sequence goes on from NZ_CP156079.1 coordinate 3,722,795, forward strand.
CGTCATCTCGTTCACGCCCGCGATCACGCCCAGGCGCCGCTCCAGCGGCGTGGCCACGCTGGTGGCCATGGTCTCGGGGCTGGCGCCGGGCAGGCTGGCCGAGACGGAGATGGCCGGATAGTCCACCTGCGGCAACGGCGCCACCGGCAGCAGGAAAAATGCCGCGATGCCCGCCAGCGCCATGCCGATGGTGAGCAGCACCGTGGCCACGGGCCGCTCGACGAAGGGGCGCGAGAGGTTCACGGGCGGCCCTCCCCGCCCGGCGCGGCGGGCACCTCGGGCGCCGCGGCCGTGCCCCGGCCCGTCCAGCGGCGGCCCAGCCGGTCGAAGGCGAGGTAGATCACCGGCGTGGTGAAGAGCGTGAGCAGCTGGCTCAGCACCAGCCCGCCGAAGATCGCCAGGCCCAGCGGGCGGCGCAATTCGGCGCCCTCGCCCCAGCCCAGCATCAGCGGCAGCGCGGCGAACAGCGCGGCCAGCGTGGTCATCAGGATGGGCCGGAAGCGCAGCAGCGCGGCCTGGTGGATGGCCTCGTGCGGCGGCAGTCCCTGGCCGCGCTCGGCGTCGATGGCGAAGTCGATCATCATGATCGCGTTCTTCTTGACGATGCCGATCAGCAGGATGATGCCGATGATGCCGATCACCCCGAGGTCATTGCCCGTGAGCATGAGCGCAAGCAGCGCACCCACCCCGGCCGAGGGCAGCGTGGAAAGGATGGTGAGCGGGTGCACGTAGCTCTCGTAGAGCACGCCCAGCACGATGTAGACGCAGACCATCGCGGCCAGGATCAGCCAGAGCTGGCTGGTGAGCGATTTCTCGTAGGCCCCGGCCGCGCCCTGGAACTGCATCGACAGGCCCGCGGGCATGCCGATCTCCTTCGCTGCCGCACGGATCGCATCGACCGAGTCGCCCAGGGAGGCGCCATCGGCCCTGTCGAAGCCCAGCGTGGCCGCCGGGTATTGCGCCACGCGCGTGATCTGCAGGGGCGCCGGCTGCTCGCGGATGGTCGCCACGGCCGACAGCGGCGTGGGCGCCCCGCCGCCCGTGCGCAGCTGCAGCGTGCCCAGCGCCTCGGGGCTGGACAGCCCCTCCTTCTGCGCTTCCAGGATCACGCGGTACTGGTTGGTCTCGGTGAAGATGGTGGAGACGATGCGCTGGCCGAAGGCGCTGTACAGGGTATCGTCCACCGAACTGGCGGTGACCGAGAGGCGCGCGGCCGTGGCCCGGTCGATGTCCACGAAGGCCGAGAGTCCCTGCGCGCCCGCGTCGGTGGTGGCGTTGCGCACCTGCGGCACCGTGCGCAGCCGCTCCACCAGCTTGTTCGTCCAGGCGTTCACCTCGGCGGAATCGACGCCGCCGATGGTGGCGCGGTATTCCGTGGGTCCGGTTTCCGCGTCGATGGTCAGGTCCTGCGTGGGCTGCAGGTACAGCGTGACGCCCGCCACCGCGTTCACCCGGTCGCGCAGGCGGCGCATGACCACCTCCTGGCTGTCGCGCCCGGCCTGGAGGTTGATGAGCAGGCTGCCCGTGTTGAGCATGGCGTTGTTGGCGCCGTCCACCCCCACGAAGGAACTGAGCGAGGCCACGTCGGGGTCCTGCAGGATGGCGCGCACGGCCTCCTGCTGCAGTGCGCTCATGCGCTCGAACGAGACGTCCTGCGCCGCCACCAGGCGGCCCTGCAGCTGGCCCGTGTCCTGCGTGGGAAACAGCCCCTTGGGGATGAAGACGTACAGCACCACGGTGAGCGCGAGCGTCAGCAGGGCCACGACGAGCGTGGCGCCCTGGCGGCGCAGCACCCACTGCAGCCACACGTCGTAGCGCGCGATCACGCGGTCGAAACCGCGCTGGATGGCGCCGCCCAGCCCGCGCGGCGGGGTGTCGGGCACGGCGCGCAGCCAGCGCGCGGACATCATCGGCACCAGGGTGAGCGAGACCACCGCCGAGATCAGGATGGTGAGCGCCAGCGTCACCGCGAACTCGCGGAACAGGCGGCCCACCACGTCGCTCATGAACAGCAGCGGGATCAGCACGGCGATCAGCGACACGGTGAGCGAGATGATGGTGAAGCCGATCTGCGTGGCCCCCTTGAGCGCGGCCTGGAACGGCGGCTCGCCCTCTTCGATGTAGCGGGCGATGTTCTCGATCATGACGATGGCGTCGTCCACCACGAAGCCGGTGGCGATGGTGAGCGCCATCAGGCTCAGGTTGTTCAGGCTGTAGCCCAGCAGGTACATCACGCCGCAGGTGCCGATGAGCGAGATCGGCACCGCCAGGCTGGCGATGACCGTGGCGGGCAGGCTGTGCAGGAAGAAGAAGATCACCAGCACCACCATCAGCACGGCGAGCACCAGTTCCATCTCGACGTGGTGGACGGAGGCCCGGATGCCCGTGGTGCGGTCCGAAAGCACCTGCACGTCCAGGCCCGCGGGCAGCCCGGCCTGCAGTTCGGGCAACTGGCGCTGGATGCTGTCCACCGTGGAGATCACGTTGGCGCCCGGCTGGCGCTGCACATTCAGGATGATGGCAGGCGTCAATGTGGCCCCCACGCTCCCGGCTTCACCTGGTTCGCTGCCCCCCGGGGGGGCCTCCGCTTGCTTGGGGCGGCCCGGCGCGGCGCGGACGCCGGCCCATGCACCCAGCCGGTCGTTCTCGGCACCGTTCACCACGCGGGCGACATCGACCATGCGGACCGGGGCGCCGTTCTTCCAGGACACGACGAGCCGCTTGTAGTCGTCCACCGTGAGCAGTTGGTCGTTGGCGTTGATGGTGTAGGCGCGCTGCGGCCCGTCGAAGCTGCCCTTGGCGCTGTTGGCGTTGGCCGCCGAGATGGCGCTGCGCAGCGTGTCCAGCCCGATCCCGTAGGAGGCCAGCGCCTTGGTGTCGGCCTGGATGCGCACGGCGGGCCGCTGGCCGCCGGCCAGGGTCACCAGGCCCACGCCCTGCACCTGGCTGATCTTCTGCGCCAGCCGCGTGTTCACGAGGTTCTGCACCTCGGTGAGCGGCATGGTGTCGGAGCTGATCGCCAGCGTGAGCACCGGCGCGTCGGCCGGGTTCACCTTGGCATAGACGGGCGGCGCGGGCAGGTCGGTGGGCAGCAGCGAGGAGCCGGCATTGATGGCCGCCTGTACCTCTTGCTCGGCGATGTCGATGGCCAGGCCCAGGTCGAACTGCAGCGTGACGATGGACACGCCCGCCGCGCTGGTGGAGGCCATGCGGGCCAGGCCCGGCATCTGCCCGAACTGCCGCTCCAGCGGCGCGGTGACGTTGCGGCTCATGACCTCCGGGCTGGCGCCGGGATAGAGCGTCTGCACCTGGATGGTCGGATAGTCCACCTGCGGCAGGGCCGACAGGGGCAGGAAGCGGAACCCCACCAGCCCCGCCAGCACGATGGCCAGCATGAGGAGCGCGGTGGCGACGGGCCGCTCGATGAAAGGACGCGAGGGACTCATGGACGGGAATGCGCGCGGGGATCAGGAACGGCTGGCAGGCACCGAAGCCGCCGCGGTGGCCGGAGTGGACGCGGCCGGCGCCGCTTCACCGGCATCTGGGCGGTGCCGGTGGCGGTGCGGCGCGCCGTCGGAGCCGTCGGCACCGCCGCGCTGCGCACCCGCCGGCCAGGACGCACCGGAAGCCCGCCCGCGCCGCCCCGGCGCGCCCTGGGCCGCGCCCGGCCCGCCGGGCTCCTGCAACTGCACGCGCGCACCGTCGCGCAGGCGGTCGCCGCCTTCGGTCACCACGCGCTCGCCGGGCTTCAGCCCTTCCGCGATCGCCGCCCATTCCACCGTGGACTGGCCGCGCCGCACCTTGCGCAGCGTCACCGTGCGGTCGTCGTTGATCACGTACACGAAGTCGCCGTTCGCCCCGGTCCGCACCGCGGTCACGGGCACCACCAGGGCCTCCACCTCGCGCAGTTCCATCCGCACGTTCACGAACTGGTTGGGAAAGAGCCGGCCGTCGGCATTGGCGAAGCGCGCCTTGGCCTTCACGGTGCCGGTGGCGGTGTCCACCAGGTTGTCCAGCGTGGAGAACCGGCCCTGGGCGAGGTCCGTGGTGCGGGTGCGGTCCTTGGCCACCACCGGCAGCCCCGCGGCGCCGGTCTCGGCAGCGGCGGTCTGCACGTCGGCCACGCGGTCCTGCGTGACGGTGAACTCCACGTCGATGGGCACCGTCTGCGTGATCGTGGCGATCCCCGATGTATCGCCCGTGGTCACGTAATTGCCCGCATCCACCGCGCGCAGGCCGATGCGGCCCGCGGCTGGCGCCGTCACGCGCGTGTAGCCGAGGTTGAGCCGGGCGGTGCGCTCCTGCGCGCGGTCCGTCATCACGGTGCCTTCCAGCTGCTTGACCAGCGCGGCCTGCGTGTCCACGTCCTGCCGGGCGATGGAGTCCTGCGACAGCAGGGTGCGGTAGCGCTCCAGGGTGATGCGCGCGTTCTCCAGCTGCGCCTCGTCGCGCCGCAGCGTGCCTTCGGCCTGCATCAGCGCCTGCTCGTAGGGGCGCGGATCGACCTGCGCGAGCACCTGGCCCTTGCGCACCATCTGCCCTTCGGTGAACAGCACCTCGGTGAGCACGCCCGCCACCTGGGGCCTGAGAGTGACGGTGGCGACCGGCGTCACCGTGCCCAGGGCCTCGATGGCCACCGGCAGGCGCATCTGTCGGACCGTCGCATCGCCCACCGTGACCAGCAGCCGGCCCCCGCCGGCCCCTGCCCCGCCACCGGCCGGCCGGGCCGGTCCTCCCGGTCCGCCCGCGGCGGGAAAACCCGGACCGGCCACGGGGGCCTTGGAGCGCTGCACCAGCCACCAGGCGCCCGCGCACAGCAGGGCCACGCCCAGCACCGCCACCATGGCACCGAGCCATCGGGCGCGCCGGCCGGGCGGCCGCGGGCCTCCTTCAGGACCGGGCACGGGAGCGGCGGACGGGGCGGCTTGGGGGGCGTTGGGGCTCATGGGTATCGGATACGGTGGCGACAGCGAAAAAGGCGCACGGCCGGGCGGCCACGCCTGCAGGCTCCCGGAGGACTGCGCCCCGATCGTAGAAGCTCAACGTGGCGTTTTGCCCGCTGCCATGCGAAGAAACGTAAATCCCCTACACCGGGCGGCCCCGCGTCGGCCGCCGGCACCCGCCGGAGCACCGCTGGCGCCACGCGGGTCACGGTCCGTCGCACCGCGCTGGCCGCGCGGGCCGGGCCGCGGCACAGTCGGCGGACATCGACCCCCCGCCCCCCCGCCGCAGGACTCCGGCGGGGCGCACAATCCGCAAGCGGGCGCTGCGGAACGCCACGCTGCCGCACCGCCCCACCCTGCCATGACGCCTTCGCCCCTGTCCCAGTTACTCCGCCACGGCCTGCTGGTCTCAGGCCTCTGCTCCGTCATCGCCGGCATCCAGGTGGCCTATGGCCGCGGCCCCTGGCATGCGCAACTGGTGTATTCCATGTCGATCGGCATGGTCAGCTGGCTGTTCGTGGAGGCCGGTCGCTTCTGGCTCACCCGCAACAGCCCCATCCCCTGGCCCCTGGGCTGGCCAGGATGGGTGCTGGTGGCCGTGAGCGGCACCCTCGGGTTCAACGCCGGCAATGCCATCGGCGACGCGTACGTCCGCTCGCTGCATCTGCCGTACGCGGCGTCGCATCCGGGCGATCCCGGGTCGGCCGTCATCACCACCATGCTCGCCAGCGTCGCGGTGTCGCTGTTTTTCTATGCCCGGGGCAAGTCGCGCTACCTGGAGGGCCGCATCGCGCAGGCGCAGCGGGACGCGGCCGAGGCACGGCTCAAGCTGCTGCAGACCCAGCTCGAGCCGCACATGATGTTCAACACCCTGGCGAACCTGCGCGCCCTGATCGGCGCCGATCCGCCGCAGGCGCAGGCCATGCTGGACCATTTCATCGCCTACCTGCGCGCCACGCTGGGCGCCTCGCGCGCGACGGCCCACCCCCTGGCCGACGAATTCGCCCTGCTGCGCGACTACCTGGAACTCATGGCCGTGCGCATGGGGCCGCGCCTGTCCTATGCGCTGGACCTGCCGCAGTCCCTGGAATCGGTCCCCGTCCCGCCGCTGCTGCTACAGCCCCTGGTGGAGAACGCGATCCGCCACGGCCTGGAGCCGCAGGTGGAGGGCGGCCGCATCGAAGTCACCGCACGGCGTGCTCCGGGCCCGGCCCCGCGCCTGGAGCTGAACGTCTGCGACACCGGCGCAGGCCTGCGGCCGGACCCTGCGGCGCCCGGGGCGGCTCCGCGCTCCGGCAGCCGCTTCGGCCTGGCACAGGTCCGCGAACGGCTCGCCACGCTCGAAGGCCCCGGGGCCACGCTGGAGCTGGTGCCCGGCGACGGCGGCCGGGGCGCGCGGGCCTGCATCCTCCTGCCGCTGGATCTGCCCGCGGCCCCGTCCGGCGCCACCGCCGGCGCCCCCACTGGAAACACCAAGACGCCATGCACGCCCCCCGCGCACTGATCGCCGAAGATGAACCCCTGCTGGCCGCGGCCCTGCGCCAGGAACTCGCGCGCGCCTGGCCGGAGCTGCAGATCGCCGCCACGGTGGGCGACGGCGACAGCGCCGTGCACCAGGCCCTGGCGCTGCAGCCCGACGTGCTGTGGTTCGACATCCGCATGCCCGGCCGCAGCGGGCTGGACGCCGCGCTGGAGATCGCCGGCGCCTGGCCGCTGGAGGAGGCGCCGTTTCCTGCCCTGGTCTTCGTCACCGCCTATGACCAGTACGCGGTGCAGGCGTTTGAGGCGCAGGCGCTCGACTACCTGCTCAAGCCCGTGCAGGCGCCCCGGCTGCTCAAGACCGTGCAGAAGGTCCAGGCCGTACTGGCGGCCCGGGCCCGCCGGCCGGAGGGTTGCGAGGCCCCGGAAGCGGACGCTCCGCCGCGGGACGAAGCCGGGCTCGAGGCCCTGCTGGACCGCCTGCGCGGCCTGCTCCCGGGCCCGTCCCCTGCCACGGCAGCCACGGCAACGCCCTCCCCGGACGCCGTGCCGCTGACGGTCATCCAGGCCAGCAGCGGCCCGCGGATCCACTTCGTCCCCGTGGCGGACGTGCTGGTGTTCGAGGCGGCGGACAAATACGTGCGCGTGCTCACCGCCCGGCAGGAATACCTGATCCGGACCCCGCTCAAGGAACTGGCGGCGCAGCTCGAGCCCGACGTGTTCTGGCAGATCCACCGCGGCACGCTGGTGCGCGCGTCGGGCATCGAATCGGTGGAACGCGACGAGGCGGGGCGCCTGCACCTGCGCCTGCGCGAGCGGCCCGAGCGCCTGCCGGTGAGCCGCCTGCACGCCCACCGCTTCAAGGCGATGTGAAGCCCGGCCCCGGCCACCCGGGGGGCCGGGGCACGGGCGCGGTTCAGCGGTTGGCCGCCAGCAGCAGCCCGCCCGCGCCCATGAAGAAACCGCCCGTGGCCTTGTTCAGGCGCGCCACGCCCCGCTGCGAGCGGATGACGCGCCGGATCTGCCTGCCGCAGCTGGCATACACGGCCGTGGAGACGAACTCCGCCAGCAGGTACACCGAGCCCAGCACCAGGAACTGGCGCGCAGCAGGCTGCGCCGGATCGATGAACTGCGGAAAGACTGCCGCGAAAAGGATGATCGCCTTCGGGTTGGTGATGCCCAGCAGGAATTCCTGGGCGGCCAGCGCGCGCCAGGTGGGCACGGCGGCACGGTGCGCGGGCGCGGCAGCCGCGTCGCCGCCCTCCACCAGGTCCAGCCCGCCGAACTCCCGGCTGTTCCAGGCCCGCCACCCCAGCCAGAACAGGTAGGCCGCGCCCACCCACTTCACGGTGGTGAAGGCGGCCTCGGAAGCCAGCAGCATGGCCCCCAGGCCCACGGCGGAGATGGTCAGGAAGATCGCGAACGCCGCCGCCCGCCCGATGGTGGCGAACATCGCCGCCCCCACCCCGGCGCGGATGCCGTTGTTCAGGCCGCAGAAATTGTTGGGGCCGGGCGTGAGCGCGATCGCCACGGCCACGGGAGCGAACAGGAGGGCATCCATGATGATGACGGCAAGGGCGGCAGGGGCCGGGACCGCCAAGCATACTCCCGCGCGCGGATGGCCGTCAGGCGATCCGCAACTGGGTCTGCGTGTCGCAGAACACCGCCGGGTGGAAGCCCGGGCGCCCGTCCGGCGGCGATTTCGCCCACAGCAGCAGCCGCTCCGGGGGCATGGGCCGGGCGAAATAGTAGCCCTGCAACTCGTCGCAGCCCAGGGCCGAGAGGATCTCGACCTGGCGCCGGTTTCCCACCCCCTCGGCCACCACCCGCTTGCCGAGCGCGTGCGACATCCGGATGACCGCATCCACGATGGAATACGCATGCTCGCTCTCGCCCAGATCGCTGACGAAACTCCGGTCGATCTTCAGCTCGCACGCGGGCAGCTGCCGCAGGTAGCTCAGGCTGGAATAGCCGGTGCCGAAGTCGTCGATGGAGATGCGCACGCCGGCCTTCTCCAGGTTCGACAGCGCCTCCCGGCTGCCCTCGGCGTTCCTGACGGCGACCGATTCGGTGATCTCGCAGGTCAGCAGCGCGGGGTGGATGCGGTAGGCGTCCAGGATCTGCCGGATCCGGGCCGCCAGCTCCGGTTGCCGCAATTGCTGCGCGGACAGGTTCACCGCCACGCGCATGCACAGCCCCTGGCTGCGCCATTTCCTCGCCTGGCGGCAGGCTTCCTCGAGCACCCAGTCGCCGATGCGGTCGATAAGATGGAAGCGCTCGGCGATCGGTATGAAGACGTCCGGCGGTACGTGGCCCCGCAGCGGATGGGTCCAGCGCAGCAGTGCTTCCACGGCCGTGATCTTCCCGCTCCTGGCATCGATCTTGGGCTGGAAGACGAGGTGCAGCTCCCCGCGGGAGATCGCGCCGCCCAGGTCGCGCGACAACTCCAGCGCCTCGTCGGCCTGGCCCTCGGCCTCGGCCGTGCCCTCCCCGGCGTAGAAGGCGTGCCCGCCGCGGCCCTTCGCCTTGGCCGCGCACATCGCCAGGTGGGCATGGGCCAGCAGCCGCGACGCGGGGCGGAACCGGGGATAGCATGCAACGCCGATCGAGCAGGTCACCGACACCTCCGACCCCGCGATGTCGTGCGGGCCGGCCACCGCGGCCGCGGCGGCCTCCGCGATGCCCCGGGCGAGGTGGCGATCCAGGGGGCCCTGGTAGAAGGCGGCGAACTCGTCGCCCCCGATGTACGCCAGGCCGTCGAAAGCCCGCGGCAGCGCCTGCAGGCGGCGTGCGGTGCCGCGCAGTATCCAGTCTCCCGCCGCATAGCCGAACTGGCTGTTGATGCCCTTGAGGCCGTCCAGCCCGAGGAAGAACACGTACAGCACCTCCTCCCGGGCCGCGCACTGGCGTGCCGCGGCCTGCAGGCGCCGCTCCAGCTGCGCACGCCGCAGGATCGGGCGGGAGCCCGTGCGCGCGTGGCGTGATGCCCCGCGGCCATCACGGACCCTTCTGCGCAAAGCAGACAACCGGGCCCGCACGAGCCCTGCGCAGAACCCGAGGGCGCCAGCGGCGGCCAGGGCCGCCCACAGGTAGAAAAAAACCATCGATCGCCTTCACCCTCCCGACCGTCCGGGACGAAAAGCGCCGCCGGTGCGGCGCATCGGCATGCGCGCGCCGCGCCGGGCCGAGGAACCGGTGGGATGGACGCCGGATGTTGGCACCCCGGCGGAGCATCCGGCATCCCACAGGTGTCGGATGGCGCCGGCCGCTACAGGGTGCCGAAATTGGACGGAGCCGCCCGGCCTGCGGCGCTCGCGGCGATCCGGCGCAGCAAGTCCAGCGGAGCGATCGGCTTGTAGCAGAGTGATACGCCGCGCAGGGCGATGCCGGGCGCGGGGCCCAGCGCCTCTCCCGTCAGGACGATCGCGGGCACGTCCGGCCAGTGCCCGCGCAGCAGCGCCACGGCATCGAGCGCGGTCTTGCCATCCGGCAGTCGGTAGTCGCTGAGCAGCACGTCCGGCGCACGCTCCAGGGCCGGCAGGGCGTCGCGCATCTCGTCGATGCAGGACCAGGCCTCGTACAGCACGCCGTGCGCGCCGAACAGTGCCGCGAGCGTCGCGCGCACCAGCGCATCGTCCTCCACCACGACAACGTACTGGCCGCTCACGGTGTCGATGTCCTCCTGGGCGGCGGCCTCCGGCACCGGCAGCGCCTCCAGCACGGCCGCTGCCGCCGACGGGGGGATGTCCAGCGTGAACGTGCTGCCGGCGCCCACGGTGGACGCGATGGACAGGCCGTGGCCTGGCAGGAGCCCGAGCATGGCGGACACGATGGACAGGCCCAGGCCCACGCCTTTCTCGGCCTCGGCGTGCCGGCCTTCGATCTGGAAGAAGGGGCGGAACAGGATGCCGGAGTCCAGCACATCGCGAGGAATGCCGATGCCGTTGTCCTGCACCGCGAGGCGCACCGCTCCCCCGGCGCCCGCGCGCTCCAGCACCAGGGCCACGCGGCTCTGGCGGCCGGCGGACGCACTCCGGTACTTGATGCCGTTGCCGATGAGATTGGTCAAGATCCGCTGCAGGAAATGGGGGTCGCTGCGCACGAACACGGGCCGCGGCCCGGGCAGCACCGTCTCGACGCGCACCTGGGTGGCCAGGGCGACCGAGCGGTGCTGCTCCGCGGTCTCGCGCACCAGGGCGGCCAGGTCGAAGTCGGAGAGTTCCGCCTGCACCCACCCGGACTCCAGCCGGGACAGGTCGAGGATGGCGGACAGCTGCGAACGCATGGTGGCGGAGGCACGGGTGGCCATGTCCACCAGGCCCAGTGCGGCCTCGGTGCGCCCGGAGCGGATGGATGCGCCGATGGGGTCCAGCGCGTTGCCGATCGCCTGCAGGGGCTGGCGCAGGTCGTGCACCGCGTCGGCCAGGAAGCGGGATTTGTCCCGGTCCCGGCGCTCGGCCTCCAGGCGCAGGCGGTCCTTGAGTTCCAGCAGCGCGGTGGCGCGCTCCTGGGCGGCACGCATGTCCGACGCCAGCGCCTCGTTCATGCGCAGCATCTCCGTGGCCCTGGCCTGGTGGCGGCGCTCTTCCAGCAGGCGGTGGGCCAGGGCCAGCGAGAAAAGCAGGACCGCCATCGCGGACCCGATCTGGGGGGCGACCTCGAAATTCAGCGGGCTTTCGAGATAGCGGGTGAGTCCCAGCATGTCCAGCGCATGCAGCGCCGCGCCGACGAGCACGCCGGAAAAAGCGACGAAGAAAATGCGTGCGGGCGCATACCCGCGGCGCGCCTGGAGGAAGGCGAGCGCCATGCAGGCCAGGGTGGCCAGCACCTGCGCCGCGAGGGCGAGATAGGCGGCCTGCGGATACGACAGCAGCGTGGCACCCGCCACCACGCCCGCGGCCGCCGCCACCGGCATCGCGCTCCACCGCAGCCACGCAGGGGGATCGCAGGCGTCGCTCACGAACTCCATCGTGAACGACGTGAACAGGCCCGCGGCCAGGAACATGAAGACGATCCGGCACCAGTCGCTCCACACGCCCGAGCCGGGCCAGGCGTACTGGAACGCCAGGCCGTTGTAGCTGAGGATGAATCCGGACGTCGCCAGGATCCAGCCGCTGTAGTAGAGATAGATGCGGTCGCGGACGATCAGGAAGATGATGAAGTTGCACAGGAACACCCCGCCCATCAGACCGATGTAGAGCCCGTTGACCAGCAGGACCCCGTGCTCCGACTCCTCGAATGCCTGCCACCGCCACGCCGTCAGCGGAAAGCGCATGGAGCCCTGCGTCTCCACGCGGGCGATCACCTCCACCATGTCGCCGGCCTGCACGTCCACCGGCACCACGAAATTGCGGGCCCCGTAGGGGCGCTCATGGAAGGGGTAGCGGTCTCCGAAGCGCCAGTGCTGCCAGGCGGCGCGGGGCCCCGTGCGCACATACATGTCCACCCGGTCGAGCAGCGGGTACCCTACCTCCAGGAGCAGCACGCCACCGGCCCGGCCCGCATCGAAGGGCTGGCTGCGGAACCAGTGCGGCGCGGTGGCGAACCCGTAACTCGCCGACGAAGGCGGCCTGCGGACCCATGCGGCGCCGGGCAGCGCGGCCACCTGGTCGAACGCAAGCGCCACGCCCTCCTGCTCCGCCAGGTGTTCCACCGCCAGCTGCCGGCTTCCGCCGGCAGGCTCCGCCGCGCGCGCCAGGCCCGGCGGCGACAGCAGGCACAGCAACATCAGGCCCAGGAGCGGCAGGGAAAGCCATGGCATGCGGATGCCTAGCGGGGCGGAGGCACTTTCAGCCGCCGGCGGGCGACCTCCACGATCAGTTCCGTGCGGCGCACCACGCCGAAGAACCGCAGCAGGTCCGATACGTAGCTCTTGCGCACCGTGCCCTCGCTGATGCCCATGCGGTTGGCGATCGACTTGTTCGGAAGGCCCTGGCACAGGTAGTAGAGCACCTCGCAATGGCGTGGGGCCAGCCCCACCGACTCCGCCGTTCCGCCGCGGGGCGCGTCCGCCAGCCTGCTGCCAGGGGCACGCTGCGCCATCGATGCGGGCAGGTACACCCCGTCGTTCAGCACGGTCCGGATCGCCTGCTCGAACACGCCGGCATCTCCCACCGCCTTCGTGATGTACCCGGAAGCCCCCTTGGCGATGCACGCCAGGACGGTGGAGCGGTCGTCGTCGCCGGACAGCATGATCGCCCTGCAGGGCATTTCGCGCTCCCTCACGTACTGCAGGAGGTCCATACCCGTCTGCGCGCCACCCAGGTCTATATCGATGAAGACGAAGGCGAAGGCCGTGCCGTCCAGCCGCGCCCGGGCCCCCTCGTAGGAACTCTCCTCGTGGATGCGCGATCGCGGCGCTGCCTTCTCCAGCAGCGAGCGCATGCCGGCGCGGACCAGCCCCTGGTCTTCGACGATCAGCACGTCCGAGCCCCACGCCTGTGCAGAGCCTGGCTCCGTGCTTTCCCGGCGGACCGTGCCGGACGCCGCGGGGTGGACCCATCCGTTCCAGACATCGATACTCATTAAAAAAATGATTTATTTGAAATAAAATAACATTATAAATGATAAAAAATTCTAAGTAGAAATCCCGTCCCCCCATCAGGTCGCCCGTGGACATGGCAGCCAGGCATGCTGGACCATCGAGGCGGATCCGGCCATCCGACAGATGTCGGCAGGGTGTGATTTCGTATCGCTGGCGGCACACCGCAGCGGCGGCGGTTGAAGTACCCGGCCGTTTCTTGGTCCAATCGACAGCCGTATGCACAGCACCGCGAGCCAGCTTCCCGGGCCACCGCCAAACCCATGCCCCTGACCGGTCCCCATTTCACCCAGCCGCCCACCGCGCTGGAGGCGCGCGCCGTTGCCCAGGCCGTGATGCGCCAGATCCAGCCGGGCAGCATGCAATTCCAGGTGTTCAGCCTGTGCCTGCTCCTGATCAGCGTGGCGCTGTGCCTGCACGCCGGACTGCCCAGGCGGCCGGACCTGCTGCCGTTGCTGGCGCTGACGGGCCTGGGGCTTTCCGCTGCCATCTACCTGGCCGCGCCCGGGCGCGGCCAGTTCGCCTTCAACTGCAGCGGCTTCATGCACGGCGTCTTCACCGCCCTGGCCTTCCGCTTCCTGGCCGACGCGCTGCCCAACTGGAACTTCTGGGTTCTTCCGCTCTGCCTGCTGCTGACGTTCACGGCCGCCATCGTCTACACGGGCTTCTGGCGCCACCTCGGCTACAACCTCATCTGCTGGGCCATCCTGACCCGCATGGGCTCGGTGGACAGCGGCGAGCAGGGCCAGGCACCGCTGCTCATCCTGCTGATGGTGATCGGCATCGGCCTGGCATCGTCGGTGTGCTTCTTCATCGACCACTCGCGGCGCACGAACGCCCTGCTCACCCTGCGGCTCGAACGGCTCGCCAACTACGACGCACTGACCGGCATGCGCAACCGCCGCTCGTTCCTGGAAGCGGTCGGCTCGGCGATTGCCGCGGCCGCCCCGGGCGACGCCGATGGCGGCAGCAGTGCCGGCAGGATCCACTTCGCGCTGCTCGACATCGACGACTTCAAGCGCATCAACGACACGCTGGGCCACGGAGCCGGCGACCTCGCGCTGCAGCGGGTGGCCAGCGCCATCATGGCCCAGTGCGGCGCCCGCCCCTGCGGGCGCATGGGCGGCGAAGAATTCGGCATCCTGCTGGCCGGCATGGTCACCGCCGAGGCCGAAACCTTCCTGGACGGCCTGGTCGCCGCAGTGCGCGACAGTGGCCAGGACGGCACGGCCACAACCGCCAGCATCGGAATCGCCACCCTGCAGGGCAGCGAGACACTGTCGGAATTCCTGCGGCGTGCGGACGATGCGCTCTACGACGCCAAGCGCGCAGGCAAGAATCGCTGGTGCGCCGCGCACTGGCCGCCGGCACCCGCATGCCCGTCCGGCCCTCCTGTTTCCGGGAAGACCGGCCGGGCGGCGGCTCAGTCTCCCAGTTCCACCACCTGGTTCCACGGCACGCCGCCCAGCGTGCCGTAGTGCGCCACCACCACGGCGGTGCCATGGCGAGAGCCCGCGGATGCAGTGCAGGCCACGGCTTCCGAGAGACATCGGCGCAGGTATTCCACGGACGGGCGGTCCAGCCCCGCGACCGGCTCGTCCACCAGCACGAGCGCCGCGCCGCTGGCGAAACCGGCTGCCAGCAGGACCTTGCGGCGCGTCCCGGTGGACAGTTGCTCCATCCGCTTGCCCGCATGCCCGGCCAGGCCGAAACCCTCGATGTGCAGCGCCAGCGCCTGCGCGCTCCAGTCCGGCCAGCGCCGTGCCTGCCCGGCCCACCAATCCACCGGTGTCTCTTGTTCGCCGGGCAGTTCCGGCCCATCGCCCCGGGGATCGGCCCAGAAAATACTGCCGCCGCTCGCCGACACGCGCCCTGCCTGTGGACGCAGCGCACCCGCGATGATCCGCAGCAGGGTGGTCTTGCCGCGGCCGTCGCCGCCCCGCAGCAGCGTGGCGCCCGGCCCGATGCGCAGGTCCATGCCTTCGAAGAGCGGCCCGGCAGCACCCGGCGGTGTATGGCGCAGGCCCAGGCTTTCCCACAGGACGGGCATGGCGGACGGGGCGGCGGCTCGGGGCGGGTCGGACGGAGGGACGGTCATGGGCAAGGCAGATGCGGCACAAGGGAGCGGTCGGCCTACATTCTGTGGCAATCTGCAGGATGCACTCGCCGACAATCGGCGCCGTGCACTGCCTGCCCTGGCAGGCCGTGTCCGCCATGCATCCTTCCACTGTCCAGCCCATCCACTTCCGGCCCATGATCCTGCGTTACCTCGATTTCGACTACAGCGAAGACGGCGAAGGCGGCGGCACCTGGGACGCCATGGCCAGCGTTACCGGGGAGCACGTGGACGCGCTGCATGCGGAAATCGCTGCCGTGCTGGACTGGGCCCATGGGCGGTTCGGCAGCCAGCGCGGCCCCGTCGAAGAAGACGGGGAATGGGATTACGACCTGCAGGCCGTGGAAGAAACCTCCACCGGGCAGTCGCTGCGCTACGACGAGGAGCAGCGCCGCGTGGTGGCCGAGCCGGGCGCCACGGGTGCACCGCGCCACACCGTCACCCTCTCGCTCTGCGGCACGCAGGCCTTCTGCGAGGCATTCCGCGCGCGTTTCGGGCTGGAGTAGCTCTTTCTGCCTTGCGCCAAGGCCGGCGCTCCCGGCACCCGCCGGCTATACGGCGTCCACCACCGCCAGGACGACGGCCGACTCGTCCACCGACATCACCACGCGCCGGCCCGCGCGCAGGCCGGACCCGGGCTCCGCGAAGCCCACCATGCGGACGCCGGCATCGAGTTCGGCGGATACCTCGTCCCCCTGCGCACCGCCGCGCGACAGGCGCGCCACCCGGCCTGACCACGCGTTGGAAGGCCCTTCTTCAGGCACGCGCCGGGCAGTGGTGCGAACGGGCTGTGCGGGCTCCACGCGCACGGCCGTGGCCTTGCACAGCGCCAGCACCGCGGCGCCCGGCTGCAGGCCGAGCAGTTCGGCACTCTCGCGGGTGATGCGGGCACACAGTCGCAAGCCCCCCTCCGGCGCCTTCGCGCCCTGCCCCGCTGCGGACTCGCCCCGCAGCCACACCCGCACCACAGGGCCCATCGGCTCCAGCGCCTGCACCATGCAGGGCCACTGGTTGCGCATGCTGGTACGCAGCGCCAGGCCCGCGGCCGGACGCACGGCGCGGGCCTGGCCGGCCTGCCCCCCCGAGGGTGACGCCTGCGCCCCGGACGCACCGGCGTTGGCCAGTATCCCGGCACGCGCCTGCGCCAGCGCATCCGCCGTGCGCAGCAGCGCGTGCCCGGCCTCGGTCAGCCGCGCGCCGCCGCCACCGGCCCCGCCCACCGCACGCTCCACCAGGGGCACGCCGGCCAGATTGGTGAGGGTGTCCACCGCCTGCCAGGCGGCCTTGTAGCTCACGCCCACCACGCGGGCCGCCTGCGAAATCGAGCCGCCGGCCCCGATCTCGCGCAGCACCGCCACCCGCCGGTCGGCCGGGCCATGGGCCAGCGCATCGGACAGGGCGGCCGGCGCCATGGGGGCGTTGCGGGAGGGACTCGGGGGACGGACGGCACGGGAAGGCATGGGCCGATGATGCCGCAGCGGACATGCTTACATGCCGACACACAAACCCTCCCATTGGATGATGCCCGCCAAGGCCGATCCTCCCTAGCATCTCCGACCTTTGGGCGGCCCAGGGCCCCCTCCAGGAAAGAAAACACCCATATGAGCGGCAAACCCGCGGCCCGGCAGGGCGACATGACGCAAAAGGGAGGCCCGATCGTCCAGGGCTCGGCGACGGTGCTGATCGGCTCGGCCGGGGGCGTGGCGTGCTCGGTGTGCCCCGGTGGCATGGCGGTGGGCAACCCGGTGAACCCGGCGCTGGGCGCGAAGGTGCTGACGGGGGCGGATGAACTGGACTTCGCGCTGCCCGGGCCGCTGCCGCTGGCGTGGCAGCGGGTGTACAGCAGCTATGTGAATGCGGAGCATGGCGCGGCATGTGGGTTGCTGGGGTATGGCTGGAAGCTGCCGCTGGAACTGCGGTTGCGGCTGGAGTCGGACCGGGTGGTGCTCTTCGATGCCTCGGGGCGGGCGATCACGTTCGAGGAGGAGTTGCTGCCGGGGCAGGCTCTGTACAGCAGCAGCGAGGACCTGTGGCTGTTGCGGGGCGGTGGCGTGGCAGCCGACACTCCAGCCATCACAGCCTCCACCCCGGAGGCATCCACCTCCACAGTCCCATCTTCCACACCGGCCGAACTGCTGGCGTGGGCGCAGCAACCCCGGTGGTCGCATATACCGGCAGTGCTGCGTGCGGACCCGGGATGCGTGATCGCCGTGCCGGGCGCGGGCGGGGCAGGCGCTCCGGCCTGGATGTTCCTGCCGGCGGGCATATCGGGTGACCATGTCCTGCACGCCGTGATCGACCGCTTCGGCCGCAGCCAGCGCTACCAGTGGGGCGTGGAAGGTGAACAGCAGGGCCGTGTCGTAGGCATCACCGATGGCACCGGGCGCCGCAATGCACTGCATTACGAGCGCATTGCGCAGGATGCCGGGACAGCACAGACAAGTGCCCATCCCCTGCTGCAACACGACGACGGCGTAAGGCTGGTGGGCGTGGACTGCACGCTCAACCCGCTCGACCCGGGCGTGGTACCCGGCACCGCACCACGCCCACAACCCCTGGTGGGCTACCGCTACGACAGCGCAGGCAACCTGGCCGAGGTCCTGGGTGCGGACGGCACCGTGCTGCGCCGCTTCGGCTACGACGCGCTGCACCGCATGACGGAGCACCAGGTGCGCCAGGGCCCGAAGCACCGCTACGTCTATGAGGACCAGACCGCGCAGGGCCGTCGCCAGGGGTTGGCGGCCCGCCCGGGCGCCCGCGTGGCCGAGCAGCACAACGAAGAGGGGCTGTCGTACTTCTTCGCGTACAGCGAAGCGCCTGCCAGTGCCGGCGAAGGTCCGGCGGCCCTGGCGCGCAGCAGCACGGTGGTGTGTGACAGCCTGGGTCGCACGACGGCTTACCACTTCGAGGGTGAAGGCGGCCTCAAGCGACTGGTGCGCCTGGTGGCCCCGGATGGGGCCGAACAAGGATTCCGATACGACAGCGCCGGCCGGCGTCTCTCGGCCACCGATGCGCTGGGCCGCACCACGTGGTGGCGCTACGACGGCGCGGGCCGGCTGCTGGGCGTGCAGGGCCCGGATGGCCGGAGCACGCAACAGCACTGGGGCGCGGCGGGCAGCGCGCAGGACGGTCTGCTGCTGGCCAGCCAGGACGCAGCAGGGCTGCGCACGGACTTCCGCTACGACGCCTGGGGCCGACTGGTGGAGGTGGCGATGGCTCCAGCCGGGGGCGGAGCGACCGACACCCCATCCCTCACCACCCGCTTCGAATACGAACAACCCCAGGAAGATGCCGCTAGCGGCACCGTAGGCTTCCCTCTCCACACGCTCGCCTGGTGCGACCAGCCCGTGGCGATGATCGATGCCCAGGGCGGGCGCAGCCTCTACGCCTACAACGCCTGCGGCCAGCTCGCGCGGCACACCGACTGCTCCGGCCGCAGCCAGTCCTGGCGCCACGGCGCCTGGGGCGAGGTAGTGGAGGCGACGGACGCGCTGGGCCAGCGCACCCGGCTGCACCACGCGATGCAGCAAGGCGCACTGCGGCTGGTGGGCGTGCAGCAGCCGGGCAACACGGCGGTGCGCTACCGCTGGTCGTCCGCCGGCATGCTGGAGGCGACCACCTACGGCACGCACGACGTGCTGGAAGGCACGGGCGAGCCCGCGGGCACCAGCACGACGGTCGCCTACCGGCACGACCTCTGGGGCCGGGTGGTGGAGCAGATGCAGGCGGGCCGGGGCGTGCAGCTGCGCTACGACGTGGCCGGGCGGCTGCAGGAGCTCGTCAACGAGAACGGCGACGTGACGCGCTTCGTGCACGATGCGGCCGACCGGCTGGTGCAGGAAGTGGGCTTCGACGGGCGCAGCCAGGTGTATGGCTACGACGCGGCGGGCCAGCTCACGCACACGGGCGACGGGCATGGCGAAGGCCACCATCCGGGCGCGGCGGCACGGCCGGAACTGGGGGCGGTGGTCCGCACGCGGCTGCACTACGACCTGGGTGGCCGGCTGGTGGCGCGCGTGGTCGTGCGGCTGCCGGCAGCGGGTGCATTGGCCGGTGCTGGTGTCGGCGTTGGAGGCGATGCCGCAGTCGAGGCCACCGACAACCCCGCGGCTGAACCGCACGCCGTGCTGCAGATCCAGCGCTTCGAGCACACCCCGGCCGGAACACTGCTGCAGACGCGGACTTGGGAAGCCGAGTTGCCGCACGGGTTCGAGCCCATGGCCCTGCCGATGGCCTTGTCTGCCGGCTCCGCTCTCCCTGGCGCTGCAACGGACCGTCCCATGCCCCTGGCCGAACGCTGGCTGGCGCTGGAAACGCAGGCACTGTTGTCCTTGCTGGACCGCCCCGGCGATCCCGCCCAGGCCCCGCTGGCCGCCGCGCTGCAGGCGCAGCGGCTGCAACCCGATGCCCGCGTGGCGCTGGCACGCGATGCCTTCGGGCGCGTGTGCGGAGAGACGCAGACGCTGTACCGGCAGGCCACGCAGCCGCAGGCACCCCATGCCGGTGGCGAGCCGCCCGTGGAGTTCGAGCACACGATCACCCACACCCTGGGCCCGCTGGGCCAGCGCACGGCCACGCAGGCGCAAGGCCTGGGCACGCTGCAGTGGCTGGCCTACGGATCGGGCCACGTACACGGGCTGCTGCTGGACGGCCAGCCGCTGGTGGACTGGGAGCGCGATGCGATGCACCGCGAGGTGGGGCGCACGCTGCACGTGCTCGAAGGCCAGGACAACGCAGACCTGCCGGCGATCGTGCATGCGCGCCAACTCGACCCGATGGGCCGCATGCTGCACCAGGACTGGCGGGGCCTGCGCCATGCGGCGCCGGTGGTTCCTGCGGACCCGGCCAACGCATCCGATACGGGCCCTTCGTCGGCTGCGGGCCGCATCGCCCCGGCCCTGGGGCCCCTCTCCACGCTCGCCCAGCGCCGCTACTGGTATGACCCGCTGGGCCAACTGGTGGGGGTGCAGACGCCGGGCGAGGCCACGCGCTACGCCTACGACGCCTGGCAGCGCCTGAGCGGGCTGCACCGCGCAGGCCAGGGCTCGCCGGAAGTGCAGGCGCACTGGACGCTGGACGCGGCGGGCAACCGCCTGCCCGCGCCCCTGGAGGCTCGCGCGGCCGGGCCCTCCAGCGCCGAGCGGCAGGACTGGGCGCGGCAGGTGCGCGAGAACCTGCACGATGCGGACTTCGACCTGCTGCGCGCGGGCGACGGGCCTGGCGAGGGTGCAGGCCCGGTCACGCGCTGGCCGGGCAACCGCATCGGATGGAACACGCCCGAGCCGGATGCCGATGGCACCAGCAGCGATGGCAGCGACGGCAGCGACGGCAGCGACGGCAAGGGCATCCTGATCCGCTACCGCTACGACGCCTTCGGCAACCGGGTGCAGGCGCTGCACACCGACGGCCGGGCGCAGCGGCTGCGCTACGACGCGCTGCACCGGCTGCGCGAGGTCTGGCAGCGCGAGGCAGCCGGTGGCGCCTGGCAGCGGGTGGCCTGCTACCGCTACGACCCCTTCGGGCGGCGGCTCGCAAAGACCGTCTTCGGCCATGGCAACAGCCACAACGCAGCCGCATCGGATTCCGCAATCGCCACCTACGCCGGCTGGGACGGCGACCGCCTCGTGCACAACGAAGGCCCGCAGGGGCTGCAGCACGTGCTCTACGAGCCCGGCTCCTTCGCGCCGCTGCTGCGCCTGGAGCGCGAGCAGGCCATTCCCACGGCCATGCAGGCCATGCTCGCCATGGAGGGAAGCGAAGGAAAGGACGATGTCGGCCACGCCGATGGCCTGGGCGAAGCGCAGGCGTTCTTCGCGGCGCTGCCGCCATCGCAGCGCGGCATGCTGCAGGACGCCCTGCACGGCGCGATGGGGCCGGACCGCGAGGCACTGATCGCGCGCATGCAGGGCATGCTCCCCGCCGAGGTGGCCACGCTGCTGGCATCCGGACTGCAGGAGGTCGGCAGGCGCCGGCAGTCCGCCGCCCGGTCCGCGCCCACACGCATACGCCATTTCCTGTGCGACCACCTGGGCACACCCATCGCTTTGGTGGACGCCAACGGCCCGCAGGCGGGCCTGGTCACCTGGGCCGCGACCTATCACGCCTGGGGCACCGTGCGCGAGGAATACGACCCGCACGGCATCGGCCAGCCCATCCGCTTCCAGGGCCAGCACCTCGATGCCGAGACAGGGCTGCACTACAACCGGTTCCGGTACTACGACCCCCTGTTGGGGCAGTATGTAACCCAGGATCCGATAGGGCTGGAAGGTGGATTGCATTCGTCGATCTACCCGCTGTCTCCAACAACGGAAATCGATCCGCTCGGCCTGTTGGCATCGTCAACGGTCGATATGAATTTCTTTCCACACAATGAACCCATCCGGTCCGCCGCAAACAAGATCCGTGGTTCCGACACCCTGTACCTCATCGCCGGGCACGGAAACAGGCATGGTCTGCATGACGAACATGGCAAACTCATCCCGGTTGACAAGCTGGCTCAGATGATCCGCCGCGATCCGAATTACAAGCCGGGCATGCCCATCGCATTGCTTTCCTGCAATACCGGATGGAAGAACAGTGCCTACGCACAGGGGCTGGCCAACGCCATGAAGGCGATTGTCGTGGCACCAGACCAATACGTCTGGTACGACCTACAAACAGGGCGCATGACGGAAATGGGGGGGAACATCATCACCACGCATAGTTTCGGCTTCGAATTCCAGAAGTTGGTGAAAGACCCGTCCCGGCCAGGCAAATACAACGCGTTCTTTCCGGAGCGTGCCTCACAGCCCCAGCTTTGACGGCCGCCGTACCAATGCTCCCGCGCCGACCTCCGTTGACGCCCGCCTATACTCACCGCTATTCACCCAAGGAATAGCGAAATGCCTCCCTCGTCCGTCTTCCGCCCTGCCGCCCGCAACCGCGCCCGTGTGGGCGCCCTGCTGGCCACCGCGGTCCTCACCCTGGCCTGCACCACCGCCCGCGCGGGCGAGGTGCCGGTGGCCGTGGCGGCGAACTTCACGGCACCGATGCAGAAGATCGCCGCCGCGTTCGAGCAGGACACGGGCCACAAGGCGGTGCTGTCGTTCGGCGCGACCGGCAAGTTCTACGCCCAGATCCGCAACGGCGCGCCGTTCCAGGTCTTCCTGGCGGCGGACGACACCACGCCCCGGCGCGTGGAGAGCGAAGGCCTGGGCGTGCAGGGCTCGCGCTTCACCTATGCCGTCGGCAGGCTCGTGCTGTGGAGCCCCCGCGAGAACTACGTGGACAGCCAGGGGCAGGTGCTGCGCACGGGTGACTTCACGCACCTGTCGATCGCCAACCCCAAGCTGGCGCCCTACGGCCTGGCCGCCGTGCAGACGCTGGAGAAATTGGGTCTCTCCGATGCGCTCAAGCCCCGGCTGGTGACGGGCGAGAACATCGCCCAGGCCTACCAGTTCGTGGCCAGCGGCAATGCGCAGCTGGGCTTCGTCGCGCTGTCGCAGGTAATGGAGGACGGCCGCATCGCCAAGGGCTCGGCCTGGCAGGTGCCGGATGCGATGCACGAACCCATCCGCCAGGATGCGGTGCTGCTCGCCACCGGCAAGGACAACGCGGCTGCCACGGCGCTGATGCAGTACCTGCGCGGCGACAAGGCGCGCGAGATCATCCGCCGCTACGGCTACGGCTTCTGACGCCGGGCCATGCCGCTGTCGTCCGAAGACCTCGCCGCCATCGGGCTGACGCTGCGGCTGGCGGGACTCACCACGCTGCTGTTGCTCGTGCTGTGCACGCCGCTCGCGTGGTGGCTGGCACGCACGCGCTCGCGATGGCGCGGCCCGGTGTCCGCCGTGGTGGCGCTGCCGCTGGTGCTGCCGCCCACGGTGATCGGCTTCTACCTGTTGCTGCTGCTCGGGCCGCACGGGGCGGTCGGCCGGCTGATGCAGTCGCTGGGACTGGCCACGCTGCCGTTCACCTTCGGCGGGCTGCTGGTGGGCTCGCTCGTGTATTCCCTGCCCTTCGCCGTGCAACCCCTGCAGCGCGCGTTCGAGGCCGTGGGCGACCGACCGATGGAGGCCGCGGCGCTGCTGGGTGCGGGGCCGCTGGACCGGTTCTTCACCGTGGCGCTGCCGCTGGCGCGGAGCGGCTTCCTGACCGCGGGGGTGCTGAGCTTCGCCCACACGGTGGGTGAGTTCGGCGTGGTGCTCATGCTGGGCGGAAATATTCCCGGGGTGACGCGCGTGGTATCGGTGCAGATTTATGACCACGTGGAAGCGCTGGAGTACGTCCAGGCCCACTGGCTCGCGGGCGCCATGGTGGCCTTCTCGTTCGCGGTGCTGCTGGCGCTGCATGCCCTGCAGCCCGCGCGGAGGCGCGCATGAAGGCCTCGGCCCTGCCCCCGGTCGCCGGCGACGCCATCGAGGTGCAGTTGCGCCTGCCGCGGCCCGGCCGCTTCACCCTGGAAGCGGACCTTCGCCTTCCGGGCCAGGGCATCATCGCGGTGTTCGGCCCGTCCGGATGCGGCAAGACCAGCCTGCTGCGCGCCATGGCGGGGCTGGAGCGCGGCGCCGGACGCGTGGCGGTGCCGGGGGAGGTCTGGCAGGACGACGCCCTTGGCCAATGGCTGCCGCCGCACCGGCGCGCCCTGGGCTATGTCTTCCAGGAGCCAGGGCTTTTCGCGCACCTGGACGTGCGCGGCAACCTGGATTACGGCCTGCGGCGCACGCCGCCCGCGCGGCGGCAGGTGCCGCTGGAGCAGGCGGTGGAGCTGCTGGGCATCGGCCACCTGCTCGGGCGGCGCACCCATGCGCTGTCGGGCGGCGAGCGCCAGCGCGTGGCGATCGCGCGCGCCCTGGCCGCGAGCCCCCGCGTGCTGTTCATGGACGAGCCCCTGGCCGCGCTGGATGCAGAACGCAAGGCCGAGGTCATGCCCTACCTGGAGCGGCTGCAGCGCGAACTCGACATCCCCGTGCTTTACGTGAGCCACGCACTCGACGAAGTGGCACGGCTGGCCTCGCACCTCGTGCTGCTGCGCGAAGGCGCCGTGCTGGCCAGCGGCCCCATCGGCACGCTCATGGCCCGGCCGGACCTGCCGCTGGCGCACGGCGAGTTCGCCGCGACCCTGGCCGAGGGCGTGGCCGACGGCTACGACGCCACCGACCGCATCGCGACCGTACGCCTGCCGGGCGGCCAGGCCCTGCTGCTGGCCGCGGACCGCGCCCTGCCGCCGGGCACGCCGGTGCGGCTGCGCGTGCAGGCGCGCGACGTGAGCCTGGCACTGGCGCCACCGGCAGGGACCAGCGTGCTCAACCTGCTGCCCGCCCGCGTGCTGGCCCTGCACGACGAGCCTGCGGGCCAGGTGCTGGTGGCCCTGGATGCCGGGGGCACGCCACTGCTGGCGCGCATCACCGGGCGGTCAGCGCGCACGCTGGGCCTGGCGCCGGGGTTGCAGGTGGTGGCGCAGGTCAAGGGCGTGGCCCTGCTGGGCTGAAACATGCCCCGCCGCCGGCACAAGGCGATCGGGATCCAGGTGGCCGGGATTCATGGCAGGAATAAATGGAAGCACTGGCGGCAATGCCCGCAAAGCCCGCTCGCGCCATAAGAATTCCGCGCTTTGCCTCCGCGAAGGATTCCCTCCCATGCCCGTTTCCGTTTTCGACATGCAGTCGCTCCAGCATCTCTGGTGCACGGACGAAGTCCGCGCCATCTTCGGCGAGGAGAACCGCGTGCAGAAGTGGCTCGACGTCGAAGCCGCGCTCGCTTCCGCCCAGGCCGACATGGGGATCATTCCCCAGGATGCGGCCCGCGAGATCGCCGACAAGGCCAGGGTCCGGAATATCGACATCGGCAGGATGGCCGCCGATATCCGGCGCATCAAGCATTCGCTGGTCCCCGCGCTGCGGCAGTTGCAGGCCGCGTGCTCCGGCGACCACGGCGAGTGGATCCACTATGGCGCCACGACCCAGGACGTGATCGATACCGGCGTCGCGCTGCAGCTCAAGGAATTCCACGCGGTCGCGCTGCGCGACATGCGGGCCGTGGGGCGGGAACTGGTCCGCCTGGCGGTGGAGCACCGCGACACGCCGATGGCCGGGCGCACGCACGGCGTCCAGGCGCTGCCGATCACCTTCGGCCACAAGTGCGCCGTGTGGCTCGACGAACTCGGCCGCCACCACGAGCGCCTCGTCCAGGCCGCTCCGCGCGTGCTGGTGGGAATGCTGGCCGGAGCGGTGGGAAGCCAGGCCGCCTTCGGCCCGAAGGCCGCGGAACTGGAGGAGCGCGTGCTGCGCAGGTTGGGCCTGGGCGTGCCGCCGATCAGTTGGGCGCCCGCGCGCGACCGCTTCGCGGAGTACGCCAACCTGCTGGCGCTCATCGGCAGCACGCTGTCGAAGATCGGCAACGAGCTTTTCAACATGCAGCGCGACGAGTGCGCCGAAGTGGAGGAAGGCTTCCCCGAGGGCAAGCTGGGATCGTCCACGATGCCCCACAAGCGCAATCCCGTGTCGGCCGAGAACCTCGCCGGGCTCTCGCGCCCGCTGCGCTACAGCGCCGCGATGATGGTCGAGGGCATGGTGCAGGAAAGCGAGCGCGACGGTATCGCCTGGAAGGTGGAATGGAAGGCGCTTCCCGAGGCCTGCATGATCGCCGGGGCGATGCTGTTCCAGGCCAGGCACCTGCTGGAGGGGCTGAAGGTGAATGCCGGCGCGATGGCGGCCAATCTCGGCCGGATGCAGGGCTACCTGCTCTCCGAACGGGTGATGCTCGAGCTCTCCAGCCGCGTGGGCAAGCAGACCGCCCACGAGTGGATCTACGAGGCATCGATGCACGGCATCACCCACAAGCTCGGCTTCGCCGAAGCGATGCGCCACCACGAAAGCCTGGGCCGGCTCCTGACCGAGGACGAAATCCACGACCTGACCGATCCCGCCGGCTACCTGGGCCAGTGCGGGCCCGCGGTGGACCGGGTGGTGGCGGCGCACGGGGCATGGCTGCAGGGCTGAATTCCCGCCCGGGCGGCCGCCCGGGCCTGGTGCCCGCGGGCTCATCCGTTCCCGGCTTCGGCTGACAGACCGGGGGCCTGCCGTCGCACACACTGCGCGGATGCAGTCCTCATCCGCGCCACCGCCGCCCCCTGGGCGCCCCTCACCGCTCGTGCGTGTCCGCAATGCGGCGCTCGGCAACCTGCAGCTCACCGTCTCGGCCGGGCTGATCGCGGCCGTGGTGCTCTGGGGGCTGGCGTCCCCCGCCAGCCTCGGCGCCTTCTTCGGCATGTTGCTGTCGGACATCACGCGGAACTTCGGATGGTTGTACCTGTGGGTGGTGCTGGGGCTGGTCGTGCTGGCCCTCTTCCTGGCGCTGAGCCGCTATGGCGACCTGAAGCTGGGCGACGAGGACGAGGAGCCCGAGTTCTCCACCGCGACATGGTTCGCGATGCTCTTCGCGGCAGGCATGGGCATCGGCCTGGTGTTCTGGGGCGTGGCCGAACCGGTCTCGCACTACGGCCTGCCGCCGCCCGGCATCGCCCCGCAGACGCCCGAGGCCGCGGGCGCCGCCATGCGCTACGCCTTCTTCCACTGGGGGCTGCATCCCTGGGCGATCTACGGCATCGTCGGGCTGGCGATCGCCTTCTTCCAGTTCCGCCGGCAGGCCCCGGCCCTGGTGAGCTCCGCCACCGAATCGCTGCCCTGGCGCGGCATGCGCCACCTCTCGCCCCTGGTGAACGTGCTGGCGGTGGTGGCCACGGCCTTCGGCGTCGCCGCCTCCCTCGGCATGGGCGCCGCGCAGATCAACGGCGGCCTGCAGGCAGTGTTCGGCGTGCCGGTGGGCCCCTGGCCACAGGCCGCCATCATCGTGGTGACGACGGCACTGTTCATCACCTCGGCGGTGAGCGGCGTGGACCGGGGCATCAAGTGGCTTTCCAGTGCGAACCTGCTGCTCGCGGCCTTCCTGGCGCTGGCGGTATTCCTGCTCGGGCCCACGGTGTCGCTGGTGAACACCTTCACCAACACGCTGGGCGCCTACCTGAGCGAATTCGTGCGCACCAGCCTGCGGATGTCGCCGTTCCGGGACAGCACCTGGGTGGGCGACTGGACCATCTTCTACTGGTCGTGGTGGATCGCTTGGTCGCCGTTCGTGGGCCTGTTCATCGCGCGCGTCTCGCGCGGACGCACGATCCGCGAGTTCGTGCTGGGCACCGTGATCGCGCCCAGCCTCGTGGGCTTCCTGTGGTTCTCGATCTTCGGCGGCACGGCGCTGCACCTGGAGATCTTCCGCCAGATCCCGCTGGCCGCCGCGGCACAGGCCGACCCGGCCACCGCGATGTTCGCCATGTTCGGCGCGATGCCGCTGGGGCTGGCGATGTCCATCGTGGCCACGGTGCTGGTGGTGGTGTTCTTCGTCACCTCGGGCGACTCGGCCACGCTGGTGCTGGGCACGATGAGCACCCGGGGCGATCCGGACCCTTCCGCGCGCGTGAAGATCGTGTGGGGCCTGCTGGTGGCCGGCATCGCGCTGTCGCTGCTGTTCGCGGGCGGCCTGCAGGCGGTGCAGACCGCCACCATCGTGTTCGCGCTGCCGTTCGCGCTGGTGCTGGTGCTGATGGCCGTGGCCCTGCTGCGCGCGGTGCGCGAGGACCACGAGGCCGAACGCAAGCGCGAACGCGCCCTGCGGCGCCGGATGCGCGAGATGGCGATGCGCGAATGACGGCATTCCACGCGCGGCCGCCAAAGCGGCCCAGTCCTACAGGCCCAGTCGCCGCTGCCGCGCGAGCTCGACCGGCCGCTGCATGCGCCAATGGCTTCCAGCCGACACGGTCGTGCGGAAGCCGGCTTTTTTGTTGCGTTCCTTCTTCCCCGACCTTCTCCAGGATCCCACCGTGCCGTCCAACGATTCCTCCCTGCTGACCGCCCACGACGCCTACCTGCTGCGCGAGGGCACGCACGCACGCCTCTACCAGTCGCTGGGCTGCCACCTGCGCCGCACAGCCGGCGTGCCCGCGCAGGAGGCGCGCGGCGCGGACTTCGCGGTCTGGGCCCCGAACGCGGCCTCGGTGTCGGTGATCGGTGACTGGAACGGCTGGAACCCGGAGCCAGACCCGCTGGCGCCGCGCGGTGACGACAGCGGCGTGTGGGAGGGCTTCGCGCCCCACGCCGCCCACGGGCAGGCCTACAAGTTCCGCATCGTGTCGCGCAACGGCGGCCGGGTGCTGGAAAAGGCAGACCCACTGGCCATCTGCTCCGAGCTGCCGCCGCGCACCGCCTCGCGCATATGGGACCTGGACTACACCTGGAACGACGGAGACTGGATGGCCTCGCGCGGCCCGCGCAATGCGCTGAACGCGCCGATGTCGATCTACGAGGTGCACGCCGGCTCCTGGCGGCGCAGGGACGGCCAGTTCATGGGCTACCGCGAACTGGCACACGCGCTGGGCGAGTACGTGCAGTCGATGGGCTTCACCCACGTGGAGCTGATGCCCATTACCGAGCATCCGTTCTACGGCTCCTGGGGCTACCAGACCACCGGCTATTTCGCGCCCACGTCGCGCTACGGCACGCCGCAGGATTTCATGTACTTCGTGGACCACCTGCACCAGCGCGGCATCGGCGTGCTGCTGGACTGGGTGCCCTCGCACTTCCCGATGGACGCGCATGGACTGGCGGAGTTCGACGGCACGCACCTGTACGAGCACGCCGACCCGCGCCAGGGCTTCCACCCGGAGTGGAACTCGGCCATCTTCAACTACGGCCGCAACGAGGTGCGCAGCTTCCTCGTCTCCTCGGGTCTTTTCTGGCTCGACAAGTACCACCTGGACGGCCTGCGCGTGGACGCGGTGGCGTCCATGCTCTACCTGGACTACGCGCGCAAGCACGGCGAATGGGTGCCCAACCGCCATGGCGGGCGCGAGAACCTGGAGGCGATCGAGTTCATGCGGCTGCTCAACCGCTCGCTCTACCGCGACCATCCGGACACCGTGAGCATTGCCGAGGAATCCACCGCCTGGCCCATGGTCTCGCGCCCCGTGGAAATGAACGGGCTGGGCTTCGGCATGAAGTGGAACATGGGCTGGATGCACGACACGCTGTCGTACTTCAAGGAAGACCCGGTCCACCGCCGCTACCACCACCACAAGCTCACGTTCTCGCTGGTCTATGCCTTCAACGAGAACTTCGTGCTGCCGCTCTCGCACGACGAGGTCGTCTATGGCAAGGGCTCGCTCGTCAACAAGATGCCGGGGGACGAATGGCAGCAGTTCGCCAACCTGCGCGCGCTGTTCGGCCTGATGTGGGCCCACCCCGGCAAGAAGCTGCTCTTCATGGGTGGCGAGTTCGGCCAGCGCCGCGAATGGACGCACGAGGGCGAACTCGAATGGCGGGTCTGCGACGGCCCGCTGCACGGCGGCCTGCAGCGCATGGTGCGCGAACTCAACCGCGTGCTGCGCAGCGAGCCCGCCCTGCACGATATCGATTTTTCCCCGGAGGGCTTCCAGTGGGTGGAGGCCGACGACGCCGGCCGCAGCGTGATCGCCTTCCTGCGCAAGCCCGGCGCCGAGGCCCAGCGCCAGGGCGCCACGCCCGTGCTGGTGGTCTGCAACATGACGCCCGTGCCGCGCGAGAACTACCTCGTGGGAGTGCCTTCCGCCGGCTACTGGCGGGAACTTTTCAACAGCGACGCCCGCGAATTCGGCGGCGCCGGCTGGGGCAACCTGGGCGGCGTGGAAGCCGCACCCGTGCGCTCGCACCACTGGGCGCAGTCGCTGTGCCTCACGCTACCGCCGCTGTCCACCCTCATCCTCCGACAGGAGCCTGCACGCCATGCCTTCCCCGCCTGACTCCGAGCCCTCCTCCCGCACCGGCCGGCCCGCACCGTCCACTGCGCCCTCCGGCCCCGGACACCGCCTGCCCGCGCCGGCCGCCACCGCGCAGGCCGTGCCGCGCGCGGCGCCGCCGCTTCCGGCGGACGGACGTGCGCGCGCGGTGATCGACGCGGTGCTGCCGGTGGTGGACGGTGGCCGCTTCGCGGTCAAGCGCGTGGCGGGCGAGGCGGTGCGCATCACCGCCCACTGCTTCACCGACGGACACGACGTGCCACGGGCGATGCTGCAGTGGTGGAAGGAGGAAGGCCCCGGCGCCCCCACCGCGCCGGCCGAGGTGCCGATGCACCCCGGGGTGAACGACGAGTGGCGGGCCGAGTTCACGCCGCCCGATCCCGGGCTCTACCGCTATACCGTGGTCGCCTGGGTGGACGCCTTCGAATCCTGGCGGCACGACATGCAGCGCCGCGTGGATCCGGCGGACATCCGCGTGGCGGCGCGCGTGGGCGCGGCCGACGCCCGGGCTGCAGCCATGCGGGCCGCGGCGCACCCCACGCCGGCCGACGCGCGGCAGCTCGAGGAATGGGCGGAGGCGCTGGAACGCGGCGCCCGCGAGGACAGCGCCGATGCGGCGCCGCTCAAGGCGCTGGCGCTGCAGGAAGCCGCGGCCGAGGCGATGCGCCGCCACCCGGACCGCAGCCTGGAAACCCGCCACCCCGTCGCGCTGCCGCTGCGCGCGGACCGGGAGCGCGCGCGCTTCAGCACCTGGTACGAACTCTTCCCGCGCTCCACCGCGGCCGTGCCGGGCATGCACGGCACCTTCCGCGACGTGGAGGGCCGGCTGGCCAGCATCGCCGCCATGGGCTTCGACGTGCTGTACTTCCCGCCCATCCACCCCATCGGCCGGGTACAGCGCAAGGGCCGCAACAACACCCTCACCGCCGCGCCCGGCGACGTGGGCAGCCCGTGGGCGATCGGCGCCGACGAGGGTGGGCACAAGTCCATCCAGCCCGAGCTGGGCACGCCGGAGGACTTCCGCCGCCTCGTGGCACGGGCACGGGAACACGGCATCGAGATCGCGCTGGACATCGCCTTCCAGTGCGCGCCGGACCATCCCTACGTGCGCGAGCACCCGGACTGGTTCCGCTGGCGCCCCGACGGCACCGTGCAGTACGCCGAGAACCCACCCAAGAAGTACCAGGACATCTACCCCTTCCATTTCGAATGCGAGGACTGGCGCGGCCTCTGGAAGGAGCTGCGCAGCGTGTTCGCGCACTGGATCGGCGAGGGCGTGCGCATCTTCCGCGTGGACAACCCGCACACCAAGGCCTTCGGCTTCTGGGAGTGGGTGATCGGCGACATCCAGCGCGAGCACCCCGACGTGATCTTCCTGGCCGAGGCCTTCACGCGCCCCAAGGTGATGCACGGCCTGGCCAAGCGGGGCTATACCCAGTCCTATACCTACTTCACCTGGCGCAACACCCGTCAGGAACTGCAGGACTATTTCACCGAGCTCAACACCGCGCCCGGGCGGGACTACTTCCGCCCCAACGTATGGCCCAACACACCCGACATCCTGCATGCGCAGCTGCAGGGCGGCGAGCCCGCCATGTTCGCGCTGCGGCTGGTGCTGGCCGCCACGCTCTCGGCCAACTACGGCATCTACGGGCCGGCCTACGAACTGCTGGAGCACCTGCCGCGCGAGCCCGGCAGCGAGGAGTACCGCGACTCCGAAAAATACCAGCTGCGGCACTGGGACCTGGAGCGGCCCGGCAACCTGCGGCCGCTCATCGCCCGCGTGAACCACATCCGCCGCACCCACCCTGCCCTGCAGGACGACCACAACCTGCGCTTCCTGCCGGTGGACAACGACATGCTGCTGGCCTACCTGAAGCGCTCGCCGGACGGCCGCGACGTGATCGTGACGGTGGTCAACCTCGACCCGCACCACCCGCAATCGGGCTGGATGCGCCTGACCGCGTCCGACATCGCCATCGCGGCGGGCGACCCACCCGCGGCCGACTGGCAGATGCACGACCTGCTGAGCCAGCAGCGCTTCCTCTGGCAGGGCGACACCCACTACGTGCTGCTGGATCCGCAGCGCGCGCCCGCCCACATCTTCTCCGTGCGGCGCCGCGTTGCCGGCGCCGGAGACATCGATCCCTTCCAGTGATGCCATGAACGCCCCCCTGCTGCGCCAACCCCTCCCGGCCGCGGACCCCGCCGCCGGGCCGCTGCCCGAACCGGGCCCCGTGGTCATGCCCGAAACCCCGGAAATCGACACGCAGGGCGACCCCCAGTGGTACCGCGACGCCGTCATCTACCAGCTGAACGTGAAGGCGTTCTTCGACAGCAACAACGACGGCTACGGCGACTTCAAGGGCGTGACCGCCAAGCTGGACTACGTGAAGGACCTGGGCGTCAACACGATCTGGCTCATGCCGTTCTACCCCTCGCCATTGCGCGACGACGGCTACGACATCGCCGACTACGAGGACGTGCATCCGCAGTACGGCACCCTCGCGGACTTCAAGGAGATGCTGGACGCCGCGCACGCGCGCGGCCTGCGCGTGATCACCGAGCTGGTCATCAACCACACCTCGTCCGACCACCCGTGGTTCCAGCGCGCGCGGCGGGCCCCGCCCGGCTCGCCCGAGCGGGACTTCTACGTCTGGAGCGACACCGACCAGATCTACCAGGGCACGCGCATCATCTTCACGGACACCGAGACCTCCAACTGGGCCTGGGACCCGGTGGCCAAGCAGTACTACTGGCACCGCTTCTTCAGCCACCAGCCGGACCTGAACTTCGACAACCCGCTGGTGCTGGAAGCGGTGTTCAAGACCATGCGCTTCTGGCTGGACATGGGCGTGGACGGCTTCCGGCTCGACGCGATTCCCTACCTGGTGGAGCGCGACGGCACCACCAACGAGAACCTGCCCGAGACGCACGCCGTCATCAAGAAGCTGCGCGCGGCGATCGATGCGGAATACGGGAACCGCTTCCTGCTCGCCGAGGCCAACATGTGGCCGGAGGACGTGCGCGAGTATTTCGGCAACGGCGACGAATGCCACATGGCCTATCACTTCCCGCTGATGCCGCGCATGTACATGGCGATCGCCCAGGAAGACCGGCACCCCATCGTCGAGATCCTGCAGCAGACGCCCGACATCCCGGAGGGCTGCCAGTGGGCCATCTTCCTGCGCAACCACGACGAGCTCACGCTGGAAATGGTGACCAGCAAGGAACGCGACTACATGTACAGCATGTACGCGGCCGACATGCGCGCGCGCATCAACCTGGGCATCCGCCGCCGGCTCGCGCCGCTGATGGAGAACGACCTGGACCGCGTCAAGCTCATGAACGGCATGCTGCTGTCCATGCCGGGCTCGCCCATCATCTACTACGGCGACGAGATCGGCATGGGCGACAACGTCTTCGTGGGGGACCGCAACGGCGTGCGCACGCCCATGCAGTGGTCGCCCGACCGCAACGGCGGCTTCTCGCGTTCCGATCCGCAGCGGCTCTACCTGCAGCCCATCATGGACGCGGTGTACGGCTACGAGGCGCTGAACGTGGAGGCCCAGTCGGGCGACCACAGCTCCCTGCTGCACTGGACACGCCGCATGCTGGCCGTGCGCAAGACCAGCCGCGCCTTCGGCCGCGGGCGCCGCACTTTCCTCAAGCCCGGCAACCGCAAGATCCTGGCCTACGTGAGCGAACACGAGGACGACGTCATCCTCACGGTGTTCAACCTCTCGCGTGCCGCCCAGCCGGTGGAACTGGACCTGTCGGCCTACCGGGGCCGCACGCCGATCGAGATGCTCGGGCGGGTCACCTTCCCGCCCATCGGCGACCTGCCCTACCTGCTCACCCTGCACTCCTACGGCTTCTACTGGTTCCGCCTCTCCAACGAAGCCCCGGTGCCCTCCTGGCACCAGGAGGGCCTGGACCTGCAGGAACGGCCCGTGCTCGTGCTGTTCGACGGGTGGACCAGCTTCTTCCGCGACCGCGTCATGCCCTGGCGCATCGGCATGGCCGAGCGCATGCGCACGCAGTTCGAGGACGACACCCTGCCGCGCTTCATCGAACTGCAGCGCTGGTATGCGGACAAGGGCACGGCCATCGCGGGCGCGCGCATCCTGGACCACACGGTGTGGAAGGCCGGCGAGGGCTGCGAATGGATGCTGCCGCTGCTGGGCGTGGAGCCTGCCGCGAAGCCCGGCGGTGCCCCGGGGCCGGCCGCGACCTATTTCGTGCCCCTTGCCCTGGCCTGGGAGGAAGGCAGCGAGGAGCGCATGCGCCGCATCTCGCCGGCCGGCGTGGCGCGCGTGCGCCAGCAGGCCCAGGTGGGCGTGATGGGCGACGCCTTCCATGACGAGTCCTTCTGCCGCGCCGTCGTGCGCGCCATGGGCGAGGGAACGGAACTCTCCACCGACCAGGGCGGGCGGGTGCGGTTCCGGCGCACCTCGGCCTTCGACGCGCTGGCCGCGGACCTGGACGCGCTGCCCGTGGAACGGCCCGGCGCCCAGAGCAGCAACACCGTCGTCGCCCTGGGCGAGACCCTGTTCCTCAAGGGCTACCGCCGCCTGCGCGAGGGCGTGAATCCCGAACTGGAGGTCGGCCGCTTCCTCACGGAGGTCGCCCGTTTCCCGCACTGCGTGCCGGTGGCGGGGTCGGTGGAATACGTGGCGCCCGGCGGCACCACCATGACGCTCGCACTGGTGCAGTCCTACGTGGCCAACCAGGGCGACGGATGGGAGTACACCCTCGGCTACCTGGAGCGGTTCCTGGAAGACACGCGCGTGGCGCAGGCGGCCGGCCCCGCCGTGGACGTGCATGGCGGCTACCTGGCCCTGGCCGCGACCCTGGGCCAGCGCACGGCGCAGCTGCACCAGGCGCTGGCACGGCGCACCGGCGATGCCGCCTTCGACCCCGAACCCGTCACCACGCAGGACGTGGCCGCCTTCCGCCAGCGCGCGCGCGCCGAGGCCGAAGACACGCTCGCCCTGCTGGAGCGGCGCGTGGGCGAACTGCCGCCCGCGGCGCAGACGGACGCCCAGGCGGTGCTGGCGCGGCGCGCACTCATCATGGAGCGCCTCGCGGCCGGCGGCGCGGACGCGCCCACGGGCACCAAGACCCGCTTCCACGGCGACTACCACCTGGGCCAGGTGCTGGTGACGGGCAACGACTTCGTCATCATCGATTTCGAGGGCGAGCCCGGCCGGCCGTTCGAGGAACGCCGCGCCAAGAGTTCCCCCCTGCGCGACGTGGCCGGCATGCTGCGCTCGTTCAACTACGCGCGCTGGGCCGCCCTCAAGCACATGACCCAGTCCACCGAGGAGATGGTGCGCCTGGACGAGGCGGCACGGCACTGGGAGCACCAGGTCCGCGATGCCTTCCTGGCGGCCTACGCGGCGGAAGGCCTTGCGGCCGATCCCGCCCTGATCTCCCTGTTCGAGCTGGAGAAGGCGCTCTACGAACTCCGCTACGAACTGGGCAACCGGGTGGACTGGGCCCAGGTGCCGCTGCAGGGCATCCTCGCGCTGATCGGCGCGGCCGCGGCGCCCACGCCCACGCCGACCCTGCCCGACACCCCCGCCTGACGGCGCCGCCGCTTTCCCGCCACCGACCCGATCCCCGAGGCTTCTTCCCATGGACAACCTATCCATCCACCTGGAACCGGCCCGCGCCTTCCTTTTCCAGCTGGGCGCCTACCTGCCGCGCCTGCTGTTCGCCCTGCTCATCCTCGCGGCGGGCTGGCTCGTGGCGAAGGCCGTGCGCTTCGCGGTCACGCGCGGGCTGCGCGCCATCAACTTCCACGTGCTCACCGAGCGCGCGGGCCTGGACGACTTCCTGCGGCAGGCCGGCTCGCGCCGCGACGCCACGGCTATCTTCGGCCTGCTGGCGTACGGCCTGGTGCTGCTGGCGGCCCTGCTGGTCGCCTTCAACAGCCTGGGCCTGAGCTACGTCACCGCCCTCCTCAGCCGCGTGCTGTGGTTCATCCCGAACCTCTTCGTCGCGCTGCTGATCCTGGTGCTGGGCACGTATTTCGGCCGCGTGGTCGGCGAACTCGTCTCCGCGTACCTGCGCCGCGCCGGCATGGCCGACACGGCGCTGCCGGGCAAGGCGGCGCAGTATGCCATCGTGGTGTTCTCGGTGCTGATCGCGCTGGACCAGCTCGGCATCGGCGGCGACATCGTGCGCCAGAGCTTCCTCATCCTGCTGGGGGGCGTGGTCTTCGGGCTGGCCCTGGCCTTCGGCCTGGGCGGACGGGACCGGGCCGCCGAGTGCATCGAGCAGTGGTGGCCGCGCCGGCGGCGCGACCCGCCCGGCGGCGCGGACCGGCTGCCGCCCCGGGATCCACGACCCTGAATGACGCCGGCCCCGGGCCGGCTTTTTCATTCTTCGCCCTCCCAGGCGCTCCGGCCGCCACGCCGATCCTGCCGCAGGGTGGAATCCACCGGTGCCGGTGGATCGCCGCCATGCGCCGCGGCCTGCGGCGCACGGCCACGCACGGGAAAACCCCAGCCCCCCGCGTCAGCCTTTTCTCAGCCCAGGCGCCGTACGATCCGCTTTAATCCCGGGCGGGCGCGGCGCCGTGGTTTCTTCCTGCCGCGCACATCCATCGAACAACGTGAACGACAGGAGACAGCAAGCGTGACAGGACTCCTCCAACTGGCCAGGGGCATGGACTGGGTTTCCACCAAGCTCAGCAAGATCGCGGGCTGGGCCGTGCTCGCCGCCGCCCTGATTTCCGCGGGCAACGCCCTGGTGCGCTACGGGCTGGATCTCAGCTCCAACGCGTGGCTCGAGATCCAGTGGTACCTCTTCGGCACCACCGTGATGCTGGGCGCACCCGTGGTGCTCAAGCTCAACGAACACGTGCGCGTGGACATCATCTACGGCAAGCTGCGCGGCCGCGGACCGGTCTTCGTCGATCTGTTCGGCCTCATCTTCTTCCTGCTGCCCGTGATGGGCCTGCTCACCTGGCTCACCTGGCCCTTCTTCTGGAACATGTATGTCACCAAGGAGATGTCCGGCAACATCGGCGGCCTGATCCGCTGGCCCGCCGCGCTGCTGCTGCCCGTGGGCTTCGGCGCGGTCTTCCTGCAGGGCCTGGCCGAGATCGTCAAGCGCGTGGCCTACCTGACGGGCCACCTGCAGATCAGCACGCATTACGAGAAGCCGGTGCAGTAAACGCATCGACAAAAAAGCGCCGACCGACCCGACTTCTCCAGGAAGACTCTCCCCATGCACATGGAAAACTTCGCCCCGATCATGTTCGCGGGGCTGATCGTGATCATGCTGATCGGCTTTCCGGTCGCGTTCTCGCTCGCGGCCCTGGGCCTGTTCAGCGGCTTCTTCGCCATCGAGATGGGCTGGTTCCCGGCCAACTTCATGGCCAACCTGCCGATCAACATGTTCGGCATCCTGTCGAACGACCTGCTGCTGGCCATCCCGTTCTTCACGCTGATGGGCGCGGTGCTCGAGAAATGCGGCCTCGCCGAGGACATGCTGGACTCCATGGGCCAGCTCTTCGGCCCGGTGCGCGGCGGCCTGGGCTACTCGGTCATCATCGTGGGCTTCATCCTGGGCGCCATCACCGGCACCGTGGCCGGCCAGGTGATCGCCATGGCCATGATCTCGCTGCCCGTGATGATGCGCTACGGCTACAACATGCGCTATTCCACCGGCGTGCTGGCCGCCTCGGGCACCATCACGCAGCTGGTGCCGCCCTCGCTGGTGCTGATCGTCATGGCCGACCAGCTCGGCCGCTCGGTGGGCGACATGTACAAGGGCGCCTGGGGCCCCGCCATTCTGCAGGTGCTGATCTTCGCGATCTACACCTTCCTGCTCGGCCGCATCCGCCCGGAATACGTGCCCGGCCTGCCCAGGACGGCGCGCACGCTGCACGGCTGGGCGCTCTGGGGCAAGTGCCTGCGCGGCATCATCCCCTCGGCCATCCTGATCTTCGCGGTGCTCGGCTCCATGGGCGGCCTGCCCTTCATGGACCACGCCATCGCCACGCCCACCGAGGCCGGCGCCATGGGCGCCGTGGGCTCGCTGATCCTCGCGGCCATCCACAAGCGACTGACGTGGAAGCTCATCAAGGAAGCCATGGACGGCACCATGCGCCTCACCGCCATGGTGGTGTTCATCCTGATCGGCTCGCGCGTGTTCTCGCTGGTGTTCCAGGGCGTCGATGGCGCGATCTGGATCGAGCACATGCTCAGCGACCTGCCGGGCGGCCAGATCGGCTTCCTGATCGTGGTGAACCTCTTCATCTTCTTCCTGGCGTTCTTCCTCGACTTCTTCGAGATCGCCTTCATCATCCTGCCGCTGCTGGGCCCCGTGGCCCACAAGCTGGGCATCGACCTCGTGTGGTTCGGCGTGCTGCTGTGCGTGAACATGCAGACCAGCTTCATGCACCCGCCCTTCGGCTTCGCCCTCTTCTACCTGCGCGGCATCGCCGACACGCTGTTCAAGGAAAAGCGCATCGACCGCCCGGTGAAATCGAGCGACATCTACATGGGCTCCATCCCGTGGGTGGTGATGCAGCTGATCCTCGTGGGCATCGTGATCTTCTTCCCGCAGACCGTGACCATCTTCCTCGACAAGGAAAAGGTGGTCGATCTGGACAAGGTGCAGCTCGACATGCCCGCGGACAGCTCGGCGGAACCGTCCATCAACATGGACGACCCCTTCGGCACCGGCAAACCCGCGGACGGCGCCTCCGCCGCCCCGGGCGCGGAGCCCGCGATGCCGATGCCGGAACCGATGCCCGAGCCCGCGGCGCCCGAACCCGCACCGGAAGGCACGGCCAGCACGCCGCAATGACGCAGGACCATGGACAGCCCCCGCCCGGCAACGGCGGGGCCGCCATCGACATCGAAAGCGCCGCCTTCCCGCCCCTGGTGCGGCTGCTCGCCATGGCCATCGTGGGCGGGCTGGCGGGCTTCGCGCTCTGGTCCATCCCCGCGCTGCGCAGCGCGCAATGGACCTTTCCCGCCCTGGCGACCTTCGGCCTCGCGGCCGTGCTGATCGGCTGGATGGGCTGGTGGATGGTCTGCAGCCGCACACGCTTCCGTTCGACCGACGACGGTGGCGTGATCGTGCAGACATGGCTCTGGGACAAGCGGGTGCGCGCGGCCGACGTGGCCAGCTTCAAGATCGTGCACTGGCCGTGGTTCCAGGCCATCATCGCGCCGCGCATCCTGCTGCGCCGCAAGGGCGGGGGAATCACCTGGGTGCATGCGGCGGATGCGGGGTTGCTGGTGGCGTTCGGGGAGAGTGTGGTGAGGGCGGGGGCTGAAGCTGCGCCTCAATCACGCTAACGGATGTGGTGACTTCCGGAGCCGGGATTTCGCCCCGGCGGGCGAGTCACTTTCTTTCGCTTCGCCGAAAGAAAGTAACCAAAGAAAGGGCGACCCTGCTGGATGCGACCCCGTTCACCCGCAGGGCGAACGGGGCAACCTGGGGTGCTCGGGGGTGGGGTGTGCCGTGGAACTCGCTGCGCGCACTCCGTGCGCTCCGCTCGGACAACCATGGCAAGTCAGTTCACGAAGCGGGCGTGTCCTTCGGCACGTCCGCCACCCCACCCCCTGCGCGCCCCAGGCGCATCCAGAAGGGAGTGACCCGGGCCTTCGCGTTGCTCGGCCCCACAGACCATCGCTGCGCTCGGCCAAGGCCACCACCGCTCCGCCCCGAAAAACACGGTGCGCGGTGCACAGCACTCGCGCACCAAGGGCCGAGCGAAGCAATGGCCCGTATGCTGCACCCCGCCCTCGTGGCTGCGCCGAGGAGCGCAGGAGGCAAGGCGCGCAGGCGTGCCGAAGGACACGCCTGCTTCGTGATCTGACTGGCTGCGGTTGTCCGAGCGGAGCGCGCCAGCGCGCAGCGAGTTCCGCAGCCGCGCCTTGCCTCCGAGCACCACAGGCTGCCCCCTTCGCCCAAAGGGCGAAGGGGGACGCAGACACCAGGGCTCGCCTTTTCTTTGCCTACTTTCTTTTGGCGAAGCAAAAGAAAGTAGGTGCGCCGCCGGGCGCACATCCCGGCCCCGGGAAAAAACCACCCCCCCCAAAGAAAAAAGGCGACCCGAAGGCCGCCCCAAAGAAACACGTAGCTTCTTCTTGTACCCAGCAACCGGCTCAGAGCTTCTGCGCCTGCATGAACCGGTCGAACGTGCCTTCCGTGAACCGGAACCACGCGTTCTCGTCCGCCAGGAACTTGGCGTAATCGGTATAGACCTTCTTCCACTCCGGATTGGTGTTGTTCAGGTCCGCGTAGATCTGCTGCGCCGACTTGAACGCTGCATTCATCACGTCCTGCGTGAACGGACGCAGCTTGGTGCCCGAGCCCACGAGCTGCTTGATCGCCACGGGGTTGCGCGCGTCATACTTGGAAAGCATCGTGACGTGGGCGTGCGAAGCGGCGGCTTCCACCACGGCCTTGTACTCGGCCGGCAGGCCTTCCCAGGCCTTGGTGTTGATGTAGAAGTCCAGCTGCGGGCCGCCCTCCCACCAGCCGGGGTAGTAGTAGAACGGCGCGACCTTGTTGAAGCCCAGCTTCTGGTCGTCGTACGGGCCCACCCACTCCAGTGCGTCGATCGTGCCCTTCTCCAGCGCGGGATACAGGTCGGCGCCGGGGATGGACTGCGGGATCACGCCGAAGGGTTCCAGCACCTTGCCCGCGAACGGGTTGGTGCGGAACTTCAGGCCCTTGAGGTCGGCGACGGACTTGATCTCCTTGCGGAACCAGCCGCCCATCTGCGCGCCCGTGTTGCCGCCGGGGAAGCTGATGATGTTGTACTTGGCATAGAACTCGCGCATGAGCTTCAGGCCGTTGCCCTCGTACATCCAGGCATTCATCTGCCGCGCGTTCAGGCCGAAGGGCACGGCGCAGCCCAGGCAGAACGTCGGGTCCTTGCCGTAGAAGTAGTAAGGCGCCGTGTGCGCCATCTCGACGGACGCGTTCTGCACGCCGTCCACCACGCCGAAGGCCGGCATCAGCTCGCCGCCGGCGTGCACCGAGATCTGGAACTTGCCGCCGGTGGCTTCGCTGACCTTCTTGGAGAACACTTCCGCCGTGCCGTAGATGGTGTCCAGCGATTTCGGGAAGCTGGACGCAAGGCGCCAGCGGATGCTGGCCTGGGCATGCACAGCGGGGGCTGCGCCGGCCGCCAGCACGCCGGCGATGCCTGCGTGCCTGAGGATGGAACGACGGTCCATGGATGGGTCTCCTGTAATTGATTGCGAGCGAACGGCCCGGGGCTCCGGATCACGGAGCGGCCGGGACGGACTGTTTCAGCCGGAAACGATTGTAGGAATGGGCCACTCCGGGCCGTTGGGGGTTTTCCCGCGAAAGAAAAACACCGAGCGCGCGGCCCTCAGCCTTCTGCAAGCTTGGAGCGACCTGCGTCAGCCCGCGGCGGGACCGAAGCGTGCCGTGATGGACCGCACGATGCCCTCGGCATCGAGGCCCTGGAGCGCGAGCAGCTTCGCCGGATCGCCGTGCTCGATGAACACGTCCGGCAGGCCGAGCTGCAGCACCGGCTTCTGGATGCCGGCGGCGTTCAGCGCCTCGCACACGGCACTGCCGGCACCGCCCAGCACGGCACCCTCTTCCACCGTCACGAAGGCGTCGTGCGTGGCGGCGAGTTCCAGCAGCAGCGCGGTGTCCAGCGGCTTGGCCCAGCGCATGTTGGCCACCGTGGCATCCAGCGTTTCGGCGGCCTGCAGCGCGGGATACAGCAGCGTGCCGAATGCCAGGATCGCGATGCGTTGTCCGGTGCGTCGCACCTCGCCCTTGCCGAAGGGCAGTCCCTCCAGGCCCGGCAGGGGTGCCACGCCCGCGCCGCTGCCGCGCGGATAGCGCACGGCCACCGGGTGGTCCTGTCCGTAGGCGGTGGACAGCAGCTGCCGGCACTCGCGCTCGTCCGCCGGGCAGGCGATGCTCATGTTCGGGATGCAGCGCACGAAGGGGATGTCGTAGGCACCCGCATGCGTGGCGCCATCGGCACCGACGAGGCCCGCGCGGTCCAGTGCGAACACCACCGGCAGGTTCTGCAGTGCCACGTCGTGGATGAGCTGGTCGTAGGCGCGCTGCAGGAAGGTGGAGTAGATCGCCACCACGGGCTTCACGCCCTCGCAGGCCATGCCTGCGGCGAAGGTAACGGCATGCTGCTCGGCGATGCCCACGTCGTAGTAGCGGCCGGGAAAGCGCTTCTCGAACTCCACCATGCCCGAGCCCTCGCGCATGGCGGGCGTGATGCCCACGAGCCGCTCGTCCTGCGCGGCCATGTCGCAGAGCCACTGCCCGAACACCTGCGTGAAGGTCTGCTTGGGCGGCGTGGCGGGCTTGGTCAGGCCCACGCTCGGGTCGAACTTGCCCGGGCCGTGGTAGGCCACGGGATCGGCCTCGGCCAGCTTGTAGCCCTGGCCCTTCTTCGTGACCACGTGCAGGAACTGCGGGCCCTTCAGGCCCTTGATGTTCTCCAGCGTGGGAATGAGCGAATCGAGGTCGTGCCCGTCGATCGGGCCGATGTAGTTGAAGCCGAACTTCTCGAACAGCGTGGCCGGCACCACCATGCCCTTGGCCTGCTGCTCGAAGCGCTTGGCGAGTTCGAGCAGCGGCGGCACGGGCCCGAGCACCGTCTTGCCGACGTTCTTCGCGGCAGCGTAGAACTGCCCGCTCATGAGCTGCGCCAGGTAGCGGTTGAGCGCGCCCACGGGCGGGCTGATGCTCATGTCGTTGTCGTTGAGGATGACGAGCAGGTTGGCGTCGGCCACGCCGGCATTGTTCAGCGCCTCGAAGGCCATGCCGGCCGTCATCGCGCCGTCGCCGATGATGGCCACGGCGTGGCGGTCCTCGCCGCGCTGGCGGGCGGCCATGGCCATGCCCAGGGCCGCGGAGATGCTGGTGCTGGAGTGGGCCGTGCCGAAGGTGTCGTACTCGCTTTCCGTGCGCTGGGGAAAGCCCGAGAGGCCGCCCAGCTGGCGCAGCGTGGGCATCCGGTCGCGCCGTCCGGTCAGGATCTTGTGCGGATAGGTCTGGTGGCCGACATCCCACACGAGCCGGTCGCGCGGGGTATCGAACACGGTATGCAGCGCCACCGTGAGTTCCACCGTTCCCAGGTTGGAACTGAGATGCCCTCCCGTCTTGGACACGCTGTCCAGCACGAATGCGCGCAGTTCCGCGGCCAGCTCTTTCAGCTGGGCGCGCGACATGCGGCGCAGGTCGGCCGGGTCGTTCACGGTCTGCAGGAGAGGGAAGGAATTCGTGGACATATTGCTCTTGGTTGGGGGGCGCCGGCATGCATGCGCCGGGGAACGGGGCGGGACGCGTCGCGGTCCGGCCCCCAGTCTCAGCGGGATCGGTCGATCACCATGTCGGCCAGCGCCGCCAGCACGCGCGTGCCTGCCAGGCCGCTGCCCTGCAGGGCGGCATGCGCCTCGTCGCGCAGCGCGGCCGCGTAGGCGCGCGCGCGGTCCAACCCCAGCAGCGAGACATAGGTGGGCTTGTCGCTGGCCGCGTCCTTGCCGGCCGTCTTGCCCAGCGTGGCGGAATCGGCCACCACGTCGAGCACGTCGTCCACCACCTGGAAGGCCAGCCCCAGGGCCGCGCCGTAGCGCGACAGGGCCTCCCACGCAGCGGGCGCCGCCGCTCCGCAGGCCGCGCCCATCAGCACGCTGGACTGCAGCAGCGCCCCGGTCTTGAGGCGGTGCATGCGCCGCAATTCGTCCTCCGACAGCGCGATGCCCACGCTGGCCAGGTCGATCGCCTGGCCGCCGGCCATGCCGTCGGCACCCGCGGCCCGCGCCAGCAGGCGGCACAGCCGGGCCTGCATGGCTTCGGGCACGTCGTCCTCGGGCGTGAGCAGTTCGAAGGCCAGGGCCTGCAGCGCATCGCCCGCGAGCAGTGCCTGGGCCTGGCCGAACTGCACGTGCACCGTGGGCTTGCCGCGGCGCAGTACGTCGTTGTCCATGCACGGCATGTCGTCGTGCACCAGCGAATACGCGTGGATCAGCTCCACCGAGCAGGCCGCGCGCAGCGCCGCACCAGCGTGGCCCGACACCGCCTCGGCCGCGGCCAGCACCAGCAGCGGGCGCAGGCGCTTGCCGGCGCCCAGCACCGCGTAGCGCATGGCATCGCCCAGGCCGCCCGGCGCATCGGCGGGCACCCAGGCCTCCAGGGCGTCCTCGACGCGCTGCAGCGCCTGCGCGCTCCAGGCGGAAAGGTCGAAGCCGGCGTCGCCGGCGTGCGGGAAAAGCGCAGCGGTGCCCATCAGTCTTGCGTCCACGGTTGCAGCGTGCCGTTCTCCAGCACCTTGATCTGGTCCTGCACGGCCTCCAGGCGGCCGCGGCAGAACGCCAGCAGCTCCGCGCCGCGCTGGTAGCCGGCCAGCATCTGCTCGAGCGGCAGCTGGCCCGATTCGATGCGGCCCACCAGCTGTTCCAGCTCCTCCAGCGCGGCTTCGTAGCTCGCGGGCTCGGCGGTCGGGGGGGCGGAAGCAGGAGGAGAGGCCTTGGGCATGGAGAGCAGCCGCGCCGGCGGGCGCAGGTAAAACGGGCCATTTTAGGCGCATGGCCGCGACTGCAGCGTCGCGCATGCGGGCGTCACACGCCGGCCACGGAAACACAATACACGCACACGGGAAGCGGAAATAACCCCATTGGCTACAATCCCATTTCTTCGTCGAACCGGCTGTGGGTACTTTGCTCGGCCGGTTTCGTTTTTTCCACGTCCCCGTGCGCACGCGCACCCTCCCTGTGGGGAGTCTTTAGGTCAGGTCACCCATGTCTGATTTAAGTCTTCAACTGCAGCAGGCCGCAAGCCAACTACCAGTTTCAAGCTACTTCGATGATGCGCTGTTCCGGCGCGAGCTGGACACCATCTTTCAGCGCGGGCCCCGCTATGTGGGGCACCAGCTGAGCGTGCC
Organism: Paracidovorax avenae; assembly: GCF_040892545.1. Lineage (NCBI taxonomy): Bacteria > Pseudomonadati > Pseudomonadota > Betaproteobacteria > Burkholderiales > Comamonadaceae > Paracidovorax > Paracidovorax avenae. The sequence goes on from NZ_CP156079.1 coordinate 3,767,603, forward strand.
CGAGCCGGGCGATTATTACGCGCTGCCGCAGGAAGGACAGGGCCGTGCCCTGGTGCGCAACGCGCAGGGCGGCGTCGAACTGGTCTCCAACGTGTGCCGCCACCGCCAGGCGGTGATGCTGCAGGGCCGGGGCAACCTGCGCACGAACGGCAAGGGCCACGCCGCGGGGAACATCGTCTGCCCGCTGCACCGCTGGACGTACTCGCCCCAGGGCGAGCTGCTGGGCGCGCCGCACTTCTCGCACGACCCCTGCCTGAACCTGAACAACTACGCGCTGCGCGAGTGGAACGGCCTCCTGTTCGAGGACAACGGCCGCGACATCGCCGCCGACCTCGCCGGCATGGGCCCGCGCTCCGAGTTGTCGTTCGACGGCTACGTGCTCGACAAGGTCGAACTGCACGAGTGCAACTACAACTGGAAGACCTTCATCGAGGTCTACCTGGAGGACTACCACGTGGGCCCGTTCCACCCGGGGCTGGGCAACTTCGTCACCTGCGACGACCTGCGCTGGGAGTTCCAGAAGCACTACTCCGTGCAGACCGTGGGCGTGGCCTCCACCTTCGGCAAGCCCGGCTCGGATGTGTACCGCAAGTGGCACGAGGTGCTGCTGAACTACCGCGAGGGCCGCATGCCCGAGCGCGGCGCGATCTGGCTCACCTACTACCCCCACATCATGGTGGAGTGGTATCCGCACGTGCTCACGGTGTCCACGCTGCACCCGGTCAGCCCGACGCGGACGCTCAACATGGTCGAGTTCTACTACCCCGAGGAGATCGCCGCCTTCGAGCGCGAGTTCGTCGAGGCGCAGCAGGCGGCCTACATGGAAACCTGCATCGAGGACGACGAGATCGGCGAACGCATGGACGCGGGCCGCAAGGCCCTGCTCGCCCGCGGCGACAACGAAGTGGGCCCCTACCAGAGCCCGATGGAAGACGGCATGCAGCACTTCCACGAGTGGTACCGCGACGCGATGGGCGACGCCGGCGTGCAGCCACGGCCTTGATCCCTGGCGGGGCAGCCGCTCCGCACCCACCCCTCCAAGAGCCGGCCAGGACACCGTCCTGGCCGGCTTTTTTCATGTCCGCGTGATATTCACGCAGACACGCGCGAAGGATATTCCGGCATTTCCTCCATAAGTCGAACGCATCACTTCGTACGTTTGAAACATAACCCCGGATATCGCCATCCCACCGATAAAGGCACGTATGGGACGCACCGAGCGAAATGCCGTGGATCGCTCTTAGTATTTCCGAAGAGCACAAGAACATGATTCGGGAAAAACCCTTCCCGGCAACACAGGAGACGCCATCCACACCAAGGAATCATCGTGCCATTGCAACGCCATATCGGCAGCCGGGAACTGCTGGCCTTCTATATTTCTTCCGTGGTGGGCGCCGGAGTGCTGATCATTCCAGGCATCGCCGCCCAGATCGCCGGGCCGGCCTCCGTGCTGGCCTGGGCCCTGCTGGCCCTCGTCACGGCACCGGTGGCCGCCTGCTTCGCGAAAATGTCCGTGCTCGCGCCCGAAAGCGGCGGTGTCCCGGCATTCATCGAAAAATCCCTGCATCCCCGGCTGGGCAAGACCCTTTCGCTGCTGCTCACGCTCACCATCGTGGTCAGCGATCCCATCATGGGGCTGGCTGCCGCGCATTATCTCCAGACCCTGGTCCATTTCGACCGGCAGTGGCTCCCCCTCGCAGGCTACGCATTCCTTCTCTCCGCCATAGGATTCAATTTTCTGGGCATGAAAATCGGCGGGAAAATACAGTCGATCGCTGTCTTCATTCTCGTGGCGGGCCTGGTCGGTGTCATGGCCGTCGCGCTGCCCCAGGGCAGCGCGGACAATATGACACCCTTCATGCCCGAGGGCGTCTCCTCCATCGGCAGCGCCATGGTGGTGTGCTTCTTCGCATTCCTGGGATGGGAGAACATTGCGTCCATCGCGGGCGAAGTGCGGGATCCCGAACGCACCTTCCCGCGCGTCATACCCTGGGCCGTGGCACTCGTGGGCGGGCTCTACGGCCTGGTCGCGCTGACCTACGTCGCCATCGTGCCGGCGGACGAGCGGGCCACCGCCCCGACAGTGCTCACCCCCATCCTGCGCATCGCGGTGGGCGAATCGACGGCGGCTGCAGGCAGCGTGGTGGCCATCGCGCTGCTGCTGCTGGCCGTGAACTGCTGGGTGATGGGGGCTTCGCGGCAGATCTTCGCGCTGGCGAACGCCGGCCTGCTTCCGCGTGCGCTGGGGCGCTGGAGTGGTCCGCATGGCGCGCCACGCAACGCCCTCGCGGTACTGGCCGTCATCTACGGTGCCTGCACGCTGTGCATCACTTTCTTCCGCATCCCCGAGGAGATGCTGATCCAGTTCGCCAACGCCAATTTCATCGTGATCCATCTCTTCGCCTTCGGCGCCGCCCTGAGGAGGTTCCGCTCGGGCAGGATGCGTGCCTGCGCCTGGATCGCCATCATGGCGAGCGCCGCCCTGGTTCCGCTGCTGGGCAGGATGGTGCTGGCCTCCCTGGGTATCATTGCCGCGCTGTTCCTCGGCCTGGCATGGCACGAGAGCCGCAGGGCATCCCGACCGCAACGCGCCGACGCGCTGCAGGGATAGCACGGAAGCCTCCCTCGGAAGGCAGGCAGAAGCGGGGCCTCTTTCTTTGCCATTTTTCCAGGCCACGGGTCGGGCCTTGGCCTAACATCGGGCATGGGTTTTCCCACCCACCTCCGCACGTCCTTCGCAGCAATGCCGGACCGTCCGGACATCCATTCCCACCCCTTTCGTTTTCCTGCACCCCACGCCCATGCAAGCCCTCTGGATGGTCCTCGCCGCATTCCTTTTCGCGAGCATGGGGGTCTGCGTGAAGATGGCGTCGGCCTATTTCAATGCGGCCGAACTGGTGTGCTACCGCGGCATCATCGGCATGGCCATCCTCTGGGCTCTGGCTCGGCGCCAGGGCGTGGGGCTGGCCACCCGCTACCCGGGCATGCATGCCTGGCGCAGCCTGATCGGCGTGGCCTCCCTGGGCGCCTGGTTCTATGCCATCGCGCACCTGCCGCTCGCCACCGCCATGACGCTCAACTACATGAGCAGCGTGTGGATCGCCGCCTTCATCGTGGGCGGGGCCCTGCTGGCCTGGCGGCCGTCGGGCGGCGCCGGCGGCACGCGCCCGCCCCTGCAGGCGCCACTGGTGATGACCGTGATGGCCGGCTTCGCGGGCGTGGTCATGATGCTGCGCCCCAGCCTGGATGCGCACCAGATGTTCGCGGGCCTCATCGGCCTGCTGTCGGGACTGTCCGCCGCCTTCGCCTACATGCAGGTGATGGCGCTGTCGCGCATCGGCGAGCCGGAAACGCGCACGGTGTTCTATTTCGCGGTCGGCTCGGCGGTGGCGGGCGGCGCGGCCATGCTGCTCACGGGCGCCTCGGCCTGGCCGGGCTGGCCGGGCCTGTGGCTGCTGCCCATCGGATTCCTGGCCGCCGCCGGCCAGCTCTGCATGACGCGCGCCTACGCCCGGGCGGGCTCGCAGCGCGGCACCCTGGTGGTCGCCAACCTGCAGTATTCCGGCATCGTGTTCGCGGCCGTGTACAGCGTGGTGCTGTTCGGCGACGACATTCCACCCATCGGCTGGGCCGGCATGGCGCTGATCATCGCGAGCGGGATCGTCGCCACCGTATTGCGCGCCCGCGCGGCGCCCGGTGCGCCAGCGGAAGAGCACTGAGCCGGCGCGGAACACGGGCACGGCGACGGCACTCCGATGCCCGTGCCGCGCGGTTGACGGCCTGCGCCGACGCCGGGCACGCCCCGCACGCCGCACAATCCGCACCATGGGAGCCTGCCCGGCCGGACCTTCCGGGAACGCCGGCCTCCCATTCCCTCACGCTCCATCGACTGAACACGCCATGGCCTACACCACCCTCATTTCCGCCGACGAACTCCAGGCGCTGCGCGCGAGCGGCGCCCCCCTGATGGTCTTCGACTGCAGCTTCGATCTGGCGCACCCTTCGCGCGGGCAGCAGCAATACCTCGAAGCGCATATCCCCGGCGCGGTGTACGCGCACCTCGATGAATCGCTCAGCGCCCGGCACGGTGCGCCCGGCGCGGGCGGCACGATCGTGGCGACGGAGGGCGACATGCCGGTGTCCGGCGGCCGCCATCCGTTGCCACACCCCGAGCGCTTCGCGGCCTGGCTCTCCTCGGTGGGCTTTTCCAACGCGATGCAGGCGGTGGTGTACGACCGCAACGGCACCAACTTCTGCGGGCGCCTGTGGTGGATGCTGCAGTGGGTGGGCCACGAGGCCGTGGCGGTGCTCGACGGCGGGCTGCAGGCCTGGGAACAGGCCGGCGGCGAACTCGCCCGGGGCGAGGAGCCCGCGCACTTCCAGGCGAACTTCGCCCTCGGCGAGCCCCTGCAGCGGCTGGCCACGGCCGCCGAGGTCCAGGCCGCCCTGGGCCAGCCGGGCCAGACGGTGGTGGATGCACGCGCGCCCGCGCGCTACCGCGGCGAGGTGGAGCCGCTCGATCCGGTCGCCGGCCACATTCCCGGCGCGCTGAACCGCCCGTTCTCCGACAACCTCGGGCCCGACGGCCGTTTCAAGCCGGCCGCGCAACTGCGGGCCGAATTCGAATCGCTGCTGGCGGGCCGCGATCCTTACACCGTGGTGCACCAGTGCGGCAGCGGCGTGAGCGCCACGCCCAACGTGCTGGCGATGCAGGTCGCCGGCCTGGGCGGCACCACGCTGTTCGCGGGCAGCTGGAGCGAGTGGTGCAGCGATCCGTCCCGCCCCGTCGAGCGCGGCTGACGGCACCGCGGCGGGGCGTGCGCCGCCCCCGCGTTGCCGTCCGCGTCCGCGGAAAAAACGCATAAGCTAGTCCGCAAATCTTCGTTCCCGTGCGGTGGGGCCGGTCCAGAGAATGGCCGCATCACCTGCCCGAGGACCGAAGAATGACCGCATCCGTTTCCCGCCGCCGCCTGCTCGCGGCCGCCGCCTCCGCGCCACTGGGCCTGGGCGCACTCCCCGCCGCTTTCGCGGCCGACCGCCTGCGCATCGGCGTGGTGCCCGGCGCCTACGCGGACTCCGTCAACGTGGCTGCCAAAGAAGCCCGGACCCAGGGCCTGCAGGTCGAGGTGATCGAGTTCACCGACTGGACGACGCCGAACGTGGCGCTGAACGCGGGCGACATCGACATCAACTACTTCCAGCACCAGCCCTTCCTCGCCAATGCGATCAGGAAGCAGGGCTTCCAGCTCGCGAGCGCAGGCACCGGCATCCTGGCCAACGTGGGGCTGTATTCGCTGAAGCACAAGAAGGTCGAGGACGTGCCCGCCGGTGGCAAGGTAGGCATCGCCAACGACCCGGTCAACCAGGGCCGGGGCCTGCTGCTCCTGCAGAAAGCGGGACTCATCCGGCTCAAGCCCGACGTGGGCTACCTGGGCACCCTGGCCGACATCGTGGACAACCCGAAAAAGCTCCGCTTCGTGGAGGTCGAAGGCCCGCAGCTGGTGCGCATCACGCCCGACGTGGACATCGCCCAGGGCTATCCCCATTTCATCGTGGCGGCCAAGGCGTTCGATCCGTCCAGCGGGCTGGCCTACTCGGGCATCGAAGACGCGCAGTTCGCGATCCAGTTCGTGGTGCGGCAGGACCGCGTGAGCGATCCGGTGGTGCAGCGTTTCGTGCGCCTCTACCAGAACTCGCCGGCGGTGAAGAGCGAGACACGGCGCGCCTTCGCCAACGACGACCGGCTCTACACGCTGGCCTGGACCCGCTCGTGAGGCAGGAGGCGCTTCGCATGGCTTTCGCCTCCGTGCTGCGGCGCGCGCCGGACTTCCCCCGCGCTGCCGGGCCTGGCCCCATGGCCTGGCGGCGCACCGGTGCCACGGTACCGGCCGCGGACGCATCCCTTGCCGCTGCAGGCGCGGCCCCGGCGGCCGATGGCACGGTTGCGCCGCGGGGCGCCGTCGCCCTGCGCGGCGTCGGCAAGGTGTATGCCTCTTCGGCGGGCGACGTGGCCGCGCAGCAGGACATCGACCTGGACATTCCGGCCGGCAGCATCTTCGGCATCATCGGCCGCAGCGGCGCGGGCAAGTCCAGCCTGCTGCGCACCATCAACCGGCTGGAGACGCCGTCGCACGGGCAGGTGCTCATCGACGGCGTGGACATCGGCACGCTGGACGAGAACGGACTGGTCGCACTGCGCCGCCGCATCGGCATGGTCTTCCAGCACTTCAACCTGCTGTCCGCGAAGACGGTGTTCGACAATATCGCGCTGCCGTTGCGCGTGGCAGGCGCCCGCCCTGCGGAAGTCACCCGGCGGGTGAACGAACTGCTGGAACTCGTGGGCCTGCAGGACAAGCACCGCAGCCACCCGGGCCGGCTGTCCGGCGGACAGAAGCAGCGCGTGGGCATCGCGCGCGCACTGGCCACGCACCCGGAGATCCTGCTGTGCGACGAGGCCACGTCGGCGCTGGACCCGGAAACCACGCACGCCATCCTGCAGCTGCTGAAGGACATCAACCGGCGCCTGGGCATCACCATCATCCTGATCACGCACGAGATGCGCGTGATCCGCGAGATCGCCGACCAGGTGGTGGTGCTGGAGCGGGGACGCATCGCCGAGCAGGGACCCGTCTGGCAGGTGTTCGGCGCCCCACGCCACGATGCCACGCGGGCGCTGCTGGCCCCGCTGCGCCAGGGCCTGCCCCCGGACCTGCGCGCGCGGCTGCAGGCGCATCCGCCCCGGCACGGCCCGTTCTCCACCATCGTGCAGCTGGGTTACAGCGGCGAAGGCGGCCTGGAGCCCGATCTCGCGCGCATCGCCGCAGCCCTGCCTCCTGGAGCCCGCCTGGTGCATGGGGGCGTGGACCGCATCCAGGGGCATGCGCAGGGCGAGCTGGTGCTCGCGGTGGAAGGCACCGCCGCGCCGCGCGACCTCGCCCCGCTCACGCAAGGCCATGGCGCGGTCGCGCACTCCGTCCAGGTGATCGGCTACCTCGCATCCGGCACATCGCAGGCCCCCGCAACGGTCCCATCCACCCCGCCATCCGACCATCCATGAGCCTTTCGCTGTCCATTCCCGCCGAACGCTACGGCCAGGCACTGGCCGACACCCTGCTGATGGTCGGGGTCTCCGGCACGGCCGCATTCCTCGCCGGCATTCCGCTGGCCCTGCTGCTCATCGTCACGGCTCCCGGCGGCTTTCTCGCATCGCCCCGCCTGCACCGCGTGGCCGGCAGCGTGATCAACGGCTTCCGGGCCACGCCCTTCATCGTGCTGCTGGTGGCGCTCATTCCCTTCACGCGCATCGTCGCCGGGACCACCATCGGCGTCTGGGCGGCCATCGTGCCGCTGTCGATCAGCGCCACGCCGTTCTTCGCGCGCATCGCGGAAGTCAGCCTGCGCGAAGTGGACCAGGGGCTGATCGAGGCCGCCCAGGCCATGGGCTGCCGCAAGTGGCACATCGTGCGGCATGTCTATCTGCCGGAGGCGCTGCCCGGCATCTTGGGCGGCTTCACGATCACCCTGGTGGCGCTGATCGGCGCATCCGCCATGGCCGGCGCGGTGGGCGCGGGCGGCCTGGGCGACCTGGCGATCCGCTATGGCTACCAGCGCTTCGACACCCAGGTGATGGTGATCGTGATCGCCGTGCTGATCGCGCTGGTCACCGCGGTGCAGTCCGCCGGCGACTTCTGTGTGCAGCGCCTGCGCCAGCGCTGAGCCCCCTCTTCACCGATCCTGCGGAGACTCCCAGCCCATGGCACCACTTTCCGTCGATGGCCCCTCGGCCACCACCCGCCTGCCCCTGCCCCCGCGCACGCCGCACCGCATCGCCAGCGAGGCCGAAGCACTCGACATCGCCCGCGCGCTGGCGCTCGAGTTCCGCCAGGACGCGCCATCGCGCGACCGCGAGCGCCGCCTGCCCTGGGACGAGATCGAGCGCTATACGGCGAGCGGCCTGGGCGGCATCGGCGTGCCCCGCGACCACGGCGGCATCGGCGCCTCGTTCCGCACGCGGATGGAGGTGTTCGCCATCCTGTGCGCGGCGGATCCGTCCCTGGGGCAGATTCCGCAGAACCACCATGCGCTCATCCGCCACCTGGTGGAGTTCGGCAGCCCGTCGCTGCAGCGCCGCATTTTCGCGGACGTGCTGGCGGGGCACCGGCTGGGCAATGCCGGCCCGGAGCGCAAGGCCCGCGCGGCCGCGGTCCACCATGCGACGGCGCGGCTGCGGCGTGACGCGCAGGGAACGCTGCGCGCGAACGGCACGCGCCACTATTCCACCGGGGCGCTGTTCGCGCACTGGGTGCCTTTCCGCGCGGAAGACGAGCACGGCCGCCCGGTGCAGGTCTGGGTGCGCCGCACGGCGCCCGGGCTGCAGGTGATCGACGACTGGGACGCCTTCGGCCAGCGCACCACGGCCAGCGGCAGCGTCGTGCTGCAGGACGTGCCCGTGGAGGAGGACGACGTGGTTTCCCTCCACGCCGCGCAGGACCGGCCCACGCTGACGGGGCCGTTCTCGCAATTGCTGCAGGCCTCCATCGACCTGGGAATCGCCGAGGGCGCCCTGGCGGACGCCCTCGCCTACGTGCGCGAGAAAACCCGGCCCTGGGTGGATTCCGGCGTGGAGCACGCCTGCGGCGACCCCCACATCCTGCGCGAGGTCGGCGAACTGGCCATCGACGTGCATGCGGCGCGCGAGGTGCTGGCCGAGGCCGCGGACCTGCTGGATGACCTGGCCCAGGCACCGCTCACGGACGCCTCCAGCGCGGAGGCCTCGGTGGCGGTCGCACGCGCGAAGGTGCTGACCACGGAGGCCGCGCTGCGCGCCGGTGAACACCTGCTGGAACTGGCCGGCACCTCGGCATCGCGCACCGTCCACAACCTCGACCGGCACTGGCGCAATGCGCGTGTCCACACGCTGCACGACCCGGTGCGCTGGAAATACCACCTCATCGGCCGCTACGTGCTGAACGGCCAGGCGCCGCGCCGCCACCAGTGGAACTGACCAGGACCGCCCATGACCGCACACACTCCGCAAGAACGGCAATCCCTGCAGCAGGCAGGCCCCACCCCGCCGGCATCGCCGTTGCCACCGCCGCCCGCGCACCGGCCGCCGGTGCTGGACACGCCCGCACAGATCCTCGGCACCGCCGCCGCGCTCGCCCGCGAATGGGCGCCCCAGGCGCTCGCGCGCGACCGGGAGCGCCGACTGCCCTGGACGGAAATCGAGGCCTACAGCGCCAGCGGGCTCTGGGGCATCACGGTGCCGCAGGCCCACGGCGGCCCGGGCACCGACGCCTGGACGCTCGCGCAGACCATCGCCACGGTCTCCGCGGCGGACGGATCGCTGGGCCACATCCCGCAGAACCATTTCTATGCCCTCGAAGTGCTGCGCGTGGGCGGCACCGAAGCCCAGCAGTGCTTCTTCCATGGCCGTGTGCTGCAGGGCGAGCGCTTCGGCAATGCCCTGTCCGAGACCGGCCACCGCGACTACCGGCGCCGGACCCGCCTGGAGCGCTCGGGCGGAGGCTGGGTGCTCCAGGGGCGCAAGTCCTACTGCACCGGCGCGATCTTCGCGCACTGGATTCCCACGCAGGCCATGCAGCAGCTCGATGACGGCCGCGAGGTGAGCGTGATCGCCTTCGTGCCGCGCCATGCGCCCGGCATCACGGTGGAAGACGACTGGGACGGCATGGGCCAGCGCGTGACGGGCAGCGGATCGGTGACGCTGGACGGCGTGCCGGTGCAGCCCGAATGGATCGTGCCGTTCCAGGCCAGCTTCGACCGGCCCACGGCCATCGGACCGTTCGCGCAGCTCATGCACGCGGCCATCGACCTCGGGATCGGCGAAGGGGCGCTGCAGGCCGCCCTGCCCTTCCTCCGCGACCACGCGCGTCCCTGGATCGACGCGCAGGTGGAGCGCGCCACGGACGACCCGCTCACCCTGCACGCCGTGGGCGAGGTGGACCTGCGCCTGCGCGCGGCCCGCGCGATGCTGCGCCGCGCCGCACGCTTCGTCGATACCGCCCGGCACGCGCCCGGTGAAGACACCGTGGCCGCCGCGTCGGTGGCCGTGGCCGAGGCCCGTGCGCTCGCCCACCGCGCGGGCCTGCTGGCCGCCAACAAGCTGCTGGAACTGGGCGGCACCTCCGCCACCGCCGCGGAACACGGCTTCGACCGCTTCTGGCGCAACGTGCGCACCCACACGCTGCACGATCCGGTGCGATGGAAGTACCACGCCGTGGGCAACCATGTGCTCAACGGCACCCGGCCGCCGCGCCACGGAGCCCTGTGATGCCCGGCACGCACCGCACACGCCCGATCATCCTCAACGCGTTCAGCATGAACACGGTGGGGCACATCAACCACGGCCTCTGGACGCATCCCCGCGACCGGTCGGGCGAATACCACTCGCTGGACTACTGGACCGAACTCGCGCGCGAACTGGAGCGCGGCCTGTTCGACAGCCTCTTCCTGGCCGACATCGTGGGCGTGTACGACACCTACGGGCAGTCCGCCGATGTCACCTTGCGCGAATCGGTGCAGCTGCCGGTCAACGACCCCGTGCTGCTCGTTCCCGCCATGGCCGCCGACACACGCCACCTGTCGTACGGCGTCACCGTGAACCTGAGCTACGAGCAGCCCTACCTGCTGGCCCGGCGGTTCTCGACGCTGGACCACCTCACACGCGGCCGCGTAGGCTGGAACATCGTCACGGGTTATCTCGATTCGGCCGCGCGCGCCATGGGCGTGGCGCAGCAGATGCCGCACGACGAGCGCTACGACCGGGCCGACGAATTCATGGACGTGGCCTACCAGCTCTGGGAAGGCAGCTGGGACGACGACGCCGTCCTGCGCGACCGCGCCCGGCGCATCTACGCCGACCCGGCCCGCGTGCGGCCGGTGCGCCACCGCGGCACGCACTACCAGGTCGAGGGCTACCACCTCTGCGAGCCGTCGCCGCAGCGCACCCCGGTGCTTTTCCAGGCCGGCAGCTCCGGACGCGGCCTGCGCTTCGCTGCCCGGCACGCGGAGTGCGTCTTCATGTCCACCCAGGACAAGGCCTCCACCCGGGAACTGGTCCGCGCCCTGCGCGCGGAAGTCGTCCGCGCGGGCCGCCAACCCGACGACGTGAAGGTGGTGGTGGGGCTCACCGCCGTGCCCGGAGCCACCCGCCAGGAGGCCGAGGACAGGTACCAGGAATACTGCCGCCATGCCAGCCCGGAGGCGGCGCTGGCCCACCTCTCGGCCGGCGCAGGCATCGATTTCTCCACGTACCGGCAGGGCACGCCCCTGCTGGGCCAGCACCGCAGCAACGGCATCGAGAACAGCCTGCGGCGCCTGGCCAACGGACGCGCCCACTACACCCTGGGCGACCTGCTGGAGGAACTGGCCCTGGGCGGCCGCTACGCCACCGTGGTGGGCTCGCCGCAGGACATCGCGGACGAGATGCAGTCCTGGCTGGACGAGGCCGGGGTGGACGGGTTCAACCTCGCTCGCACCGTGGTGCCCGAGAGCTACACGGACTTCATCGACCTCGTGGTGCCCGAACTGCAGAACCGCGGCCTGCACAAGACCGCCTACGCAGAAGGCACGCTGCGCCACAAACTGGCCGGCCGGGGCGACCGGCTCGCGCCCACGCACCACGGGGCGGGCTTCCGCCCTGCCCCGGGTACGCCCGCCGTGCGCGCGGCGTAGCAAGACCGCACACATGCCCGCAGCGGATCCGGCCGGCGACGCACGCGCCGCGACCGGCCGCGATCTGCCGCTGCCAGTCCCACCCGCACGATCAGCCTGCGCAGGCGCCCTGGCCGGGATGCATTCGGGCCACGGCCGAGCTACGGCTGAGCCATAGGCAGTCCAAATCCACCCGATAGCCGTGCCCGCCGCCCTGGCGGCGCCCTGCATCCCTGTGCAGCACGCCGCCCCTCGCATTTCCGTTCCTCCCCTGGCCGGCTTGTAAGGCAAATTCCTACATGCCCGGCTTGCGGGCGAGACACGACACACCTCCAAACCCCGACTTAATTTCCGATTGGACCGAATTCACAATCCATTTCAACGGATCGCGACACACCTGCACACCGCCAGGGGCCTCGGGATCTGCTAACGGAAAAGGAATGCACCATGACCTCGGAACAACTTCTCGCTGAAATCCGCGAAGCCAACCTCACCTACCTGATGCTGGCCCAGACGCTGATCCGCCAGGACAAGGCCGAAGCCGTGTTCCGCCTGGGCATCAACGAAGACGCCGCCGATATCCTGGCCTCGCTCTCGGCGGCCCAGGTGCTCAAGCTGGCCTCCCGCAACACCCTGCTGTGCAGCTTCCGTGTGGACGACAACCTCGTCTGGAGCCTGCTCACCAACCACAACACGCCCAAGAAGGTCGGCAACGAAGCCACCAACACGCTGCACGCCAACATCCTCATGGCCAGCCGCGTGTCGGAAGTGCTCTGAACCGTCCCTGCCGCCGTCCGACCTTCCCGCCCATCCGCCTCCGAAAGACCGCCATGACCGCAGCTGCCGCCCCCGTGAAGAGCGTCCTGAACGAATCCAAGCAGATCGAGCGCGCCGCCATGCTGATCCAGATGGGCGCCCGCATGCAGGTGCTGGAGTCGGAAACCTCCCTGTCGTACGAGCGGCTGATCCGGCTCTACAAGGAAATCGCGGGCAAGTCGCCTTCCAAGGGCCAGTTGCCGTTCTCCACCGACTGGTTCCTCACCTGGCAGGAGAATGTCCACAGCTCGCTGTTCCTGAACATCTACGAGTACCTGTCCAAGGGCGTGAGCCTGGACTCCGTGGAACTGCTCACCAAGGCCTACCGGCTCTACAGCGAGCAGGTCGCCACGGCCGAGATCGAACCCCTGCTGTCCTTCACCCGCGCATGGCGCCTGGTGAAGTTCGTGGATGCAGGTATGCTCACGCGCACCAAGTGTTCGCAGTGCGGCGGCCATTTCGTCACCGAAATGTACGAAAATCCCCGCGCCTACACCTGCGGGCTGTGCAATCCTCCGGCCCGCGCCGGCAAGAGCAAGTCGGCCGGCGCCCTCATGCTGCACTGATGCATCCCCGTGGCCCGGCGGCGCCCGCCGGCCACCTGCGTGACCTGCGTCACCCGCCGCAGTGCCCTTCGAGGCGCACCCTGCGGTGCCTTTTTTCCAACAGCGAGTTCCCCTTGTCCCGGCCTTGTGCCGGGATTTTTTTTGGGGCAAGCCCGCGCGGCCGTCAGCGCATGGACAGCAGGATGCGCACGTTGTCGTCCACCGGCACCACGTAGTCGTGCGCCGCCAGCACGGCATTGCCCTCGGGCCCCACCAGCTTCAGGCTCACGAACACCGATTGCGCCGTGGCGGCATAGGTGCCCACGACCACGGCCTGCGCGGACTGCGCGCGGCTCACGTCCCGCACCTCGCGCGACAGCAGCAGCTCGCCCTGCCCGGGCACCATCACGAGGTTCTGCCGCATTTTCAGCTCGGTCACCCGCACGCCGCGCTGCACCAGCCGCCCGGCGATCTGCTCGGAAAAAAGGCGTCCCAGGCGCGAAGCTTCGTCCAGCCGGTCGATGTGCACCAGCGTCGCCACCAGCACGGGCTGGCGTGGATCGAGCTGCGGCACCTGCCGCAGCAGCGCATCGGCCGCGGCCTGGTTGGTTTCCAGCAGCGACTCCGCCGGCGAGCCGCCCATGCCCAGCGCGCCCATCACGCCGCTTCCACCCGACGGCGGCGCAGCCGCGGCGCCATAGTAGTAGCGGGCGCAGCCCGGCAGGCAGGCAGCGGCGGCCACTCCCAGGCCCACCCCCAGGCCCATGCGCAGCCAGGCGCGCCGCGGCATCTGCCGCTGGATGGAATCTGAGTGCTTCACGGCGCCACCACCTGCCAGGTCCTGACCCCGGCCATCGCCGGACTGCCCACCGCCGGGGAGGGCTGCGGCACGGGCGGCGGGGGCAGGTACAGCGCCGCGTCGGCCTGGTCGATGAAATAGACGTCGCTCGTGCGGGCCAGGTAGCGGCCTTCGCTCTCCAGCGACGTGGTGACCAGGATCTCGGTGCGCGCCGGCACGCGCACCAGGCCCTGCGGCGTGGAACGTGTGGCCGCGGACACCGGCACCGGCTGCGCCGCCAGCAGGTAGTCGCCGTTTTCCATGGAGGCATCCCGCGCCACGCGCACGCCGTCGCCGAGCAGCACCGGCCGCGCACCGTCGCCGGGCGGCGCCACGTGCTGCACGAGCTGGACGTCCACGGCGAGCCGCACGCCGGAAGGCTGCGTGGACAGCGCCAGGCCGCGCTCGACCAGATGGGTGATCAGCAGCGTCCGGAACCCGGCGACGAAGCCGGGCACATCCGGCCCTTCGGACGCCGGCACCACATAGATCGGATGCGCCCCCGCGGGCCACTCGCGCAGCTTCACGGCCGTGCGCTCCGCGACGTCTGCGGCCAGCACGTCCCAATGGTGCACGGCCCGTGTCGTCTTCTGCGTGGATGGGGCATGCGCCACGGGCTGCGGCAGGTCCGGAGGCGCTGCGCAGCCGGCCAGCCCGGCAGTACACAGCAGCACGGCCGCCAGTGCCGGACCGCTCCGGCGGGCGTTCGAAAACGGCGGGAATTCCGCAACGGGGGTCATGCGCTCGCACCTTTCCTCGGAATGCATGGCTGGATGCTAACGGCCGCGCGCCGGGCGAATGGGCCGAACAACGGCGCTTTCCCTGCCCAGTCTGGCGCCTGCTGCCATCGCGCCGACGGCGCCCCGCCGATGCCATGGCCGGGTGCCCGCCTACGCCCGCACGGGCTCCGGCCGCGCCACAATCCGCGCATGCAGCTTTCCGCCCCCGCCCCGGACTCCCCGTCCGACACCACCGCCACGCGTGCCTCGGCGCCGCCGCCCGCGGGCGATCCGCCCGCCGAACCACCACCCGCCGGGGATCCCCCGCCGGCCGCGCCCCCTGCCGGCGACCCGCCCGCGCCGGCTCCCGGCCCGGCGGAGCCTCCGCCGCCACCGGCGGATGCCTCGCCACCGCCCCCCTTCGTGCTGCAGATGCCCGTGGACGTTCGCAACCTCTCGCTCGCCCTGCTGGCCCTCTTCGCCGCCGTGGCCCTGCTGCACTGGGCCAGCGCCGTATTCATCCCGCTGATGCTGAGCGTACTGCTCACCATCGCCCTGCAGCCCATCGTGACCGCGCTGCGGCGCTGGTACATCCCGCGCTGGCTCGGCGCCGGCGTACTGTTGCTGGGCATCGTGGGCGGCCTCGGCGGCACGGCCTGGTCGCTCTCCGACGGCGCGGCCGAACTGGTGGACTCCCTGCCCGTGGCTGCCCGCAAGGTGCGCGATGCGATGCGCATGAACATGCGCGGCCCGAGCCCGCTCGACACCATGCAGAAAGCCGCCAGCCAGATCGAACAGGCCGCTACCGAAAGCATCCCGCCCCAGACGCGGCGCGGCGTGCAGCGCGTGGTGATCGAGCGCGCGCCGTTCAACATCCGCGATTACGTATGGACCGGCACCATGGGCCTGGTATCGGCCGCGGGCCAGCTCACCGTGGTGGTCTTCCTCACCTTCTTCTCGCTCGCGTCCGGCAACCTCTTCCGCCGCAAGCTGGTGCGCATCGCGGGCCAAAGCCTGCAGCGCCGCAAGATCACCATGGAAGTGCTCGACGACATCACCGGGCAGATCCAGCGCTACCTGCTCGTGCAGGTGGCCACCAGCGTCCTGGTGGGCATCGGCACCGGCGTGGCCTACGCGCTGCTCGGGCTGGAGAACGCGGCGGTCTGGGGGGTGGTGGCCGGCGTGCTCAACCTCGCTCCGTACGTCGGCTCCATCGTCGTCACGGGAGCCTCCGCCCTCGTCGCCTTCCTGCAGTTCGGCACCGTGGACATGGCCCTGGCCGTCGGCGGAGCGTCCCTGCTCATCCACACCATCGTGGGCAATCTGCTCACCCCCTGGCTCACCAGCCGCACCAGCCGCATGAGCCCCGTCGCGGTGTTCGTCAGCGTGCTGGCCTGGGGATGGCTGTGGGGGTTGTGGGGGGTGTTGCTGGGGATTCCGGTGATGATGGTGGTGAAGGCTGTTTGCGACCGGGTGGAGGATCTGAGGCCTATCGGGGAGTTGTTGGGGGATTGAGGGTTTTTGTTTTGAGGGCGGGGGCCGGGTCTCGGCCCGGCGGCCGAGTCACTTTCTTTCGCTTCGCCGAAAGAAAGTAACCAAAGAAAGGGCGACCCTGCTGGATGCGTCCCCGTTCGCCCGCAGGGCGAACGGGGCAACCTGGGGTGCTCGGGGGTGGGGTGTGCCGTGGAACTCGCTGCGCGCACTCCGTGCGCTGCGCTCGGACAACCACGGCAAGTCAGTTCACGAAACGGGCGTGTCCTTCGGCACGCCCGCCACCCCACCCCCTGCGCGCCCCAGGCGCATCCAGAAGGGGTGACCCGGGCCTTCGCGTTGCTCGGCCCCAAGGCCATCGCTGCGCTCGGCAAAAGTCCCAGCGCTCCGCCCCAAGAAAACGGTGCGCGGTGCAACGCACTCGCGCACCCCAGGCCGAGCGAAGCAATGGCCCGTATGCGGCACCCCGCCCTCGTGTCTGCGCCGAGGAGCGCAGGAGGCGAGGCGCGCAGGCGTGCCGAAGGACACGCCTGCTTCGTCATCTGACTGGCTGCGGTTGTCCGAGCGGAGCGCGCCAGCGCGCAGCGAGTTCCGCAGCCGCGCCTTGCCTCCGAGCACCACAGGCTGCCCCCTTCGCCCAAAGGGCGAAGGGGGACGCAGACACCAGGGCTCGCCTTTTCTTTGCCTACTTTCTTTTGGCGAAGCAAAAGAAAGTAGGTGCGCCGCCGGGCGCACATCCCGGCCCCCGGAAAAAAATCACCCCAACAACTCCCGCGCAGCCCCCTCGATCACTCCCATCTGCCGGCACACCAGCGCCAACTGCGTATGCAAGATGCGCAGCGTTTCCGCCGGGATGTCAGCCACGCCAACATCCCCCCGCAGCGCCATGGCATCCGCTGCCTGCTCCAGCGCGGCCGCCAGCGCCTGCGCGCGTCCGGCATCCTCCAGCGCTGCGCCTTCCTGCCGGCGCAGCGCGGCCGCGAGCGCCTCCAGCCGCGCCACCGCATGCGCCCCGGCCTCCTGCGCCAGGTCCGCGGCAGGGCCCGCAGGTCCCGCCCGGTGCGCACCGAGCGCCGAGAGATAGCTCAGCAGGGTGTGCGAAGCCACCAGCATGCGCATGCCGGCCAGCGAATGCGATCGCACATGGCGCGGCTCCTGCAGCAGGTGCGAGAGGGTGGTGGAGAACGCCGCATCCGCGTTGTGCGCGTTGCGCCGCGCGAGCCGGTAGTCCAGGTCGTCGGCCTTGCCGGTGGCGTACTGCGAGAGGATCTCGCGCAGGTAGTGGGCATGCGCGGCCAGGGCCTGGGCGGCCACGGCCGCCAGGCGGCGCCCCTGCCAGTCCGGCAGCACCCACAGCATCGCCACCGCGGCGATGGCGCTGCCGATCATCGTGTCCAGCAGGCGCGGCAGGATCAGCCCGTGCGCCGCGCCGGTGGCCTGGTTGAAGCACATGAGCACCAGCAGCGTGATGGCAGCCGTGGCCGTGAGGTAGTGCGTGGTGCGGGTGACGAAGAACAACACCCCCGCCGCCACCGCGAAGAGCGCCTGCAGCGGCAGGCTCGGGAACAGCCGCAGCAGCGCCCAGCCCGCGACCAGGCCGACGGCGGTGCCGGCGATGCGCTGCGCCACGCGCGCCAGCGTCGCGCCGTACGTTGGCTGGCACACGAACAGCGTGGCCAGTGGAATCCAGTAGCCGTGCACGGGATCGATCAGCTGCATCACGCCATGGCCTGCCGCCAGCGCCAGGGACAGCCGCGCCGCGTGCCGGAACAGCGGCGAGCCGCGATGCAGCTGCGCCCGCACCCGGCCCCAGGCATCGGACAGGGAGCGCGGGGAGCGGTCTAGCAGGCTGCTGTCCCCCGCGCGTTCCCCGCCGTCGGGATGGGTCGCGGCGTCGAGCTGCGCGTCCAGCGTGGCGAGGTTGCGCGCCAGCGCGCGCAGGCTGCGCAGGGGGCGCTGCCATTCCGCCCGGCCCTGGGCCTCCAGGTAGGCGATCGCGTCGCGCAGGTCGGCCATGGCCCGCGCCACGGCCCCGTCCCGCTCGAAGGGCTGGTGCATCTGCAGCGCATGTGCGATGCGCGCGCACTCCACGCCCTGCAGCTGCAGCACGCGCTGGCAGCGGTAGAGCACGTCGCTGTGGAACAGCACATCCGCCCACTCGTTGTAGTGGTGGTGCGAGGAGCTCGCGCGCTCGTGGATGTCCTGCGCGATGAAATAGAGATTCAGGTGCCGCAACATCCGCCCCGTCGGCAGAGCGCTCGCGCCGGCGCCCCAGCGGCTGAAGATGCTTTCCTTCGTGGCATTGAGCGCCGCCACCAGCCGGCCGTTCGTCTGCGCCAGCGCCAGGCGCCGCCGCTCCACGTCCACGCCGCGCACCGGCTCGAACAGGCTGGCCTTGAGCCGCAGGTAGGCACCCAGCTGGTCGTACAGCCCCGCGAGGTTCTGCCGCACCCGCTGGTGCGGGAACGCCGCGCACCACAGCAGCGACAGCAGCGCATACCACGCCGCGCCGGACAGCAGCAGCAGCGGCACATGCCAGGGGCCGCCTGCCGGCACATGCCCGGCCACCGTCCCCGGGGATGCGCTGATGGCCGCGTAGAGCGCCAGGATCACGGTCGCCGACGCGATCGCCCGGTAGCGCTCGCCGATGGCGCCCAGCATCGTGAAGCCGAAGGTGGAACATGCCAGGCCCGCCACGAACCAGGCCGGATGCGGCAGCAGCAGCTCCACCGAGAACGCCGCGAGCGCGAAGCACGCGAGCATGACCAGCACCGCGCGCAGGCGCCCGCGCCAGCTGTCGTCGGTCTCCGCCAGCGCGCTGGCGATGATGCCCAGGAAGAGCGGCGTCACCAGCGCCACCTGGTCGCGCCACCAGCACAGCGCCATCGCGCCGCTCAGCGCGATGAAGACGCGCAGGCTATAGACGAAGGCGTCCTGCGCCCACAGCCGGCGCAGCCAGCCGGCGCGCCCGCGCTCCGCCGCCTGGCCGGCCGCCGCCGCCATCATGGTCGTCGTTGTTCTCGGTTCCATTCACGCTGCCTTCGCCGCCGGTGTCCATGCGCGGCGCCGCCGCGTGCCGGCATCACCGCGAGCAAGAAGCAGGCCCGCGGCCTCAGCCGGTGTTGCGCAGCCCCGCCGCGATGCCGTTGATGCAGATGTGGATACCGGTCTGCACGCGCTCGCTGCCCTCGCCCGCGCGCCAGCGCCGCACCAGTTCCACCTGCAGGTGGTGCAGCGGATCGATGTAAGGGAAGCGGTGGCGGATCGAGCGCGCCAGCGCCGTGTTGTGGGCCAGCCGCTGCCGGTCGCCGGTGATGCGCGCCAGCGCATCCACCGTGCGCTGCCATTCGGCCTCAATGGCGCCGAACACCTTGCGGCGCAGGCGCGCATCCGCCACCAGTTCGCTGTAGCGCGACGCCAGGGCCAGGTCGCTCTTGGCCAGCACCATGTCCATGTTGGACAGCAGCGTGCGGAAGAACGGCCACTGCCGGTACATCTTCTGCAGCAGCGCCATGCGCGCCTTGGGATCCTCGCCCGCGGCCTTCACGAAGGCCTCCACGGCCGATCCGAAACCGTACCAGCCCGGCAGCGTGAGCCGGCACTGGCCCCAGCTGAACCCCCAGGGAATGGCGCGCAGGTCCTCGATCTTCTGGCTCGGCTTGCGCGAGGCGGGGCGCGATCCGATGTTGAGCTCGGCGATTTCCCGGATCGGCGTGGAGTTGAAGAAATAGTCGGCGAAGCCCGGCGTCTCGTACACCAGCGCGCGGTAGGCCGCCATGCTCGCCTGCGAGAGTTCGGCCGCGGCCTCGTGGAAGGCCTTGGTCGCGGGCTTGGTGGGCTGCAGCAGCGTGGCCTCCAGCGTGGCCGCCACCAGCGTCTCCAGGTTGCGCCGGCCGATCTCCGGGTTGGCATATTTGGAGGCGATCACCTCGCCCTGCTCGGTCAGGCGGATCTGTCCGCGCACCGTGCCCGGGGGCTGCGCCAGGATGGCCTGGTAGCTCGGGCCGCCGCCTCGCCCCACCGTGCCGCCGCGCCCGTGGAAAAGCCGCAGGCGGATGCGGTGGCGCGCCTCCAGTGCGTCGAACAGTTCCACCAGGGCGATCTCCGCGCGGTAGAGCTCCCAGTTGCTGGTGAAGATGCCGCCGTCTTTATTGCTGTCGGAGTAGCCCAGCATGATGTCCTGCTCGGCCCCGCCGCGCTGCACCATGGCCGCGAAGCCCGTCACCTCGTAGAGCTCGCGCATGATGGGCTGGGCGTTGCGCAGGTCGCCGATGGTCTCGAAGAGCGGCACCACGATCAGGTCGGCGCGCGCATCGGCCCCGTCCAGCGTGCCGCGCATCAGGCCCACCTCTTTCTGCAGCAACAGCACTTCCAGCAGGTCGCTCACCGTCTCGGTGTGGCTGATGATGTAGTGCCGGATGGCCTGGGCGCCGTAGCGGTCGCGCATGCGCCGCGCCGTCTCGAAGATGGCGATCTCGCCGCGCGTGTGCTCCGAATACTCCGCACCCACCACGCGCAGCGGACGGGCATCGCACAGCAGGCGCACCAGCAGCGCCTGGCGCGCGTCCTCCGGCAGAGCCGCGTAATCGGCCTCGATCCGCGCCGTGGCCAGCAGTTCCGCCACCACGCGCTCGTGCTGGTCGGAGCTCTGCCGCAGGTCCACCGTGGCCAGGTGGAAGCCGAACACCTCCACGGCCCGTACCAGCGGATGCAGCCGCTGCGCCGCCAGCGGCGCCCCGCGGTGCGACCGCAGCGAGGCCTCGATGACGCGCAGGTCCGCGAGGAATTCCGAGGCGTCGCCATACGGGTTCTGGGGCGCCACGGCATGGCGCGCCGCCTCGCCGCCCGTCAATTCGCGCAGCGTCGCCGCCAGCCGCGCATAGATGCCGGTGAGCGCGCGGCGGTAGGGCTCGTCCTGCCGGTGCTCGCTGGTGTCGGGCGAGCGCTCGGCGAGCTGCTGCATCTCGGGGGAGACCTGCACCAGACGGGCCGACAGCGACAACTCGCCCCCCAGGTAATGCACCTCAGTCAGGTAATGGCGCAGGGCCACCTCGGCCTGGCGGCGCAGCGCCAGCTCCAGCGTCTCGGCACTCACGTTGGGGTTGCCGTCGCGGTCGCCGCCGATCCACTGGCCCATGCGCAGGAAGCTCGCCACCGGCTGGCTGCCCAGCGCCCGCTCCAGGTCCTCGTACAGGCGCGGGATCTCGCGCAGGAAGGTCGATTCGTAATAGGAAAGCGCGTTCTCGATCTCGTCGGCCACCGTGAGCTTGGTGTAACGCAGCAGCCGGGTCTGCCAGAGCTGCGCGACGCGGGCGCGCAGCCGCGCCTCGTTGGCCGCCAGCTCGCGCGGCGTGAGCGCATCGCGCGCGGACTTGTAGAACAGCCCCCGCGCCTGGATCTCGTCGCGCTCGGCCAGCAGTTCGGCGATGTCGCGCTCCGCGTCCAGGATGCTCTTGCGCTGCACCTCCGTGGGGTGCGCGGTCAGCACCGGCGACACGTAGCTGCGCGCCAGCGTCTGCGCCACGGCGCGCGGCGCGATGCCCGCCCAGCGCAGCCGGGCCAGGGCCACCTCGATGCTGCCTTCCTGCGTGCTGCCGGCCCGCTCGTGCACGGTGCGGCGGCGGATGTGGTGCCGGTCCTCGGCGAGGTTCGCCAGGTGGCTGAAATACGTGAAGGCGCGGATCACGCTCACCGTCTGGTCACCCGACAGGCCCTTGAGCAGCTTCTTGAGCGCCTTGTCCGCCTCCTGGTCCGCATCGCGGCGGAATGCCACCGACAACTTGCGCACCTGCTCCACCAGGTCATAGGCGGCTACGCCCTCCTGCTCGCGGATCACATCGCCCAGGATGCGCCCGAG